>MNDE01000092.1 GCA_001914785.1 Acidobacteria bacterium 13_2_20CM_57_17 | reverse complement strand
CACGCCACCGCTCGCCACCGCCAGCACTGGAAGTCCCCAAGCCATGGCCGCCAGGAGCGAAGTGCCAAGCGGTTCAGCCAACGACGGGAACACAAAAACATCGAGTGCGGCGTAAACTTGGGTCACGTCCTCAACAAACCCCGCAAAGGTCACTTTGTCTTGCATCCCCAGTTGTTGCACTAGCGCTTCCAGGCCAGCGCGGCAGGGGCCGTCACCAGCCAACAGCAGACGCGCTCGGGGAACCTTCGTGCCTATGGTTGAAAGCGCGCGTATGGCGATTTCCTGGCCTTTTTCGGGCAACAGATACCCGATGCATCCCAAAAGTTTTTCGTTTTCAGTTACGCTCCAGCGCCGCCGTGCTTGTTGCCGTGCTTCCTGCGTCGGTAAACGGGGAACCTCCACGCCTTCATAGACGATAGCCAATCTTTCGTGTGGCACGCCCGATTCCAAGACGCTTTTCTCCACGAAGTGGGAAATTGCCACGATGCGCCGCGCTATCTGATAGCGCTTCCCCGCCAGTCCACTGGCCGAGAGTGGATACGCCACTCTTCGAGAAACCACGATGCGAGTACGCTCTTGCGCTCCAGCCAACCACGCGGCGGTAAGCGCGTGGGGCTCATTGGCATGAAGAACGTCGTAATTCTGCTGTGAAAGTAATTTGCGAAGAAGAAGAGCTGCGCTGGCCCTCCGAGCATTCTTACCGACCTCGTGCACCACAATGCCCGCAGATGTCGCGCGGCGAGCAAGCGGCGATTCCCGCACGGAAACCAGTTGCGCGTCATGCCCGACCGCGCGGAGCCCCCTTACGGTCAGCAGTGCCTGACTTTGCCCGCCGCGCCATTCCCGCTCGAGGTCCACATACAGGATCCTCATGATGAGTGCGTGCCCGCGTGCCGCCCTGATTCAACGAGCTCCCCAAGCTTCTTGAACTTCAACCATGTGCTTCGCGCCGCCATCCGCGAGATGACCCATCCGCGAGAACCGTCGAGAAATCCGAGGTGTAGGACATAACTGTTGAACCAGTTCCATGGCGTTGCGAGCCACATCGCTGCCCGCCAACTCTGCTTCCCGGCAGCGCACATCTGCTGCGCCGCAAGCGTGGTGTACCGGTCGACCTTCTCCTCGTGTTCCGAAAAAGAGCGAATCGTGTAATGAAGCAAGTCTCCGCCAAGTCGCCCCGGCTCGCCCTGGAATCGCAGTGCCTCGTGAACGATTCCCAAAAAACGTGCCACATCGCGGCGGTATAGCCGCCGTTGACGGTCCGGATACCATCCCGAGTGATTGATCCAGCCTCCAACGTACCAGGCTCGCCGCGCAAACTCATAAACCGCAAATTCTGGTTCTTTGTGCTTCCAGGCGAGCATTGAGCCGCGCAATTCACGGCTCAGCTCTTCATCAGCGTCCAGGGAGAGAATCCAATCGTTGTTCGCGACTGCTGCAGCGATATTTTTCTGTTCTGCAAAATTTGTCCACGCGTTCGTAATTACCCGCGCGCCGTGCTCTCTCGCAATTTCCCCAGTGCGGTCGCGGCTTCCACAATCTACGACCACAATCTCATCGGCAATTCCCTGGATCGATTCCAGAGCTCGCGCCAAGTTGCGTTCTTCATTGAAGGTAATTATGCAGGCGGAGAGACGGATCATCGGACTCCGGATTATCTTGTACTCGGCGCTAGTATCTCACAACGTGAATCGCAGGAATCCACCGCCAAGGAACTGCTTTGAGGAGAATGGAGACCCGGCTACTTCTTCTGGAAATTCACGCGAATAAGGCTACCGCCGATTCGAAACTCCGTGCCGTCACGCAGCATGGCCGCCCGCACGCGCTCTTCGTCGAAGAAAGTGCCGTTGGTCGAATCCAAGTCCTTGAGGTTAATGTGCGTGTCCCTTACTTCTAGAAGGCAGTGATGCCGCGAAATTTCAGGATCATTCACCGGAATATCGGCCCCCTTGCGGCCCAGGACAACCCGTGGTTTTTTCAGCGTGTGACTTTCGCCTTTCGATGGGCCTGACAAAATGTTGAGCACAACTTTCGCGTTTTCAGGGAGGCGCAACCCGGGATCGGCGGGCGGCAAATTCAGATTTGAACTTGTGGCGTTTGCCTTTGCAAACGAGGGAAGCGGGGACATCACGACTGTCGAATCCACGCGCCGCTTGATCTCCACAATCGTGGTCTTCCCACAACTCGAACATTTGAATTGCACTTTCGTATGGCCGCCGAATTGCCCATCTTTTAGCAAGTGCTCCGCGCCACAGTGAATGCAAGCCGTCTGCATGCTTTAAAATTAGCACCATTCGATTCCCTTTGGGACACGCCCGGCGTTTTTCGGACGGAAGGGTAAAATCTGCGGCGCGCGTCCGAAGCCCATGCCCGGACCATCGGTGATCAGCCTCTTGTGCTAGAATCATACATTCCAAACCAATCAGGAGAGTTCGTGTGTCCGAACATATTTCGCGCAAAGAGCTAAAACAGGACAAAATCAAGGAAACCATCGAGCACGGCGCCGAAGCTGTCATCTCTCACGGGCAATTTACGCTCATCGTCGTGTTGGTCGCACTGTTTGTGGCGCTCAGCTACGGGGGCTGGAAGTTTTATATCGACCGGCAGACTGTGGACGCATCGGCTGCTTTTGACGTTGCGATGAAGGCCTATCAGGGCCGCATCGCCTCAGCTCCTGACCCCTCCGACCCCAACGCCCTTTTCTTTGCCGATGAAGCAGCGCGTGCCCAGGACGCCGTGCAAAAGTTCAGCAAAGTTGCCGGCAAATATCCCAGCACGAATCCCGGGAAGCTCGCACGCTACTACGCGGCGCTTTGTCTTGAGGACCTCGATCGCCACAATCAGGCTCTCGAAGAACTGAAGAAGATCAGCGGAGGCAGCGACAAAGAGCTCGCGGCCATGGCGCAGTATCAGACGGCGATCATTTACTCCCGCACCGGCAAGCCAGATGATGCCATCAAAATCTTTCGCGCCTTGGCGGACAAGCAGAGTGCTCTTGTGCCGCGGCCACTGGTGCTTCTAGAACTTGCAGGTATCCTTCGCAATTCCAATCCGAAGGAGGCCGCCGGCATCTACCAGCAAATCAAAAAGGAATTTCCGGACACCACGATTGCGGATCAAGCCGATCGCGGCCTGGATACGCTTTCGCCGAAATCCTGATTTGCCCTACGACCTGAGCATTCGCGTGGTTCAGCCGGAATATAACGGAGCGGCCCATCGAACCAGTCACCACTCCTGCTCCCTGGGCGATGCGCGCCGAACGATCCCGCGGGCGGCGTTATCCCGAACCGTCTCACCCTTACCGCAGTGACTACGCGCGTGACCGCGATCGGATTATCCATTCCCGTGCGTTTCGCCGCCTCGAAGCCAAGACGCAAGTATTCACTACGCGCTATTCGGACCATTTCCGCAATCGCCTGACGCATACGCTGGAAGTCGCGCAAATTGCCCGCACCGTTGCTTCGGCACTGGGACTGAACACGGAACTTGCCGAGGCGCTCGCTCTTGTCCATGACATCGGTCATCCGCCATTCGGCCACGCCGGCGAACGCAAACTTGACGAATTGATGCGCGAACAAGGCGGCTGTTTCAATCACAATCTGCATGCGCTGCGCATCGTCGAACAGTTCGAGCAGCGGTACCTCGATTTTGGGGGTTTGAATCTCACCTTTGAAGTTCGCGAGGGCATCATCAAGCATTCGCGCGATTATTCCGCGGCGGAATTTCCGCAGCTTGCGGAGTATCTTCTGGATCTGCGCCCGCCTTTAGAAGCGCAACTCATCGACTGGGTCGATGAGATTGCTTACAACACCGCCGATATTGACGACGCGCTTGAAGCCGGGCTTCTGGATCTCGCTGTTTTGTGCAGAGAAGTTGCTTTTTTTGGCGAAGTCTACGCGCAAGTCAATTCCGCGCATCGCGGCGCCCGTCAAAAGCTCGTCTTCAACGAAGCCCTTAAACGTGTTTTGGATGATTTGGCAACTAGTCTAATTGAGACTACCCAGCAGCGCGTCCTGGCCTCCCATATTTCCTCTGTGGAAGACATTCGCCAGGCCCCGAATCGCCTCGCTGGCTTCAACGATGCCGCGGCTGCTCGAAACGGCGAGCTTAAGCGGTTCCTCTTCAAACGCATTTACAACCACCCCGCCATCGCGGAGGACCGCGACCGCTCCGTGAAGTGTTTGGAGGAACTTTTCATTTACTATGCAGATCGTCGCGGTACGATGCCGTCGTTCTATGAGGAACTTGCGCAAACGGAATCGCGGCACGTCATCGTTTGCGATTACATTGCCGGTATGACCGACCAATTCCTTCTTCGTCAGCATCACGAACATTTGGGCAGCGCTCTCGGCGACAAATCTGCTGCGTCGCAATGATGTCCGGAGAAACCATCTGCCAGACCTGAACGAAGTCTTGGACGCGTTAGAGAGAGTGAACGACCGAAAATCGAACGCCCCGCTCCTTCATACTTGAAAGAGCGGAGCGTGAAATGATGACTCGGCGGCTGCGGGGCGGTTCGATCTTTAGAATCGAAGAAACGGTCCGAAGGCCAGACGGGCATTGTGATGTGCGCTGCCGGCGAAGTACATTTCATCGCCTGCTTCAAGCCGTAGACCCACTGGACCAATATGCCCTTCCAGTCCGGCCCCCGGATAAAGCGTTCCGCTCACGTTGTTCGCTCGCAAATTGTTCACCGAGCTCACAAACGTCGAGAAGCTAGGGTTTCTGGCATCCAGCCTAAAATTAATGAAACCTCCCTTCAGTGTCAGGAAGGGACGAATCGCGCCGTGGCCAGCCACAATCTTTGGGCCAAAGAGTCCATGCAGGACTCTGAGATTGCTGGGCACAAACGTGACACTGCTGGGATTGCTTGGGTTCGTAAAACCCTCTGCAAAAGCCTGTTCGAAGTCATAGCTCATCTCGCCTTCAAGCATAACGTGGGAAAACGCCTTGTATCCCACTCGCGCTCCCAGCCCCGCCATATTGGTTTTTGTTTGTGAGATACGGAAATAATCGCCGTAGCCCCCCACTTGATAATGATCTTGGGCTTTGGCCAGCGGCATAAGCCAACCTGTCACAAATAGCAGAAGTGCGACACGCTTCATTCGTGTTCTCCTTGCACAGATGTAATAGGATTGCAAAAAGCAGGGCTGGCTTCGGGTGGGGTAAAGCTTCTGCCTCTTCTCCTTAGATGAGATCCCGCAACATAGAGTTGCCAGTGGACTCACGGGCCTCTCACGATCCACGGGCCAGGGTCAGCAGGAGCGTAAGATAGCGTTTCAGTTTTTGCGTAATGAGAAAATTCTCCTTGACGTGCTCGTGCCCGTGCTCCCCTAGCTTTGCGGCAATCTCCGGATGCGACAGTAGAAAGCGAATCTGATACGCAGTGCCTTCTACCGAATGCGCCAGCAATCCTGTGTGCTTGTGAATGACCTGGATGGGAATCCCACCAACCGCGGAGGCCACTACAGGTTTTTTCTTCCACAGCGCTTCCGACACCGTGAGCCCGAATCCTTCGCGCAAACTTTTCTGGAGCACAATCGTCGATGCGCGCTGCAACGCATTCACCTCCAGAGGCGCCCAGGCCGGCAATTCCAGCACTTTGATGTCGGGGTCGCCGTCGGCTTCTCGCAAAACTTCTTTTAGTACTACAGACCCTTCAGGATCATCCGACGCACTGCCCCCGGCAAGGACCAGTTGGCAATCGAAATATCGCTTTACGATACGATAGGCACGAATTACCCCGACGGGATCCTTCAGCCGGTCGAACCGGGATATTTGCGTGAGAATTGTGCGCTGGGGATCGATGCCGTAGCGCGTAAGCACTTGCGCGATAAACTCCTGCTCCAATTCGCAATTCTTTTCCGAAAGCGGATCGATGGCCGGGTAAAAAAGGTATTGCGGAATAGGAAGCTGCCGCGAAAACTCCGGCGAAGAAAACATCGCACCGTCATATTTCGAGACAAATTGCTCCAGAAAATCCCATACCGCCCGGTTGGGATGCGACAAATCGATATGACAGCGCCACACCCAATGATTCGCTCCTGGCTTGCGCGCCTCGATAAGCGCCGCGGGCTGCGGGTCGTGGATGACCACGAATTCGCCATCCAGCGCGAGCTTCTCGCGATTCCTCTGGTTGTAGGCCAGGAAAGTATCAAAGTCTTTTTGGCTCGCATGATACGGCGCTCCATGCAACGCATTGTGGAACGCTTTGGTTACCTCAAAAAAATCTTCGCCGCCGCTTATTACTTCCCATTTGATGTTTAGGTCCAGCTCTTCCGCCAAAGGCACCAGACGAGTGAGGATTTCCGCCACGCCGCCGCCAACGGCTGTCGAATTCACCATCTGGATGCTCCGCCCATGCAGCGGACTCGCCAGCGCCCGCAGCTCCTCGATTTCACCCGCGCCAAGCAACTCGGCATAGTCATCCAGCGGAATGCGTCCGAGTGCCAGCGTCTCGCTCATGTTTTTCTCCTTTCACGATCGATTAGCCGGAGGAGTTTGGCGCGCGCGCTGTCCAAGGTGTTGGTGTAGATATCGATGTGGTTCACGCTTTCACTGAGCGTTCGCAATCCCAGCCCGTCGGCAAGCCAGTGCGAGAAGTCGTTAGTTCGGAGCTGTAGTCTCAGCCGGGAAGAAATAAAATGAAAATAGAAACCGGAATGGCTGAGACGCGCTATGCCATCGCGAAATTCATCCAGCGTTCGAGCGTTTCGGCCGAGAGGGACGTTGACTTCCACGCTCTCGCAAAAATAAAACCGTTCCAGCGCGGACTGGCCCGCGAAGTGTGGATAGGCCGTGCAATAGTCGGCGACCACGCGGCATAGGTCGCTGCGCAACGCCGCGATCGAAACGTAGTCGCGAATGTCAAGCACCGCAAGCTGTTCGGCAAGATCGTTTCGGTTCGTGTCCGAAAGCACCCATTGCGCGAAGTCGTTCGAAAAACCCTCGGTCAGGAAGTGATGGCTGCCCAGGGTTTGAAACGTGTGATGAAAAATGGATGCGTCGCTGCAGTGTTCCAACCCGGTTAACAACTCCGCGAGCGTCCCGGCGGATTGGTTGCCGATTCGCGTGAGATACGAAACGGTGACGAATTCGAACGGGGTTTCCGCCGCGTTCACGCGAAAGACTCCCTTTCGCTGAACCATGCGGAAGCGCTCTCGCCGCGCCGCAAGATCATGGACGTAACTCGCCGGATCATGTTGCCTGGGGCGCCTCCATCCGTTCCGTCAATTCGACGCGAATCTCCGTTAGGTCAGAGAGCAGATTCGCAGCCCACCGATAGATGTTATGTTCGCGTACCGTGTGTCGCATGCGCTGCATCCGCCGCGCTTGCTCCTCATCGGTCATCTCCAGCGCCCGATGGATGGAATCTGCGAGTTGTGAAACGTCATAGGGATTGACCAGCAGCGCGTCCGAAAGTTCGTGCGCTGCGCCTGCAAAAGTGCTGAGGATCAGCACTCCCTGCTCGTCCTCGCGCGAGGCTACGTATTCCTTGGACACCAGATTCATTCCATCGTGCAGCGAGGTCACCATGCAGAAAGACGAAGCGCGGTAAAAACGCGCAATCTCTTCGTGCGAATGGTGTTTTTTGCGAAACACGATGGGTTTCCAGCGTGCCGTCTGGAAACGCAGGTTGATTCGCTCCGCTTCGGCGCTGACTTCGTCGAGGAAATTCTTGTAGCGCTCAATGTCCGTCCGGCTGGGTGCGCCGATCTGCACAAACGTCAAGCGTTGCTGGTAGGCGGGGTTTAGTTCGAAAAAGCGTTCCAGGGCGCGGAAGCGTTCGAGGATTCCCTTGGTGTAGTCAACGCGATCCACGCCCACGCCGAGGAGAGAAGCCTCGATGCGCATCTCGTCGCAAAGCGCGGCGCGTTCTTCGCCGGAGCTGCGCGACGCGCTGATCGCATTGGAATTCTCCGGGAACGCCACGCTGATGGGGTAAGGCCGCACGCGGGTGATGTGGCCCTGGCGGTTTACCGCGAAGCGGTCCCATTCCGTCAGCGCCTCGAGGGCGCGGTCCACCGTCTCCAGAAAATTGTTGCAGTGTGATTGAACGTGAAAGCCAATTAGATCGGCGCCGAGAAGGCCATCGACGAGCTCGCGCTGCCACGGACAAATCCCAAAAACTTCCGCGTTCGGCCAGGGAATATGCCAGAAGATTGCGATTCGAGCGTCGGGCCGCGCGTCCTTGACCATTCGCGGCAGCAGCGCGAAGTGATAATCCTGCGCGAGGAGTATCGGCGATTCGGTGCCCTCCATTTCCTCCAGAACAGCGTCCGCAAACCGCCGGTTGATTTTGTGATACTGCAGCCAGTCCTCGGGACGAAAAATGGGTCGCGTGTGCGCAATGTGCGCGAGCGGCCACAATCCTTCATTCGAAAAACCTTCGTAGTAGCCTTTGTCTTCTTCGTCGCTAAGCCACACGCGCCGCAGCGTGTAACTCGGCCGATCGGGTGGAACGCGCAAATGGTCGCGCTCGTCAACAACTTCGCGGTCGGCGTTGCCTGAGCCGTTGGCAATCCACGTTCCGTTACACGCCAGGAGGATCGGTTCGAGTGCCGTGACTACGCCGCTCGCCGGCACGATCATCTCGATCGATTTGTCCTTTTCATTGAACACGTGCATGTACGGTTCGCGGTTCGAGACCAGGAAGAGCGGCTTCTCCTGGAGTTTGTTTCGCAGGCTGACCCGCAGGCGTTCCGCCGTCCAAATCGAGGCGTTCGATTCACGCAAGCGCGCTTCAACCTCCGCAACTGCACGCGCGGTGTGCAGATCATGTGCGAGGTGCGTTACTTCGCGATGTATTTCATCGAGGATTTCGCCTTTCGGAAGCTCTGACGTCGGGGTTGGCTGTCCCATTCGAAGCGTTCGCAGCCAGTTGGCCGTGCGCGTCAGCGGTTCCGTGAACGTCACGCGGACAAGTACCAGCGCAAGTCCTGTGATAAGAAGCGTTTGAAACAATGCGCTGAGCAATGAATCCCGCAGCGTGCGGGAGACCTGCACGTCGATGTAACTCGTGTCGTGGAAGAGAGCCAGCACTCCTACGACTTCTCCGTTACGGTGCAGCGGCAAAGCGTAGATGTGCATGGGAGCTGCTTCTTCCGCGTTAAGAGAAGGACTCTGCTGCGCGCTCAGGAATCCGCCAACTCCCGCGTTTTTCTGGAAAGCGCGCGTTGCAGTCCCGGGCCGCAACCTAAAAACTTGTGACAATCCGGGCGTGATCGCCAGCGCGGCGCCGGCGCCGTTGTACACAGCTACGCCCTTCAAGTGTTCCCGCTGGCCGAACCGCTCGACAAGACGCTGCAAGTTCTTTTCCGCCCCACGGTCAAGCAATGGCTCGACGCTTTCCTGGAGACTTTCGCCAAGAATCTCCGCCCGGCGCGATAGGTCGTTGCGCAGCAGGCGTTTTTCCGTACGTACTTGGTAGGCTGCAAAAAACAAGGACACTGCGGCAACACTGACAATTAGGGGTATGACGATTTTTAGAGTTGTGCGCATGTGGGGCCCCCGACTAGGGATGCACAGAAAGAACTAGAGATGTATAGAAAAAGGCCGCGGGGGCTGGATGCCGACAGCTGCAAGGTTCATTATAATGGGTGACCAGATAAACTGAAGGCACGAAATGAACCAAAACGGTATGTATTTCCACATCCCTTCCTAAAACTTGCTAAATCAATGTGATACGGGGAATGCGGGAATAGGTCTGTGAACAATGACCTCGTACTAGTTCTATGAAATTCTTGCCCTCTTTGCGTGATGCAGTCCAGGATTGACCCTAACCTCGCTTAAAAGTAGGATTTGGCTGCAATTCTGAGAGTTCGCAAAGCGGCTGGAATTGCATCGAGTAGATACCGTGTACTGTTCCAAGTGTGGCGTTTCAATGGCGGATGGGGCCGCGTTCTGCTCGAACTGCGGACAGGCCTTTGCCGTCGCCACTACGCCGGTCTACTCGCCAGCGATGGCCGCATCGGTTGCGGTACCAGTAAGAGGTAGCGCAGCAGCCATTCCCGATTACGCCGGATATGCGGCGGCATCGCGCGTGGAGTACGCCGGATTCTGGCTCCGGTTTTTGGCACTACTCATTGACAACGTGGTGATGGGCATTGGTTTTGTTTTGATCCTGATTCCGCTGATTTTTCTGACGGGGTTGGGTGGCCTCCTCAGCCAAATCCATCCTGACGAAGAGCTAAATGATGCCGGCATCTTCGTGCTCATTGGACTCATTTTTCTTGTCGCCACGATTAGCTTGGTTTTTACATGGTTGTACCACGCGCTGATGGAAAGCTCGGAATGGCAGGCCACTGTTGGCAAAAAAGCCCTCGGTCTCGTGGTAACGGATATGGCGGGACAACGCGTCAGTTTCGCCCGCTCGACGGGAAGGCACTTCGGAAAAATCATCACCAATATGGTGCCTCTCTTTATTGGATACATCATGGCGGGTTTCACCGAGAAAAAGCAGGCGCTGCACGACATGCTGGCGGGATGTTTGGTGCTGCGGCGAAACGGTTGAAACAAACTTCTGAAAGCGGCGGTCTTTGATTATCGTTTGTCTCGAACGTACCTACCCGCACGAGCTTTTCCTTATACTGCTAGCTTAGAAGCCGCTGCCGATGGAAACCGTCGCAAAGCCGTCCCCTCTGCGAAGTATTCTCCAGCAGCGCTGCCCGCGCTGCCGCATTGGCGGAATTTTTCAATATTCCATCTTCCGCGGATTTCCGAAGATGTGCGAGCGCTGTTCTATTTGTGATCTCAAGTTCGAGCGGGAACCCGGCTACTTTCTGGGCGCCATGTACTTCAGTTTTGCCTTGGGAGTTTTGATTATGGCGCCAATCGCCGCGCTTCTTTGGTTTCTTACGGGCTGGTGGATAACCAAAGTCACTATCTGGGCCGTCGTGTTGTTCTTGCCCTTTGCGCCGACAATCACGCTCTTTGCTCGCGTGCTGTGGATCTATCTTGACCAGACCGTTGACCCGGAACGCCTGCGCTAGGAAACCTCCGGGCTCAACCGAAATTCAATTGTGCTCTCTTGTGGCTGCCACTCTTTGCTGAATAACCTCGCGAGCTTGGCGAATGAGCTTGCGATCTGGTCCGTCGGGCGCCAGTTTGAGATAGGCATCAAAGTCGTGGAGTTGCAGAGTGTACTCCTTCCTTCGCCCATGAACGTCCGCCAATGCTAGATAAGCCGACGCGAGGCCCGGATTTCGCTGAAGAGCTTCGCGGGCGCTTTGTTCCGCCTCCTCAAGACGGTTCAAGCCAAAGAACACAATACTCAGCATGACTCGCCCTACGGCCGAATTACCGTCCGCCTCCAATCCTCTGTCAATGACGCTCTTTGCTTCCCCGTAATTCCCGAGCCGGCATAGCACGAAGCCAAGGGAGAATTGTGCCCATGGGTATCTCCCACCGCTGAGATCGATCGCTTTTTGGAAGGCTTCCGCCGCTTTCTTGTCGTTGCCCAGCCTTAGCTCCGCCACGCCCAGGTGGTAATACGCTTCGTAATACTCCGGAAACTCCGTGATCGCCCGCGCGAATTGCCTTCGTCCGCCGGCGGCATCAAACTTTTCCAAACGCTCCAATCCGTTGTAGAACGCTTCGCGTGCCCTACTAGGTATCTTCAGTTCCCGGACGGATACTCTGTAATTCGTATTCTTTCTTGGCAGCCGATTGCTGGCCCTAAGATAAAGCTCTAGCGGCTGCATAGGCCCGCGCAATTGCAGGCTCGTCCGGGTCGGTTCGTAGCCTGGCTCCTGTAGCACGATTTCGTAATTTCCGGGTGTAAGGCCGCGCATCTCAAAGTGGCCACTGGAGTCTGTCAAGACACCTGCAAAGGATCCACCGGCCAGCGATCGGACGCTCACAAGAACGCCGCTGATCGGAATGTTTCTGCCCTCAGCCAGCACAGTCCCGAGGATCCCTGCCGGTTGCGGATCAAAACTGGCGAGTTGCGCGCGGGCAATTGGCGCGCAAATGAGAACGCCCAGCAACAGTCCCCGCGACGCGCCTTCCTTGGTCCATCGTAGGATCCTGCCGATTCTTCCTGGAATAGGTAATGGAGTATTCATAAGTTGCCGGCAAAGGGAGGGCCCGGAAAGGGTTTGCCGCCTCAGACTGCCCGCGACATGCGGGCGTTTGTAGAGCGTGGGCAGACCCGTTTGCGACAGTTTCCGCTGCCGGATAAGAATCCGCTGCTCGAGTCGTTGCACCACGAGCGTCGGGCGAAGCGAACTGCAAAGGAGGGGCGGTCAGTCGCGCGGAACTGGCGGGGTCTGCTGCGCGGGCCGTTGATCCTGCATTTCGTGGCCCTTCACGTCCTGCCTCGCACATTACCGCCTGCGCAGAACATTACAATCCAACAGGAACCTCAATTACGTTTCCGGCAGAAGCCGAATTCCAAGGTCAGGTATTGCCCCGAGAAGCCCAGCGGATTCCACGGCCAACCGCGTACTAGGCAGGGATGGCGACGAACAGGTTGCAAAAAAGCACAGGAATTAGCGGCGCTTCCTTGACTTGGCGCGAAGCCGACTCAATAATGGTAAAGCATGAGCGTACGCGCCGGAGGCGCTGAAGACATGTTCCTTGACGTCAAGGAATTGGCCATTCACAAGTTGCGCATCCGGAAGACTTACGCCCCGGGCAGCATCGATTTTCATTCCGCGGAGATCAAGCAAGTCGAGCCGCTGGAAGTGACGGCCACGGCGGAGTTGCTGGAAGGCCAGATTCGTATTGATGGTACCCTAGAAACAAAGATCGAGTTGGTGTGTGCGCGCTGCCTTGAACCGGTCGTGGAAGAGGTAAGCCGGACGTTTGACCTCTTTTATGCGCCGTTGCCCAAGGACATCAAGCATAAAGAAGACCGGCTGAAGGACGACGATACCGAAATTGGATTTTACGACGGCCCGGGACTTTTCCTGGCGGACGTATTGAAGGAGCAGGTGTTGCTGGCACTGCCGTTAAAGGTCATCTGCCAGAGCGACTGCCGGGGGCTGTGCCCGAATTGCGGTGCAAACCTGAACCACGAAGAATGCCGCTGTGAGACCCACGCGATGGACCCCCGAATGGCCCCTCTCGCGCGCCTCAAGCAGGAGTGGCTCAAGAAACAATAGTTTCGCAGGGCTGACAAGCCCGATATAATCCGCCCACTGGGGCCGGAACGAGGTGTAGTGCCATGCCTAACCCAAAACGAAGGCATTCCAAGAGACGAACCAGCACACGGCGTGCGCACGACTTTTTGTCCAAGCCCGCGCTGGCCAAGTGTCCGAATTGCCACGAAATGAAACAGCCGCACCAGGTTTGCCCGCATTGCGGATACTACAAGGGCAAAGCGGCACAAGAGGCGTCGTCGTAAGGATTCGGAGTTTCTCTCGCTTCGTCTGCGGACAAAAATCCCATGATCACCATCGCCGTTGACGCTATGGGAGGGGACCATGCGCCCCGCCCCGAGGTCGAGGGGAGTGTGCTGGCCGCGCGGGAGCTTGGAATTCGCATTTTGCTGGTCGGCCAGCCGAATGTGGTGCGTGCGGAGTTGGCGAGACACGCTTCTCCCAACCTGCCCATCGAGATCGTGCCGGCTGGTGACGTGATCACCATGCAGGATCATCCTGCCCAGGCGTTTCGGCGAAAGAAGGACAGCTCCGTGCACGTGGCGGCGCGGCTCGTACGCGAGGCAAAGGCCGACGGAATGGTCAGTGCGGGCAACACGGGCGCGGTAATGACTGTAGCGAAGTTCTTGCTGGGAACACTGGAATCGGTGGATCGTGTGGCATTGGCGGCTCCGTTTCCCAACGCCAAAGGTGGCGTTTCCGTGCTGCTTGATGTAGGAGCCAACGTCGATTCCCGGCCGGAACACCTGGTGCAGTTCGCGGTGATGGGCGAGGTCTACTATCGCGCCACTTTCGGCAGCAAGCGGCCGCGCGTGGGCCTGCTCTCGGTCGGTGAAGAAGAGATCAAGGGCAACGAATTGACGCGCGAGGTCTACACGCGGCTGAAGAAGAGTCCGGTTCATTTTGTCGGCAATGTCGAGGGCGGGGATTTGTTTTCGGGCAATGTGGATGTGATTGTGAGCGACGGTTTCGTGGGCAACATCGCGCTGAAGATTTGCGAAGGCCTGGCGTTTCAGATTTTCGGCTTGCTGCGGAAGTCCATGAACAGCTCGCTGGTTTCCCAGGTGGGCGGGATGCTTTCGAAGGGGGCCTTCAAGGCCTTGCGAAAGACGATTGATTATACGGAGTACGGCGGCGCGCCGCTCTTGGGCGTGCGCGGCGTTTGCGTGATCGGGCATGGCCGTTCCAACGCCAACGCCGTCAAGAACGCCATTCGCGTGGCTGCGGGGCTGGCCCGCGCGCGCATGAACGAGAAAATTGAACAGGAGCTCTCGTCCGCGGCCGTTCTCGCCTAACGGCCTTAAGAGAGGATTTAGCTATGGGCAAAGTCGCATTTGTGTTCCCCGGGCAAGCTTCGCAATACCCGGGCATGGGCAAAGAGCTGGCTGAAAAATACCCGGCGGCCAAGGCCGTTTTTAGCGAAGCCGATAGCGCGCTGGGCTTCTCAATTTCCAAGATTTGCTTCGAAGGTAGCGAGGAAGAACTCAAGCTGACGGCCAACACGCAACCTGCGATTTTGACTTGCTCCGTTGCCGTATTTCGCGTGCTGGCGGAGAAGGGCCTGGCGCCGGATTTCGTGGCCGGGCACAGCCTCGGTGAGTATTCGGCTCTCGTGGCTGCGGGTTCCCTGAAGTTTGCGGATGCCGTGCAGTTGGTACGCAAGCGCGGAACCTACATGCAGGACGCTGTTCCCGCGGCCGTTGGCGCGATGGCCGCCATTATGGGTTTATCTCCCGCGGTGGTTGCGGACGCTTGCAAGCGCGCGGCAGGTGGCGAAGTTTGCGCGCCCGCGAACCTGAATTCTCCCGACCAGACGGTCATCTCCGGACACTCCGCCGCGGTCAAGCGCGCCGTGGAAATTGCCTCGCAACTCGGCGCCAAGCGCGCCGTGATTCTGCCAGTTTCCGCGCCCTTCCATTCGTCTCTGATGATGCCGGCTCAGGAAAAGCTGGAAAAGAATCTACGAGATACGCAATTCTCAAAATTGCAGGTGCCGCTGGTTACCAACGTGGACGCGGACACCATCGAAACCGGCGACGAAGCACGCGAAGCGCTCATTCGCCAGGTCACCATGCCGGTGCGATGGGAAGCGTCCGTCCGGCTGCTGATCGATGAGGGTGTAAACACTTTTGTGGAAGTGGGTCCCGGACGCGTCCTGACCGGCTTGCTCCGGCAAATCGAGCGTTCCGTGGCAGCGCTGAACGTCGAAGACGAAAAAAGTTTGGCCGCGACCACGGAGAAAATCGCCGGCGCCAGGTCGGATGCTGCGTGAACCAGTCTGTAGCTTAGGCCTTTAGGCCTGAGGGTTTTATGCGGCGAGATACGGACGCATCAGCAAGGCACAAGCCTCATCCCTGAAGTGGTGAGCTACAGAGTCAAAGCATAATGTTCAGTCTGAAAAACAAAGTAGCACTGGTAACCGGTGCCTCGCAGGGCATCGGTCGCGACACCGCGCTGGCGCTTGCGGAAGCCGGCGCAAAAGTTGCCGTCGCTGCTCGCAATGAAGAAAAGCTGGCCGCGTTGGTAACGGAGATCGTGGCGACGGGCGGTGAAGCATTCGCGGTGAAGATGGACGTAGCCGACGCGGAACAGGTGAAGTCAGGGTTCAAGCAGGTAGTCGAGAAATTCGGCCGCCTGGATATTCTCGTGAACAACGCCGCCATCACGCGCGACGGCCTGGCGTTGCGTATGAAGCAGGACGACTGGGAAGCCGTCATTCGAACGAACTTGACCGGTGCCCACCTGTGCATCCAGCAGGCTCTTGGAACCATGATGCGCGCGCGCGCTGGCCGCATTATCAATATTGCTTCGGTCGTCGCGCAGATGGGCAATGCCGGCCAAGCCAATTACGTGGCCGCCAAGGGCGGTCTCATCGGCCTGACGAAGGCAATTGCCATCGAGATTTCGTCGCGCAACATCACTGTGAACGCCGTTGCGCCTGGTTTCATCGAATCGCCCATGACCGACGTTCTAGGCGAAAAGGTGAAGGACGAATTGAAAGCGCGTATTCCGCTTGGCCGCATGGGTTCCGCCCGCGACGTGGCCGCGGCCATCGTGTTTTTAGCCAGCGATGAAGCTGGTTACATCACCGGCCACGTTTTGGACGTAAACGGCGGCATGTATTTGGCATGAGCTGGTTAAGTTGACCTTGGGGAGCGGGGTAAATAGAATGGGCAGGTTGTTCAGAGGGGTCCAAACCAACGATTTTGGCGCGGCTGTACTCCGCGCGCATAGTGCAGGCAAATAAGCCTGGGAAACGAAGACACAAGTCTACAGACAGTGCGATTAACGATCGCGGAGGAACGGGAATGGCCAGCGTAGAAGAGCGCGTTAAGCAGATTATCGTCGAGCAGCTCGGCGTGGATGAGGCGGAAGTCACTCCCACAGCGTCCTTTGTGGACGACCTGGGCGCGGATTCGCTCGACCAGGTGGAATTGGTGATGGCGTTTGAAGAAGCCTTCGGCATTGAAGTGCCGGACGAGGACGCCGAAAAAATGACCACTGTGAAAGACGCCGTCGAATACATCGACAAACACGCCAAAGGTAAGTAAGCCACGGAATTCACACCTCAACAGGGAGCATGGAAGAGTTGACTCGCCGAGTGGTGGTCACGGGTGTTGGACTGGTCTGCGCGCTGGGAATCGGCACGGAGGAATCATGGAAAAACCTCGTCGCCGGTCAAAGCGGCATCGGCCTGATCACCCAGTTCGATACCAACGGCTTCGATTGCAAGATCGCCGGTGAAATCAAAAATTTCGACCCCTTCCGGTGGATCGAAAAAAAAGAACTGAAGAAGATGGGCCGCTTCATCCAGGTGGCGCTGGCCGCCGCGGATTTTGCCGTGAAGTCGGCGAACTGGAAGAAGGAAGATTCGGACCTGGATGAAGTCGGCGTTTACGTTTCTTCCGGCATCGGCGGGTTTGACATCATCGAGCGCGAGCACTGGAAACTGGTCCAGGGCGGCCCCGGCAAGATTTCTCCTTTCTTTATTCCTTCCGCCATCGTCAATCTTGCTTCGGGGCATATTTCGATTCGCTACGGCGCGCGCGGGCCGAATTCCGCCACTGCCACGGCTTGCTCCGCTTCCGCCCACGCCATCGGCGATTCGTTCAAAATTATCGAACGCGGCGCAGCGGAAATGATGATTTGCGGCGGCACCGAAGCGACCATCACGCCGATGGGAATCGGAGGATTTGCCTCCATGAAGGCGCTCTCCACGCGCAATGATGATCCCGCGCGCGCCTGCCGCCCTTGGGACGCTGGCCGCGATGGTTTTATCGTGGGCGAGGGCGCGGGCATTCTGATTCTGGAGTCTCTTGAGCACGCGCAAAAGCGCAACGCCTCGATCCTCGCGGAGATTGTCGGATACGGAATGTCTGGCGACGCCTTTCACATCACGCAGCCCGCAGAAAATGGTGACGGCGCCTATCGCGTGATGAAAGCTGCGATAAAAGATGCCAAGCTGACACCGGACGACATCGGCTACGTGAACGCGCACGGCACTTCAACGCCGATCGGCGATGTGATCGAGACGCGCGCCCTGAAAAGGGTCTTCGGCGAACGCGCGAAAAATGTGCCCATCAGTTCGACGAAGTCCATGACCGGACATTTGCTTGGAGGGGCGGGCGGTCTGGAAGCAGGCATTAGCGTGTTGGCCCTGCGCGATCAGGTTCTGCCGCCCACCATCAATCTGGAAACTCCCGATCCCGAATGCGATCTGGACTATGTTCCGAATCACGCGCGCAAAGCGCAAGTCGAATACGCGCTTTCGAATTCGTTTGGCTTTGGCGGCACCAACGCCGCGCTGATTTTCAAGCTCTGGTCCGGCAAGTAGCATCCCCTTCTGTGCGTCGCAAACAGTCTTTAGAGTCAGAGAAGGACAGTCTCGTGAACATCATCGTGTGCATCAAGCAGGTTCCTGCAAAAGACGCGCCGCTGGCCATCGCTGGAAACTGGATCAAGGAATCGGACATCGGCTTCGAAATGAACGAGCCGGACAGTTACGCGCTCGAGGAAGCCCTTCGCCTCAAGGAAAAGCACGGCGGCGAAGTCATCGCGCTTTCGATGGGTCCGGAGCGCGTGAAGCAGACGATTAAAGAAGCGCTCGCCAAGGGCGCAGACCGCGGCATCCACGTTGTGGACGAAAAATTTGCGCAGCTCGATCCTCTGGGATCAGCGAAGTCCCTGGCCGCTGCGATTCGCAAGGAAAAGGCGGATCTGGTCCTGACCGGATTGCAGAGCGATGACCACGGCTTTGGCCAAACCGGAGTGCTGCTGGCTGGGCTGCTGGATTTACCGCACGCCACCATCATCATGGCCATCGAAGTCACCGACGGAAAAATGACCTTGAAAAGGGAACTGGAAGCTGGATGGTTTCAGCACATCGACTGTCCGCTGCCGGCGGTCCTCTCGATTCAATCCGGCATCAACAAAGTGCGCTACGCCACGCTGAAAGGCATCATGGCCGCCAAGAAAAAAGACATTGCGACGGCGACCAGAGAGTCGCTTGGCATTTCACATGAACCTACACAAAAGATCGAAAAAATCTATGTCCCCACGAAAACTAAGAAAACCGAATTCCTGACCGGTTCGCCCAAGGAAGTGGCCACCAAGCTCGTGGAAAAACTGAAATTCGAAGCGCGGGTGATCTAGCCATGAAGATTCTAGTTGTAACCGAACTGCGGCAAGGCAAGTGGAACAATGCCAGTTTCGAGACACTGGCAGCCGCCCAGCAAATCGCCAAAGATACTTCCAGTGCAGTGAGCGCGCTGGTGATCGGAAAAAGTGTTGTCGCATTCGCGAACGAGCTGGCGTCGAAAAATGTCGCCGAAGTCTTGACCGTCGAACATGACTTGCTCGAAGCGTACACGCCGGACGGCTATTGCGTCGCGCTGAAACAAGTAGTGGAAAGTGCCAAGCCGGATTTGGTTTTGTTCCCCCACACCTACCAGGTGCGCGACTTCGCGCCGAAGCTCGCAGCCATGCTCGGCAAGGGCATGATCGGCGACTGCATTGGTTACCGCAACGAGGGTGGCAAGCTCGTTTTCGTGCGTCAAATGTTCCAGGGCAAAACCGCGGCGGATGTCACGTTTACCGGAACTGCGCCGTGGTTCGCCTCTTTTCAGTCGGGAGCGTTTCGTGCTGATTTGCTTGCTGCGCATCCCTCGGGAAAAGCGCCCGTAAATTCCGTGGCCGTATCGTTGAGCGCGGCGCAAATTCGCACCAAGCCGCTCGATCTCTTCAAGGAAGCGAAATCCGCCGTGGACTTGACGCAAGCGCCTCTCATTGTTGCCATCGGCCGCGGCATCAAAGCGCCCGAGAATATTCCACAAGCCGAAGCGCTCGCGAAAGCGCTGGGTGGTGAAATCGCCGCATCGCGTCCCATTTGCGACGAAGGCTGGCTCCCCATGGAGCGCCAGATCGGCAGCTCCGGCCAAACCGTCGCGCCGAAACTCTATCTGGCCTTGGGAATCAGCGGCGCGATTCAACACGTCGTCGGCATGAAGGGCGCCCGCACCATCGTCGCCATCAACAAAGATTCGAACGCCCCCATCTTCGAAATTGCCGACTACGGCGTCGTCGGCGACATTTTCGAGATCATGCCTGCCCTCACCGAAGCCCTGGAAAAAGCCAAGACCGGATAGGGCCTCAGTGGCGGCCATTTAGCGTATACTTTGAGAAACGTCATGAAATTCGAGGATTACAAGATCATTCTTTACCGGCAAGACGACGGCTCTTGGGTCGCGGAAATTCCCTCCATTCCGAGTTGCTACGCTCTCATGGACACCAGGGAAGAGGCTCTTGCGGAGCTTGTTCAGGTCTTCAACATGATTGCAGAGACCTACAGGGAAAGAGGTATCCCACTCCCCGCCGACACGACTGAGATCGTAAATGCCTAGCGCCACGGCGCGCGATTTTCAGCGCTTTGTTATCCTATTGAAGTAGCGGACTCTGCGCGTTTGCGGGTCGGTCGTGTGTAACCCTAATTGAACTGGTTTGATCCATAAAAAAATGATGAACTCCTGATCTTCCCGGCGCGATTGGATCCGCAAATACCTCATAACCGTCTAACTTTCCGCTGTTTTCAATGCTTTTCGGTACATATGTGAATCTATATCCAGCTTTTTCGCCGCTCGCCAGCGTCGAGTCAATTGTCAATGGGTGTTCTTCATTTGGCGTTTTCGCCTTCAGCTCTTCCAAGCTGCGTGGGAATCCTTGGGTTGGATTGGCCCTCCCGTACTGACCGAGTGCAGCGTTCAGGGTTCGCAATGAACCTACGGCCGAAGACTCATTCGCTCCATAGGGAAACCTGTCGAATGGAATAAGCCATGCAGTTGCAAACAGCACGATCCCAGCATACGACAGTGCTAGACCTGCTCTTGCAATTGCCAAGCCTCGAATTTCTCCCTTGGCGCGGCGGATTCGTACTTTGGCCATATGCCCAAGTAACACGCCCGCGAACGGGCTCAACATGAGCGTGAACGATATAGTCTTATTGAAACTGGGCACTCCGAAAAGAATATTGGAGACGGCGAAAGGAAAAATCATCCCCAGAATCAAACTGGCGATGGCTTTCCCACTGGTTCTCTTTTTCATCTGTGACCTCGTCCCAGGCGCGGTCTCTGACTAGCTTAGCGAAAAAAGTACATAGTTACGTCACGTGTGCCCAAAGGTTCGGATCGCGGAACGTAAGTGCCCGACGACTATCCCATATTGCATCTCTTAGGCTATGCGCCTGCCTCTGCTAGAATGCGAGAGTGATTGTCCAACGTGAACGACTTGAGGCTGACGTTCTCATCGTCGGCGCTGGCCCTGCTGGCCTCTCCTGTGCGTTGCATCTCGCGAATCTCTTCAAAAAGTACAACGAATCCGGCGGTTCGAGCAAAAGTGGGCCGCAACTTTCCTCTGAAAATATTTACGTGCTGGAAAAAGGGCGCGAGATTGGAGCTCACCAGCTTTCCGGCGCGATCATGAACCCCAAGGCACTCGCGGAATTAGTGCCGGATTTTGAAAAAAGCGCGCCACTCGATACGCTGGTGACGGATGATGCGGCACTGCTTTTTACCAAAGGATCGTCGTTCCGTTTTCCGATCACTCCGCCGCCCTTCAAGAATAAGGGCAATTACGTCGTGTCGTTGAGCAAAATGACCAAATGGATCGGCGGACTCGTGGAAGCCGCTGGTGTAAACGTCTTCAAGGAATTTGGCGGCGCGGAGCTGGTGTACGAAGGTGAGGGAATCGCCGGAGTCATTACCGAAGACAAGGGCGTCGACAAAAACGGCAAGCCGAAAGCGAACTATACGCCGGGCTACGAGCTGCGCGCAAAAGTCACGGTTCTGGCCGAAGGCACCCGCGGCTCGCTCACAAAAAAACTCGTCGCCGCGAAAAGACTCGACAACATCAATCCGCAGAGCTACGGCATTGGCATTAAGGAATTGTGGGACGTGCAGCCAGGACGCATCGCGCCGGGTTACGTAGCGCACACGTTGGGCTGGCCGGTTTCCACGGACATGTACGGCGGCGGCTGGATTTACGGGCTGTCGAACAATCGCGTGTCTATAGGACTGGTACTCGCATTGGAATATGCCGACCCGCTGTTCGATCCGCACGCTGCGTTTCAAACCTGGAAAACTCATCCTTTTCTCAAGAAACTTCTAGACGGTGGGAAGCTGGTACGCTACGGCGCCAAATCACTCCCGTACGGCGGATGGTACGCGATGCCGCGGAACTATCTCGACGGCGGGCTGATTATCGGTGACTCGGGAAGTTTTCTGGATTCGCAGCGGCTAAAGGGTATTCATCTGGCCATGAAGAGCGGAATGCTTGCCGCGCAAACCATTTTCGAGGCGCTGAAGACGGGAGATACTTCGTCGAAAACTCTGAGCGCCTTCCCAAAAAAAATCGAGCAGAGCTATATCAAGAAAGAATTATGGCAGGTACGGAATTTTCATCAGTCGTTCCAGCATGGAATGCTCCGCGGATTTGTCCACACCGCTTTCCAACAAATTACCGGCGGGCGCGGCTTGATCGATCCCATGCGGGCGCACCCGGGCCACGAAGCCTACAAGAAAATCAACGGCCGCCCGGCTCCGGAAAGATTCAAAGGCGATGGCAAGCTCACCTTCGATCGCCTCACGGACGTCTATCACTCCGGAACGCGGCATGAAGAAGATCAGCCGTGCCACCTGAAAGTTGCCGATCCTAATATCTGCGCGACGAAATGCGCCGTGGAATATGGGAACCCCTGCCAGTATTTTTGCCCCGCGGCGGTGTACGAAATGGCCAAGGAAGCAAACGGCGGCCTAAGGCTGAAAATCAACGCCGCGAACTGCGTGCACTGCAAAACGTGCGACATTGCCGACCCGTATCAGATCATTGATTGGGTGGTTCCCGAAGGTGGCGGCGGCCCCAACTACGAGGGGATGTAGCAGATCTTCTGCCGAGCAACGAAGGCATCTCAAGCTTACAAATACAGACTGTCAGGATCCGCTAGGCAATAATTTGCGCACGAAGTTGCGGACGCGATTGACGAGAGAATCGTTGCTGGGGGCAGGCGCCTTGGGCGCGTTAGCGGTAACCGGCGAGGAAGCGGGCGGCCGTCCTAGTGGCGCAACGGCCACGCCATCCCCTTCCACGCGGCCCTGGAAAATGAGTGTGGGCCGCACGCGCACACCACGTATGACAACGATCATCCTCGGATCGATTTCCGGCTCCGGCTGAACCTTAGCGTTGGCCTCATAGATCAACGGCGGCATAACAAACTGATAGATGGGCTCCTCGTTCGGCGGTAACGTTTCGACGGTTGCGAATTGGGTGGCTGGGGGCTGAGGTGGAGGGGTTGCCTTTGCGATTTGCAAAGCGCAAGCACAATGGCCGGCGCTGGTGCGCAGGTGCTCGAGCTGCCCGCTAAAGAGAAAAACATCGCCAGTCTGCGGGATGATCACGCTTTGTCCGGTCAACTGCTGTTCCAGGCGGATGGCGCCGAGATTGGCGCGGATGCACATGGCCCCGGAGGAGTCGAATCCAACCAGGGCGTCCCGCGGCCCGTCGCCGATGGCAACCGTTTGTACCTGGATCAGCGGAGTGTAGATGTTTAGCGGGAGTTCGTGTTCGATACGCACGTGAACTGTGCCGGTATCGAGAGCGATGGTCAGCGAGCCTCCGGACTTGAGAACCGAAAGATGCGCAGGGCCGCAAATGCTTATTTGGCCGCCTTCGACAAGATCAATGCGCGCGTTGCCGGACTTCACCCGCAAGTCGCTGCCGTTGTGCAGGACGGTTTTCACCTGCCCGTTCACGACTTCCATGCTCATAGGTCCGGTGACGGCGATGGCTTCGCCGTCGATGACGCCGACGGAGTCGGAAACCGGTTGGTCAGGCCGCGCGCCGGCTGCACCGATTAACGCGACGCAAACGATGGCCCCGCACACCGCCGGAATCGCGCCGCCGCGCAGGCGCTCAATCAAATTGAAGAAGACCGTCACTCCATGATTCTCCCAGCCACGCGGGCGGAAAGTCTCGCCTATACTATACGTCGGCGGCTCCGCAGCCGCCTAGAGATGACCACGCCAGACACAGCCGTGGAGGCCACCAAGAAGTCCGAGCAGGACGCCGTGAATGTGCATTACGACACGCGGCTGCCAGAGCTGCCGTGGTCGCGGCGCATCCGGATTCCGATCATCGCCGCTGCGGTGTACAGCGTGATTCGAATGCTGGGTCCGACGCTTCGCTACGAAGTGCTGGGCTGGCAGCATGCCGAACGCGTGTACGCGGCTAAGAAGCAATGCATCTGGGCGTTCTGGCACCGCGTCATTCTTCCGATTGTTTGGTGGTACCGCAATCAAGGCGTCGTAGTGATGAACACGACAGCCTTCGACGGGCAATGGACGCGCAAAGTGATCGAGTGGCTCGGATTCGGCACGGCGCAAGGCAGTTCTTCGCGCGGTGGATTGCGTGGACTCGCCGTGATGGCGCGGCGGCTCGAAGAAGGGCTCGATTGCGCATTTACCATCGATGGGCCGCGCGGGCCGCGCTACGTGGCAAAACCCGGACCAGTCATGCTCGCGCGAAAAAGCGGGTGCCCGATCATGGTTTTTCACATCGGTGTGGACCGGGGAAAAACATTCGAGAAGACGTGGGACCATTTTCTGCTTCCAAAACCGTTTGCGCGAACAGTGATTCTGTTTGCGCCGCCAATTTACGTTCAGAGGGATGCGAGCGCCGACGTCATGGAAGCCAAACACGCGGAGATGCAACACGAACTCGAGCGTGTCCGCGACCTCGCGGAGGGCTGGTTTTCACTAAGCGATTCAGAGAGAGATAAAATTCGCGCTGATTTTAATCAGTGAGCTACGACCATCGGCTGAAGCGTACCTCGCGCTATCGGCGGCTCTACATCATTTTTCAGCTGGTGCGTTCGCCGAGCTTCACGGGGACATCCATTTTTTTTCCGCCGCGATAAAGCGTAACCGTTACGGTATCGCCCGGCCGTTTCCGGTTGAGGAGCACGTTCACGTCGAATTGCCCCGCAATTTTTTGAGAATCAATTGCCACAATGACGTCGCCACCGATGTAGATCCTGCGCATGCCGGCTTGCGCCACGCGATCGCCGCCGCGAATTCC
>MNDE01000162.1 GCA_001914785.1 Acidobacteria bacterium 13_2_20CM_57_17 | reverse complement strand
CGCCCGCCTACAATGGTCTTGACGACCTTTGTGGCGGCAATCTTATGCGGGTCGATGTCGAAGATATTCTGCGAAAGAATGATGAGGTCTGCAAGCTTGCCGATTTCCAGTGAGCCTTCTGTTTTTTCACGGCGCCCGGCAAACGCCGCTCCGAGCGTGTAGCCGTCAATCGCTTGCGCCACGGTGAGCCGCTGCTCGGGGACGAAACCGCCTTCCGGTTTGCCTTCCAACGTTTGGCGCGTGACCGCAGTTTGAACTCCTTGCCACGGGTCGAGAGTCACGACCGGCCAATCGCTGCCGAAGGCCAGGTGGCCTCCTGCATCCGCGATGCTTTTCCAGACCCACGCGCGGGAAGCACGCTCGGGCCCGGTATTCCGCGCCCAAACGTCCAGCGTGTCGGCGTCCGGATAAGAATGGAGCGGCTGCATGCTGGCGATCACGCCGAGCTTGCCGAATCGTAGAATGTCGGCCTGCGTGATCGTTTCAATGTGCTCGATGCGTGGCCGGCGATCGTCCGTGTGGTTGCGCGCTTCGGCATTTTCGTAAGCGTCAAGCGCGGTGCGCACGCCGTAGTCGCCAATCGCATGCGTGAAAAGCTGCAAGCCGCGCTTGTCCAATTCTGCGACTGCCGAATTGTAGTTCGCCGGCTCCCAGAAGAGCTTACCTTTCAGGGAAGGATCGTCGCTGTACGGCTCGAGCATCGCCGCGGTGTGCGATTCGATAACTCCGTCCACCATGAATTTGACGGCGCTGGCGTCAATCCAATCGTCGTGGAATTTTTTGCGGGCTTGTTCGATGGCTTTAAGATCCTGCGGGCGGAGCTGGGGAGGATTTAGAAAGTATGCGATGTACATGCGGACGCTGAGATCGCCGCGGCGTCGCATTTCGTCAAAAAGATCGAGCACTTCAAAATCGCCGCCGGCGCTGTGCACACGAGTGACGCCGTGCTCGTTTGCCCACTTCATGCCCGTGCGCAGCGCCAAAAGTTTCTCGGCACGAGACGGCTTTGGAACGACTTTAGCGACCAGATCCTGAGCGGACTCCTTTAACGCGCCCGTGGCCTCACCGGTTTGCGCGTCGCGCACAATCGCGCCATTCGGAGGGTCGGGAGTTTCCTTTGTAATTCCGGCCAACGTGAGAGCTTTCGAATTGGCCCAATAGGTATGCCCGTCAAACCCGTCGATGAAAACCGGGCGATCGGGAAAAATTTCGTCCAGATATTTCTTGTGCGGAAGCGCCTCCGCACCGAACATCGCGTAATTCCAGCCACGGCCGAGGACCCAGTCATTGCCAGGATGCCCAGAGGCATATTCGCGCAGGCGTTTTTGAATCTCGGCGGGATCCTTTGCGCCTTCGAGATTCACTCGGCCGAGGTTAAGCGAGCCTTCGATAAAATGGATGTGGCAATCGACGAAACCCGGGAGCACCAAGTTTCCGCCTGCGTCGATTACTTTTGTGCCCGCCCCGCGCATGCGTTCGACTAGAGCGTCGTCACCGACAGCAACGATCTTGCCGCGGTGAATGGCCACGGCCTGGGCCCAGGGCTGCCGGGGATTTTCCGTGTAAACGCGGCCGTGAACGACGATGATGTCCGCCGGTTCAACGAGCCGGCCTTGCGCGCACACGATCAAGGCAGCGCAGAGCAGCATCGAGAGCGATTGAAGTACTCCGCGAAGACGACGCATTGTCATTGGCACACTATTCTGAAAATCAGAATGTTGGCGGCGTGTTGATCCACAGCAGCCAGGTTTCCTTCCGACCGGGATTCTTCCAGCGGTGCGGAGTCGAACTCTCGAAATAAAGACTGTCGCCGGGCTTTAGATGATAATGCTCCTTGGTGTCGAGCCAGATCTCAAAATCTCCGCGCAGGACGTGCAGGAATTCCTCCCCTTCGTGCGAGTAGGATTCGCCGCTGCCGCCACCGGGTTTGATGCGGAAAAGATGAGGTTCCATCGCCGTGTTTCCCCAGGCAAGAAGTTCCATGCGCACGTCCGGCGTCGTCTCCAGGACTTTTCGCTGATTCGGGCGCACCAGGCGCGGATTATCGCCGGCAGTTTCGAAGAGGGAAAGAATGTTCGTGCGGTAAAAGCGCGCGATGCGGCGCAGCGTGGCGATCGAGGAGCGCATCTGGCCGCGCTCGAGAGCGCTGAGAAATCCGACAGACACGCCGGTGGCGCGAGCTACCTGAGCCAGCGAAAGGCCGCGCCGCGTTCGCAAGCGCCGGAAACGCTGCCCGGGATGAAGCGAATTCTCCGCAGGAGCAGTGACAACTCCCTGGCGCTTGAGTACGTGGACGATGGCAGCAGGATTGAGACCGCGGGCGCGGCGCAGAAAAATCGCGCGCTGCAGCAAGCGCACATCGGACTCAGTGAAGAGACGGTAGCGGCTCTGCGTGCGCTGCGGCGAGACGAGGCCCAGGGCTTCCCAGGCGCGCAACGCGGACGAAGATATGCCCACGCGGCGGGCCACTTCACTGATGAGCAGCAAGCGCCGGCCGTCTTGCTTCGCCGATGCTTTGGATGAATTCTTTCTGCTTGACACGGTCCCGGTCTTTCTCTAAGTTTACAGGATTATAGTAAGGTTTCAGGGGTACAGCAACCACGAAGAATTGGTCCTCAAAGAATTCTTCGCGGCAAGGGGTGAGTTCATGAAGGTTCACGCACGATTCCGGCAGCATTCGGCGTGTCGTCGCAGCATCTTATTCGCAATGGTGTTGGCGATGGCAGTGTGCCTCGCGGCGCCACTTGCGGGCGCGCAGAGCACCGGCGGCCGCATCCGCGGCACGGTGATGGATACGAGCGGCGCGGCGATCGCATCTGCGAAAGTCACATTGATCAACGAAGCCACGAACGTCACGCGCGAACTTCAGTCAGGTTCCAACGGCGAATACATATTCCTCGAAGTGCCGGTGGGGACTTACGAGATCGACGCCACCAGCCAGGGCTTCAAGAAATCGACGCGCAAGGGCATCGTCCTCAATCTCAACGAAGTCGTAAGCGTTGACTTCACGCTGCAAGTTGGCGGCTCCACGGATGTGGTTGAAGTCACCGGCGCGCCGCCGGTAGTCGATACGACATCAACCCAACTCGGCGCTGTCGTCAACGAGCGTTCTTCGACGCAGCTGCCACTGAACACGCGCGATGTCTATCAGTTGCTGCAACTGCAGCCCGGCGTGCAGTCGCAAATTGGAAACAACTTATTTTATGGGACGGACAAACCCGGCGTCGTTACCGTAAATGGCGGACGCGGCCGCTCGAACAATTACTCGGTGAACGGCGGAGATGGTAACGATCTGTTTGCCAACCTGCCCGCAGTGCAGCCCTCGCCGGATAGCATCGAAGAGTTTCGCGTAATCACCAATTCCTTTGACGCGGAATACGGGCGCAATTCGGGAGCGGTAGTCAATGTGGTCACCAAATCGGGATCGAACGATCTACACGGCAGCGTCTACGAGTTTTTGCGCAATGACGTCCTCAACGCCCACGGATTCACGTTTCAGCCCACGCCGAAGGCGCCCTTCAAGCAAAACCAGTTTGGCGGAACGCTGGGCGGCCCCATTAAGAGGGACAAGTCCTTCTTTTTTGGCTCCTACGAAGGCCGTCGCATCGTGCGAGGTATCGTTTCGCAGCAGGTACCAGTGCCGACCGCGGGCGACCTCGCGGGCAACTTTGGAGCCGGCGCGTTTTCTGGCACGTTGAACGATCCTACTGTTGCTAACATCTTTGAAAACCGGACGGGATGCAGACCAGGTCTCACTTCTTCCGGCCAAACCGCACTGGACGCAGCAGCTGCGGGCACTCCCCAGCTTTATAGCGATATATTCGCGGGCAGCGTGGTGCCCACCCAATGCTTCGACCCCGTTGCGGCCAGCCTGGTAAAGTTCTTGCCCGGATCGGGGGGTAACAACTCCCAGACTCAGGACGTGGTGAAATCCACGGATCGCGCGGATCAATTTCAGCTTCGCTTCGACCAGATCCTGAATAAGGATCAGAAGCTCTCTCTCTATTATTACTACAACAATGACAACACACTAGACCCGTTCGCCATTTTCCAGTTGGCGGGCGGGTCACTCGGTAATTTTCCCGGCAGGATTATCACTCACGCGCAACAAATTAACGCCAGCCATTCCTGGACGATCGGATCAACTGCAGTGAATGAATTCCGATTCACGCTGTTCCGGGAAGCGCAGCCGCAGTTTTACACCCCCACAGTGACGAACGCGGTGACAGCGTCTTGCGGCAGCGCCGTTTCCGCTGCGCTCTGCTTTGGTGGAAGCACGGACACGCCGCTTGTCGATGCCAACGGGAATCCGCTCGGCACGGCGGCCAATCCCAATACCCCCGTTTGTCCTGGCTTTGGATGCGGGATTCACCCGGGGCTCGGCTCGAAGTTCGAAGGAGTGCCGTATGTGACCTTGAACGGCACGCTCGGTCTTTTCGGAAACAATTTTGAAGGCCAGTTGCCCCAGACCGGTAACACATTTCAGTTCAACGACAACTACAGCAAGATCATCGGCAAGCACAGCTTCAAATTTGGCGGTGATGCCCGTTACCAGAAATTCGACCAGAAGCTCTACTTCAACGTAAATGGCGAATACATCTTCGGCCCGGGCGGCGCCAACGACACGGGAGCTGCGGATCCGTTTGCCAACTACCTCCTCGGTCTTCCCTTGTCCTACTCGCAAGGCTCCGCCAATACGGAACTGGTGCGCAGCACTTCCGTCTATCTCTTCGCGCAAGATAGTTGGAAGCTCAAATCCAACGTAACTCTGAACTATGGCCTTCGCTGGGAGACGAACACGCCTTTAACCGACATTGGTCAGAAAGTTCAGCGGTTCAACCCCGGACAGAACTCGACGATCTTCCCATGCGATCTCTCGACGGGCTTCCCGAGCTCGAGTGTCTCTTTCTTCCAGTCGGCTGCCAATCCGACGCCGACTTGCGCGAATACCGGAACCACTCCGACGGGGCTCGTTGTACCTGGAGACAAAGGCGTTCCTGGCGGCCTTACAGGTACCTATTACAAAGCATTCGCGCCTCGGCTCGGCCTGAATTGGAGTCCCGGCTGGAAAGATGGAACCCTCTCGAAGCTTACGGGCGGCCCGAACAAAACCACCGTCAGCATGGGATGGGGTCTCTTCTACAATCCCATCGAACAATTGGTTCTCGAGCAGTTCAGCGCGGAGCCTCCTTTCGGCATCAGTAACGGCGTGTCGAACCCGCTCTTTAGCACGCCGTTTGTGACTCAAGAGGGTGCAACTTTTCCCAATGTTTCTGACGCGTTCCTGAATCCTCCGCGGAACAAGCCGGTAGATTGGGCGCTGTATCGTCCGATTCTGCTCTTCGGGCAATTTCCCACCAAACTCCGCACGCAGTATTCCGCGCAGTACAATTTGACAATTAAGCGCGAACTGCCCGGCAACATTCTTCTCCAGGTCGGCTACGTCGGCTCGCAAGGGCACCGGTTGCTCGCCATTCACGATCAGAATGCGGCGAATGCCCAGACCTGCCTTGACCTGGCAAACCTTGGACAGGGCTGCGGGCCTTTTTCCGAAGATAGCCAATATCAGTTCACGCTTGGACCAGGCCAGGTCTTACACATGCCCTACATCGGAGGTTCCACGCCCGGTGGCGCGAACATCCCTTGCCCGATCGTGGGCACGACGCCAGCGTGCACCATTACGGGCGCGCCCGGGACCGGCACGCCGATCAACCTAGTTGGCTTACGTCCTTACGCTTCCCCCAACTGCAATCCAACCAGCACCAATCCCGTGACTAGTGGATGCCCCGCCGACGGGACCGAAGTTTTTAATAGCATCTTTTCCGAAGATACCGCGGCGCATTCCAACTACAACTCTCTGCAAGCGCTATTCGAGAAGCGTTTCTCGCACGGCCTGCAGTTCCAGGCCTCCTACACCTACAGCAAATCGCTCGACAACGCCTCCAGCTTCGAGGAGATTCTGAACCCAACAAATTTTAATGCAACCTATGGACCATCTCTCTTCGATGCGCGCCACCGCTTCGTCTTTAACTACGTCTGGGAGCTTCCGGTTCCCAAGTACGAGGGATTTAAGGGGAAAGCGCTGAATGGCTGGCAAGTTTCCGGCATCTACACGTATCAGAGCGGCTTCCCGATCTTGATCAACAACTGCGATGATGCCGAATTGGAAGGGAGCACACTTGGCTTCGAATGTCCTGGAAAACCGGATATGCTCGGCCCATTCAAGACTCACAACCCGCGCATCGACGGTTTGGTCTTCGATCCCACCAATTTTGCCGACAGCGCGTTGGGAACCTTCGGCAACACTCCGCGCACTCTCTGCTGCAACCCCCCGATTAACAATTGGGATATGGGATTGTTTAAAGATACTGCGATTGGAGAAAAGACGCGTCTGGAATTCCGGACGGAAATCTTCAACATCTTCAATCACGCCCAATTCTATGGAGTGGATGGCGGGTCCGCCAACCCAACCTTCGGCCAGCCGCAAAAGGTGCGTGACCCGCGATTGTTCCAGTTCGCACTGAAACTGTTTTTTTAGGGCGCTGAGGGAAAGGCGCTAGGTATCTTTCAGAAAGCTTCAAGAGGCGCCCCGGGCAGGCCGAGCGCCTTCTTTCGTCTGTTAAAATGAGATTAGTCCAGGACCAGGCCCAGCGATTTTTTCGCATACACTGACCGCAGGGAACAGACCTGCTATGACGGAGCACTCCAATGCACGACGCACTACAAAAAGAAATCGCCACGTACGAAAAGCGCACGCCGAAATCCGCTGCTGCCCACAAGCGCGCCCTGGAACGCATTCCGCTTGGCGTTGCCAGCAATTATCGCCACTACGAACCCTATCCGCTCTTCGTGAAGGATGGAAAGGGCAGCCGCATTCACGACGTCGACGGCAACGAATACATCGATCACAACCTTTGTTTCGGCGCGCTAATGGCGGGACATTGCCATCCCGCTGTCGTGAATGCCGTCGAACAAAAGCTGCACGAAGGAACCACCTTCGGCATGCCCCATGACCAGGAATGGGAACTCGCGGAGGAAATTTGCAAGCGCTATCCGGTAGAAATGGTGCGCTTCGGCTCCAGCGGGACGGAAGTCACCATGCACGCCTGCCGCGTCGCCCGCGCCGCAACCGGCCGAGACAAGATCCTGAAGTTCGAAGGCTGCTATCACGGCTTGCATGACACTGCACTGGTCAGCGTCAAGCCCAAGGCGGAAGACTATGGCGATCCGGACGCACCCAATTCTGTTCCCGGCGGTGGTGGCGTGCCGAAAGCCTCCCTCGCCAACGTCGTCGTCGCTGCTTTCAACAATCTCTCGAGCGTCGAGCGCCGCTTCAAGGAGAATCCCGGCCAAATCGCGGCTATCATTCTCGAGCCCATTATGATGAACGTCGGACTGTGCATGCCGCAGCCCGGGTTCCTGCAAGCGTTGCGCGACATCTGCACGAAGAACGGCGCGCTGCTGATCTTCGACGAAGTGAAAACCGGCGCCAAACTCGCCTGGGGAGGCGCCACCGAATTCTTTGGCGTGAAGCCGGACATGATTTGCCTTGCCAAATCCATAGGCGGCGGCTTGCCGCTGGGCGCCTTCGGCGCGAGCCGCACGGTGATGGATTTGATTTCACAGCACAAGGTTTTTCACGGCGGCACCTACAACACCAACCGCGTCGCCATGTCTGCCGGTCTCGCGACGTTCCGTGAAGTCCTCACGCGCGAAAACTACGCGCAGGTGGACAAACTCAGCAAAAAACTGACCGAAGGCTACCGCGCCATCATCAAGAAGTCCGGCCTGCAAGCCTACGTCGCCAGCGCCGGAGTCAATGGCGCACTGATGCTTTATCCGCAGGAGATTCGCAATTACCGTGAATGGACCAAGATTGACGTCGATCTGTGGCGGCACTACTGGTTCGGCATGGTCAATCGCGGCGTGCTGGCTCAGCCGTATTGGTGGGATGAACAGTGGACCATCTCCGTTCAACACACGGAAGCGGACATTGACAAGCATCTTGCCGTTCTCGAGGAAGTCGCACCTGCGCTTGCAAGAGCACAGCAGCAGCGCGGCGCGGCATTTGTGGGCGCGGCTGGGCACTAGTCTGGCGCGTCCTGTCGTTCATGGAGAAAACGCCATTGGCGAACGAGGTCATCGCCGCGCCGTCGGCACCCGTGGCACAAGAAGCGCCACACCTGCGCCGCGTGCTGGGCCGGTGGGACCTCGTTCTGCTTTTCGTCGTTGCCGTTTTCAATCTGAACGTCGTTCCGTCCATCGCCGCCAATGGTGGCGTAACGGTGTGGCTGTGGATTATTTCACTCGCGCTTTTCTTCTGGCCGCAGGGCATCGCCGTGGTTGAGCTTGCGCATCGCTACCCCGGCGAAGGCGGCGTGTACCTCTGGGCTAAGGAAATTTTTGGAGACTTCCACGGTTTTCTTTCCGGCTGGTGCTACTGGACCAACAACATGATGTACGTTCCCACCATCATGTTGTACTTCGTCGGCGTGTTCGTATTTGTTCTCGGAGCCGGCCATGAATCGCTCGCTGAGAACAAATCCTTCACGTTAGCGGCTTCCTTGATTTTGTTGTTGCTGCTGGTGGTGCTGAATATTGTTGGCCTCGGCGTGGGGAAGTGGGTGAACAATCTCGGCGCGATCGGCACTTTTGTCGCCGCGGCTGTCCTGATCGACTTGGGAATCGTAATCTGGCTGCGATTTGGCACGTCAGTAACGACAGCGGATTTCCGCGTTCCTGCAGACCCTCGTTTCGTTTTGAATTCCTTCGGCGTGATCTGTTTCGGCCTCGTCGGTCTGGAACTCGCTTCGGTGATGGGCGATGAAATTGAGAGCCCGCAAAAAACTCTTCCCGGAGCTGTCGCCTGGGGCGGCCTTCTATCCGGTTTGCTTTACATCGGGGCGACATTGACGCTGCTCATCGCCGTAACGAAGGGCGACATCAGCGTGCTGCAAGGCATCGTGCAGGCTGTAGGCCACATGGCCAGCCGGGTCGGAGCCGGATGGATCGTTGCGCCCTTCGCATTCCTCCTCAGCATCTCGATCGCGGGAATTGGCTCCGCGTGGCTCGGTGGCTCGGCGCGTATTCCTTTTGTTGCCGGCCTCGATTCCTATATGCCCGCCTGGATGGCCAAAATTCACCCGAAGTATGCCACGCCGTATGCGGCATTGATTGTTCACGCCGCCGTATCGCTGGTTCTGGTGGTGATTAACTTCTCGCTTTCTGGCGCGGGAGTGCAGGAGACGTTTCAGAAACTGCTCTCGCTTGCCGTTGTGCTTCAATTGATCCCCTTTCTATACATGTTCGGCGGGCTGATGAAAATTGCTTCCAGCGATTCTTTCGTAAAGGGCCGTTACGGCAAGACCACGCTGATCCTTGCTGGCTTCAGTGGATTCACCACCACGGGCTTGGGAATTGCCCTGGCGTTTTTTCCAGCGCAGCAGATTAAGTCGCTCTTGTCTTACGAGGTCTGGATGTTTGGAGGCACGCTCTTATTCGTCGGTCTCGCGGCGTTTTTCTTTTTCATTTACGGCAGGCGCAAGGCCGCGCGCAAGTTGGCGGCGGCGCCTGCGCCGGTGTTGTGAACGAATTCGGGAGGCAGTTATGTCGAGCACTGCGAAAACAATCATTCGAACTTACGACAACTACATCAACGGTCAGTGGGTCAAAAGTTCTTCCGGCGAAATGTTTCCCGTTTACGATCCTTCCACCGAAGAAGTGATCGCCCAGGTTTCATCGGGCACAGCCGCCGATGTCGATAGTGCTGTCAAGGCCGCGCGCGCCGCGTTTGATTCAGGTCCCTGGGGCCAAACCACTGCCGCCGATCGCGGCCGCATTCTTTACAAGCTGGCGGAGAAGATTCGCGGGAACGCCGCGCAGCTTGCCGAACTGGAATGCCGCAATTCCGGCAAGCCCATCGTCGAAGCCGAATACGACATCGCCGACGCCGCAACCTGTTTTGAATACTACGCCGGCCTCGCGAACAAGGTTCTCGGCCACGTCAATCCCGTTCCCGCGAATGCACTGAGTTTCACTTTGCGCGAACCTGTAGGCGTCGCCGGACAAATCATTCCCTGGAATTACCCGCTAGTAATGGCTTCTTGGAAGCTCGCCCCCGCCATCGCTGCAGGCTGCACCTGTGTCCTCAAGCCCGCGGAGCAAACGCCGCTTACAGTGATGGAAGTCGCCGGTTGGTTTGAAGAATTGGGCCTCCCTCCCGGCGTCGTCAACATCGTGAACGGCTTTGGCGAAACGGCGGGAGCCGCGCTCGTGGCGCATCCCGGCGTGGACAAGATCGCCTTCACGGGCAGCGCGGCCGTCGGAAAAACCATCGTCAAGAGCGCCGCGGACACACTCAAGCGCGTCACACTCGAACTCGGCGGCAAATCCCCCAACATTTTCTTTGATGGCGCGGATTGGGAAGCCGCCGTCGATGGCGCCCTCTTCGGCGTGTTTATCAATCAAGGCGAAGTTTGCTCCGCAGGCAGCCGCATTCTCGTCGAAAAGAAAATCTACTCGAAATTCCTCGAAGCTCTGACCGAAAAAGCCAAGCGCATCAAGCTCGGCGCGCCGCTCGAACGCGAAACCAAGATGGGTCCGCTGGTCAGCAAGGAGCAATACGACCGCGTCACCTCCTACGTCGAACTCGGCAAGAAGGAAGCGAAAGTGGCCATCGGCGGCGAGCGCTCGAAACAATTCAGTAAGGGCTTCTACGTTGAGCCGACTATTTTCTACGACGCGGACAATTCAGCTCGCATCTCCCGCGAAGAAATTTTCGGCCCTGTCGCTTCTGTGATTCCATTCGAAGGCGAGCCGGACGCCATTCGCATCGCCAACGACACGCCCTATGGCCTGGCCGCTGCAGTGTGGACCCGCGACATTTACAAAGCTTTCCGCGTTGTCAAGTCGCTCCGCGCCGGCATCGTCTGGGTCAATCACATGCAACCGACGTACGTTGAAGCGCCCTGGGGCGGCTACAAGCAGTCCGGCTTTGGCCGCGAGCTGGGCCCCTGGGGCCTCGAAGAATACCTCGAAACCAAACAGGTGTTCGTCAATCTCGACGAAACGCCGATCGGCTGGTATTAGACTCAGTATCAAGGAAAACAAAAATGTCTACGATTCAGATTCACACTGAAATCCCCGGACCCAAGTCGCGCGCACTGATGGCGCGCCGCGAAGCCGCCATTCCGCGCGGCCCTTCAAACGCCACGCCGGTTTTCGCCGCGTGCGCCGAAGGCGCCGTCATCGAGGACGTCGACGGCAATCGCTATCTCGATTTCGCTGGCGGCATTGGCTGCCTCAATATTGGCCATCGCTCTCCTCGCGTGCTCTCCGCGATCCGCGAGCAACTCGAGAAATACTTGCATCTCTGTTTCGCCGTCACTCCCTATGAGGGCTACGTGGCCGTCGCGGAAAAACTCAACGCGCTTGCCCCTGGCAATTTCCCGAAGAAAACCATCCTCGTGAACTCCGGAGCCGAGGCCATCGAAAACTCCATCAAGATCGCGCGCGCCTACACCAAGCGTCCGGCCGTCATTTGTTTCGAAGACGCCTTCCACGGCCGCACGCTCCTCACAATGACTCTCACGAGCAAAACGCATCCTTATAAAGCCGGCTTCGCGCCGTTCGCCAGCGACATTTACCGCATTCCTTTCGCTTATCCTTATCGCGGCGAAAAAGGTGCCACCGCCGAAACTTTCGCGCACCACCTCGAAGACGCCTTCAAGCGTGTCGTCGCTCCGGAATCCGTCGCCGCCGTCATCGCCGAACCTGTTCTTGGCGAAGGCGGCTTCATCGTTCCTCCGCGCGGCTACTTCAAGCTGCTGCAAAACATTTGCCGCAAGAACGGCATTCTCTTCATCGCTGACGAAGTGCAATCCGGTTTCGCGCGCACCGGCAAGTGGTTTGCCTCAGAACATTTCGGCATCGAGCCTGATTTGATCACCATGGCGAAATCCCTCGGCGGTGGCATGCCCATCGCCGCGGTCACCGGCCGCGCGGAAATCATGGACGCCCCCGGCGTTGGCTCTCTCGGCGGCACGTATTGCGGACATCCTCTTTCATGCGCCGCCGCGCTCGCCGCCATCGAAACCATAGAGAAGGACGGTCTGCTCGCGCGCTCCACGGCTATCGGCAAACGTTTTGAAGAGCGCGCTCTGGCCTGGCAGAAAAAATGGCCGTTGATTGGCGACGTTCGGGGTCTCGGCGGCATGTGCGCCATCGAATTGGTGCGCGACGTACAGACCCGCCAGCCCGCGGATACGGAAACCAAAGCCATCGCCATGTATTGCTACGAGCACGGCCTCATCACCATTACCGCCGGCACTTTCAACAATGTGATTCGCATCCTCGTTCCGCTGGTAGTCACCGACGGGCAGTTCGACGAAGGCCTCGGAGTGATCGAAGCCGCGCTCGCCTCCGTCGTGGAGCAGAAACATCCCGCGCTTTCCCACGCCTAGGGCGACGCTTAGAGTGGGACAAGCATTCTTGCCTGTCCCTGTTAGAACTTTGGAGCTTGAACATGCAGACCACAGCCACAAAATCGCAAAGCCCAGCTTCCCAGCTCAAAGACCCCCGGCTTTTCCGCGAAGCTTGCTACATCGACGGCCAGTGGGTCCAGGCATCGTCGGGCCAAACGCTCAAAGTGGACAATCCCGCCACTGGCGAAATCATCGGCACCGTCCCAAAACTCACCGGCGCCGAAACCCGCCAAGCCATCGAAGCCGCCAATCGCGCCTTCCCCGCCTGGAGCAAGAAAACCGCCAAGGAGCGCGCCGCCGTTCTTCGCCGCTGGTTCGACCTCATGATGGAAAATCAAGACGATCTGGCCCGCCTCATGACCCTTGAGCAGGGCAAGCCCCTCAGCGAATCGAAAGGTGAAGTCGCTTACGCCGCTGCGTTCCTCGAATGGTTTGGCGAGGAAGCCAAGCGCATTTACGGCGACACCATTCCGCAGCATCAGGCGGACAAGCGCATCGTCGTCATCAAGCAGCCCATCGGCGTGGTCGCGTGCATCACTCCGTGGAATTTTCCCCTCGCGATGATCACTCGAAAGGCCGGGCCCGCCATCGGCGCGGGTTGCACCGTCGTGTTGAAGCCCGCTTCGCAAACTCCGTTTTCGGCACTCGCCCTTGCGGAGCTGGCCGAGCGCGCCGGTGTTCCCAAGGGTGTGCTCAACATCATCACCGGCTCCGCAACGGAGATTGGCGCCGAACTCACCTCCAATCCCATCGTCCGCAAGCTCTCCTTCACCGGCTCAACCGAAATTGGAAAAGTCCTCATGGCCCAGTGCGCGGGCACCGTCAAAAAACTTTCCCTGGAACTCGGCGGCAACGCGCCCTTCATCGTCTTTGACGACGCTGACCTGGATGCCGCGGTCGAAGGCGCCATCGCCTCCAAGTATCGCAATACCGGCCAGACTTGCGTGTGCACGAATCGCTTGCTGGTTCAGGACTCCGTCTACGACGTTTTCGCTGCCAAGCTCGCCGTGGCCGTCAAAGCGTTGAAGGCCGCTCCTGGCCTCGAACCTGGCGCCACCCAGGGACCGCTCATTGACGACGCCGCCATCCAAAAAGTCGAAAGCCACATTCGCGACGCCCAGTCCAAAGGAGCAAAAGTCCTCGTCGGTGGCCATCGCCACGCTCTTGGCGGCCGCTTCTTCGAGCCTACCGTGCTCACCGATGCCACTCCGCAAATGGCCGTCGCTCGCGAAGAAACTTTTGGCCCCGTCGCGCCGCTCTTCCGCTTTAAGACCGAAGCGGAAGCCATCACCCTCGCCAACGACACTGAGTTCGGTCTCGCCGCTTATTTCTACGGCCGCGATATCGCCCGCGTCTGGCGCGTCGCCGAAGCCCTCGAATACGGCATCGTCGGCATCAATAGCGGCCTTATCTCCACGGAAGTCGCTCCCTTCGGCGGCGTAAAGGAATCCGGCCTTGGCCGCGAAGGCTCCAAGTACGGTATCGACGAATTCGTCGAAATCAAATACCTCTGCTTCGGCGGCATCACCGCCTAACGCACCAAACCGCAAGCGGCTCGGCCCGTACTCGTCGGATCCAACCACTCGGGCAGGTAGCATCCTTACGATATCTAAGGCGTTTTCGTGGTACGTTTTTGCTATGGTCTCTCGATTTTGTCGGCCGCTTTGGTCGTTTGTCGTTGTACTCGCTGCGTGCTCGTGTGCCACTGCTCAAGAAGGGGCGCTGCGAAGATTCCTTCAGACCTATGTCGGAAGCCCGAGGTCCAATGAAGGCAAGGCGACACGCTACTTCGCCGCATTCGTGCATCTTCGTGACGACAACACCCAGCAGGCGATTGTTTACCTCACAAATGATGGATGGTGCGGCAGCGGCGGATGCACCATGCTGATTTTAGACCCGAAGGGTCCGACTTATAGAGTGATCACGAAGGTTATGACTACGAGGCCACCAATCCGCGTGCTTAGCACGAAAACAAACGGCTGGCACGACCTAGCCGTCCACGTGCAAGGAGGAGGCATTGTGCACGCCTATGAGGCGAAACTTCCGTTCAATGGCAAGTCTTATCCAGTCAGCCCTTCTATGCCTGCGGCCCGACCGCTAGCCACGGAAATCGCGGGAGAAGTAATCGTGCCAATCTCGGTTGCCGGACAGTCCCTCTATCCGTAGCAGACGGCCTTGTCCAATGATCCCATTAACGCGTGAATCGATGAGTGCTTTTCACCTGCCGAGCTAGCAGGCAAATTCCTCAGTCCTGTCCCGCCTACCCCATCCCCGATATCACGCCTCGCATATAACCAAAGCTTTCGATCACTCCCGCCATCGGATCGTCGGCATGAATCTCATACTCCAGATCCACGAAGCCCTTGTACTTGATCGCGCCAAGCGCCTCAAAAATCTTTTTCACCGGCATGATGCCCTCGCCCACCGCCACCTGGCTCTCTTTGCTCTGAAAGTTGGTGAGGTCCTTCATGTGTACGTTAAACAGCCGCGCGCCCACTTCGCGGATCGCCTGCACCACGTCCGTCCCCGCGCGCACCGTATGCCCGACATCGATGCAGCACCCCATCCGCGGATCCATGCCCTTCACCGCTTTCAACACATCCAGCGGCGAATGCCACAATTTATCTTCCGGCCCGTGATTGTGTAGCGCGAAGCGGATGTCGTACTCCTTTACGAACTTCTCAATCCGCGGCAGCGTCTCCGGCGCGGGGTCACCCGCGACGATCACGCCGATCCCCGCCCGCTTGCAGTATTCGAACTTGCTACGGATGTCCGCGTCTTCATCTTTCGGGAAATAAATCGTTCCGGCGGCGTGCAGCTTGATGCCAGCCGCGGCATAGTCCACGAGCGCGGCGGCCTCCGCCTGAGGTTCCATCGGCAGATGATCTTTCGTGTCCTTCGCGTTCAGCACCAGCACGTTGAGTTGTTTCAGGAAGCCGATCATCTGCGCGCGGTTGAAGTTGCGGAACGTGTAGCTCGCCACGCCCAGTTGAATAGCCGATCCTTCGCCAACCGGTGGCCGTCCCGCCGCCGATGCAGCAAATACATCCTTCGAAGCAGCCAGCGCCGCAGCAACCAGCGCGCTGGAGCGCACAAAATCGCGGCGCGAAAAAACGGTTTCTATTTGGGTCTCATCATCAAGCTGGTGCAGGCGCCTCTTAGACATGCGGCGCCCAGCCCTTCTCATACTCGCGCCCCCACATCTTCATCGCTTCCGCGTCGCCCTGGATTTGCCCGTCTTTCGGATCGAGAACCAGCTCCCGCTTGACTTCCCACGCGATGTTCGAAAGCTGCAGCATCGTCACGGCAACGTTTCCCACGGAAATCGGCGCGTTCAGCTTTTCGCCTTTCCGGATTCCCGCGATGAAGTTGGCGAAGTGCCTGTCCGTCATGGAGTCCGCTCCCCGCAAGTCCGCGGACGACGTTGTGCTGCCCACCTTGAACTCCTTCGTCTTGTTCCCTTTGAGGTCGTAGATTTCATAGCCGTCGCGATCCATAACCACCGTCCCCGTGGTTCCCAGGATCGCCGAGCCGCGGTCGCGTCCGTAACACTTCATTCCCTGGCAGCACGTCCCTTCCCAGGTGAGCATTCTGTCCTCGTACACGAAGCTCGTCATCAGCGTGTCATAGAACTGCCAGTCGTCTTTGAAGTGATATCGGCCGCCGGTCGCGGCGACCCGTTTCGGATAATCCACGCCCAGCGCCCAGCGGCACACATCCACTTCGTGCGTTCCATTGTTCAGCGTTTCGCCCGTCCCATAATTTCTGAACCAGTGCCAGTTGTATGGATGCACGTTGTCCCGGTAAGGACGGCGCGGCGCCGGGCCCTGCCACAATTCCCAATCCAGTTGCGCCGGTACCGGCGCTTCTTTGCCCGTGCCGATGGACTTCCTCGTGTTGCTGTACCAGGCTTTCGCCAGGTACGGCTTGCCGATGATGCCGGTATGAATCTTCTCTACGATCTCCATGCTGTGTGGCGAAGAGCGCTGCTGCGTGCCCATCTGCACCAGCTTTCCATATTTCTGCTGCGCCTCCACCAGCATCGCTCCCTCCGCTGGATTGTGGCTGCAGGGCTTTTCCACGTAAACGTGCTTGCCCGCTTGCAGCCCGGCGATGGCCATCGGCGTATGCCAATGGTCGGGAGTGGCGATGGTGATGGCATCCACGTCCTTCTGGGCGAGGATCGCGCGAAAGTCCTTTTCCGCAGTCGGAGCCTCGCCCATCTCGCGCTCCGTCGCGTCGGCGAACTTTTTCAG
>MNDE01000120.1 GCA_001914785.1 Acidobacteria bacterium 13_2_20CM_57_17 | reverse complement strand
AGGCGCGCTCGTCGCCGTTGTCAACGAAACCATGGCCCAGCGCTTCTGGCAGGGCCGCGAACCGCTCGGCCATCGCCTCCAGCTCAAGGGACGCTGGATGCAGGTCGTCGGCATCGCCAAAGACTCGAAGTATTCGAGCGTGCGCGAGAGGCCCACGCCGTTCTTCTTTGTGCCCGTGCGGCAAAATTCCTTGCGCGCCGCGATTCTGAACATCCGCACGCCGCTCGCTCCGCAAACTATGGCCACGGCCATCGCCCGCGAAGTCCACGCGCTCGACGCCAATCTTGCCCCCTACGAAGTCATCACGCTCCAGGAGCAGCTCGAACGGTCCACGTCGCCGCAAATGGTGGCCGTCACTTTGGTTGGTACCCTGGGTGGATTGGCGCTGCTGCTCGCCGCCATCGGCCTCTACGGTGTGATGTCCTACGCGGTTTCACAGAGCACCCGCGAATTGGGGTTGCGCATGGCGCTTGGCGCGAATGCATCCAATCTGTTGCGCCTGGTGATGTCGCGCGGCCTAGCGTTGACGGCAGGCGGCGTGTTGCTTGGCGCGGCAGTGGCGCTCGCATTGACGCGGCTGCTCGGGAATCTTTTATACAACGTAAGCCCGCGCGACCCGCTGGCTTTCGGCTCGGCACTCGCGGTGATGGCCATCGCCTCGCTGGCGGCATGTTTCTTGCCTGCTTGGCGTGCCACGCGGACCGATCCAGCGCGCGCCCTGCGCGATTGATTTTCTGTGTCGGACGAACAATGCGAATGCCGCTTTTCGGGATCGTCGCCATTACTGTTTCCTTGTCGGCTTCACTTCTTTCCGCAGTTGTCGCGATCCCACAAAGCCCTACCGCGAGCGCTTCGATCACCAGCGACGAATCGAAACTCGCGGGCACCTGGCGCGGCGATTCCCTCTGCGTGGAGAAGGGCACTGCCTGCCATGACGAAGTAGCCGTCTACCGTATCGCCGCGATTCCGGGCAAGCGCGGATTGTTAATGGTCACCGGCGGGAAAATTGCGGACGGCAAGGAAATTGTCATGGGCTCTGGCGAATGGCGCTACGACAGCGGCAAGCGCACGATCACAGGTGAGCTCCCCCGCGGAGTCATCGTTCTCAAACTGGAGGGCGACAAGCTCGAAGGAACTTTCACGCTGCCCGATAAAACCGTTCTTCGCCGCATCATTCTGAAAAAATCGGAGTGAGGCCACTCGCCTCCTACGCTGAAACGAATTCGCTGGCGTCGTCACTACCCGATATCGAGGAGCCTTGCGTCGCTTCTGTCAACAGCAACTACATTGACGTATAGCTCGCTCAGTGAGACATACTGTTGCAATTCACATCTGCCCAGGGTCCACCGGCCTTCCTATGTTTTCAAGGAGGAGCTATGCAGAAATTCATTAAGTTGATCGCCTTAATTCTTCTGCTCGGCATTCCCGACTGCCTGTACGCTGACCGTGCTCATGATCTGGCCAAAGTGGCTTCCAAGCAAAAAGCAGTTATCGGCTGTAATCCAGCAAGCCTGACCACGCAAACGTGTCACGCCCAATTTCCAACGGGGTGTACCGACTCGGCCCACAAGTACGACGCGTATCTGAATTTCCTGAAGAACCAGGTCCCAGGTGCGGCCTCGGCTTCCACGGCGTTCCTGAATGGAACTGATTTCAAATCGTTTGAGGATAAGATTCCAAAGACTCTGGGCAGCAGTAACCATGCAAAGTCTGCTCCGGCGCTGGCTAATCTTGGCGAAGGGAACATCGTTACCGTTATCGCTTTTCTCTACTTCGTGGAAGACACTGGCAAAGGCGCTGGCGGCAAACCCTCGATCGGGGAAACCACGAATTGCAAACTGCAACTCCCGGACAGCTATGACTTCCACATCGGCCTGGGCTTTGACCCGGCATTGGCGCAACAGATTTTGAAGAATAAACCACAGCCCGTATTCGGCCACCCCACGGAAATGGATAAAACCAGCGTCGTCGCTGAGATGACTCCTCACACGCGCGGGCCGAAGTGGACATTTGCTCGCGTCAATTCTCTGCAGGGCCAGCAAGTCAAAGTCGTTGGACAATTGATGGTCGACAACACCCACTTGAATGCTAATGATGACTGCGCTTTCCCGGGCGCGCTGGCCAGTTGCTGGCGCTCCACCGTTTGGGAAGTCCATCCCGTGACACGGTTTTTTGTCTGCAACCTGAAAAACAACCAGGTGTGCGACCAGAACTCTCCGAACAGCGCCTGGACGAGCCTTAAGAATGTGCCGTGAAAAAGATGTAGCGGTGTTCCAGCTTTGACCGTTGCCGGAGTGACGGGTCGGGCGAAGTGAAGGACGCGGGGGTGATCGCACGCTATGCAAGGAGGAAAGAATAAGAGAGATTCCTCGACTGCACAAGCCGACGCATTCGTCCCGCAAAACCATGCGGGACGGAATAGGCGCGCAGGAGTGAATGCGCAAGAAAAAACCGGCCTGCTTCGCTCGGTCCCGCAAAGCCATCCGGGATGCAAGAAACGCAAATGACAGTGGGTGGAAGGTGCTCAGCTGCGCGAGTCCGGCGCAATGCCGGATCGTAGCATCGGGGCTTTTGCTCACGTTTCTTTCTGATTTGCTTTTGCATCGACAATTTGGGCGTAGGCGTCATGGCGCGTCAGGCCGCGTTCCTTGGCGGCGAGCTTCAGGGCTTCTTTGCGGTCGAGTTTGGCCTGGCGGATGAGTTCTTCGACGCGGTCGGCGAGACTTTGCGTGGAGTTTGCTTGTGTGCGCGCGTCGGCGGGAGCTTCGGGACCAATCAGAAGCGTTATTTCGCCGCGCGCGGGGCGTTCTTCGAGAGAAGCGGCGAGTTCGGAGAGTTTGCCGCGGCGGAACTCTTCGTGCATCTTCGTCACTTCGCGCGCGATGCAGGCGCTGCGATTGCCAAGCACTTCGCGCGCATCAGCGACGCACTCAGCGACGCGGTGTGGCGCTTCGTAAAGAATGATAGTGCGGTCTTCGATGCGCAGGCGTTCGAGGGCGCGGCGGCGCTCACCGCTGCGGGCCGGCAGAAAGCCGACGAAGAGAAATTCTTCGCTGGGCAGTCCCGAAGCGGAAAGGGAAGCGAGCAGAGCGGATGGGCCCGGAATTGGCACCACGGGAATGTGGTGCCGCAGGCAAAGCGTAACAAGGCGGTGGCCGGGATCGGAAACGAGCGGCATGCCCGCGTCGCTCACGAGAGCGATTTTCGCGCCTTGCTCCAGCGCCACGACGAGCTCCGGCGCGCGCGTCAGCTCATTGTGTTCGTGGTAGCTGACCAGCGGCTTGTGAACGTCGTAGTGCGTGAGCAGCTTTTGCGTGTGGCGCGTGTCTTCGCAGGCGATTTGATCGACTTCTTTCAGGATGCGCAGGGCGCGAAGCGTGATGTCCTCCAGATTGCCGATGGGCGTCCCGACGAGGTAAAGGCAGCCGCCAGCGGAATTCGCGGCGCCTGGCGGTTTGGAGGGAGAAAGCTTCGCGATCATGCAGAGAAGTCTAGCATGCAGTCAATGCGTGGAAGAAAGAGGCAGACAGGGATGCTGGCGCTACAGAAGAGAGGTTCAAAGCACGGGTCTTCAAGACCCGCCACTACAAAGAGCAGGACCGCGCTGGCGCGGGAGAGACGTTTACGACTCGCGCTAGCCGCGCGAGAGGAATGCTATACTTTTAGTTTTGAGCAGCGCATCGGAGGAGCATCAGTGCCCCTGTACGAGTACAAATGCTTAAAGTGCGGACGCAATACGGAAAAAATTGAAAACGTTTCCGGGCCGCACTTGAAAAAGTGCCCGCACTGCGGCGGCAAAGTCGAGCCAGTAATTACCGCGCCTGCGATTCAATTCAAGGGCGCGGGTTGGTACGTGACCGATTATGGCGGAAAGAAAACCGCGGACGGCGACAAGGCCGACAAGCCCGCGACGGAAACCAAAGAAACCGCGAACAAAGAGAAAGACCCCGGGACGAAGGAAACAGCGGCAAAGGAATCGTCTTCCAAGGAAGGGAAAGACAAGAAGCCCGCAAAGAAGAAGTAAGTCCAGCGAGGGAACCGATGGCTGACGCGACGCAAACGAAAGGCGCCACAGCACGCAGAGTTCGCAAGGCGGTCCTGCCAGCCGCGGGACTGGGCACGCGGTTCCTGCCCGCGACGAAAGCGCAACCCAAGGAAATGCTGACAGTCGTGGACAAGCCGCAGATTCAGTATGTCGTGGAAGAGTGCGTTGTCTCCGGGATCGAGCACATCATCATCGTGACCGGAAAGGGAAAGAATTCCATCGAAGATCACTTCGACTACGCGCCGACGCTGGAACGCTTCCTGGAAGAAAAAGGGAAGAAAGAGCAAGCGGCATTGGTGCGGCGAATCAGCGACATGGTGCAGGTAAGTTACACGCGGCAGAAAGAGCCGCTGGGCCTGGGACACGCCGTGCTGGTGGCGAAAGATTTGGTGGGCGATGAACCCTTCGCAGTCTTGCTCGGAGATGTGCTGATTCCCGGCGAAAATCCGGCCACGAAACAATTGATTGATGTGTACGCGGCGACCGGCGTGGGTGCGATCGCCGTCGAAGAAGTCCCCAAGGAAAAAACCCATCTGTACGGAATCGTGGATGGCGAGCCGGCGCCCCAGGCGCCGTTCGGAGCGCGGCTGTTGAGAATCCGTGATCTGGTGGAGAAGCCAAGGCCGGAAAAAGCTCCATCAAACCTGGCGATTACCGGACGCTACGTTTTGCCGCCACAGATTTTTGATTGTCTGGAGCGTACCAAGCCGGGTGCGGGAAACGAAATCCAGCTAACCGACGCGCTGCGTATCCTGGCGCAGCAGGATGGCTTGTGGGCGTATATTTATAACGGCATCTCCTATGATGCGGGCGACAAACTCGGGTTTCTGAAAGCGACGGTGGAAATTGCCCTGCAGAATAAAGAGCTTGGGGGCGACTTCCGTGAATATCTGAAGAGCTTGAAATTGTAGCAAGCAAGATGGAAATTCGATGAGCACGCGCATTCTGGGGATTGAATCTTCGTGCGATGAGACGGCGGCGGCGGTGGTGGCCGACGGTCGCGAGATTCTGTCCAGCGTCGTCGCGTCGCAGATCGACATTCACCGAAAATATGGCGGCGTGGTGCCGGAGCTGGCGTCGCGCGAGCATTTGCGCCAGATCGTGCCCGTCGTGCGCGAAGCGCTCATGCAAGCCGGCATGAAACTTTCGGATGTGGATGCGATTGGCGTGACGCAAGGCCCGGGCCTCGTGGGCGCACTGCTGGTGGGAATTACGTATGGAAAAACGCTGGCGCAGGCGCTGGGTAAGCCACTCGTTCCGGTGAATCATCTCGAAGGGCACGTGCACGCGGTTTTCTTGGAGGCGCATAAAGCCGGGCGCGCGGCGAGATTGCCGGCAGTGTGCCTGATTGTTTCCGGCGGGCACACGGTCCTTTACGAAGTGAAGACGGAAGGTGCGAACGCGCAGGAGACCGGCGCGAAGCTGAATTATCGAAAGCTGGGGCAAACGCGCGACGATGCCGCTGGTGAAGCGTACGACAAAGTGGCGAAGCTTCTTGGGCTGGGCTATCCCGGCGGACCGATTCTCGACCGGCTGGCTGCTGCGGCGAGCGGCACGTCGGCGCCAGTGAAATTTGGCGTCACGAAAATGAAGGGGAACGCGCTCGATTTCAGCTTCAGCGGGCTCAAGACGGCAGTGTTGTATCACGTTCGCGAAAATGGAGAGTACGGCGAAGAAATTCGCAAACGGGAAGAGGCGTTGGCCCACGGGGAACGAAAATTCGAGCAGCTGCTGCCACTATGCAGCCCCAAGACTCTTGGACTAGTGCGCGAATTTCAAAATGCCGTCGTGCGCGATCTGGTCGAGCGCACTCTCAACGCTGCGGAGCAACTTTCCTCCGAGAGCATTCTCGTTTCCGGCGGCGTGGCCGCCAATTCGCAATTGCGCGCCGCCTTTGAAGAGCGCGCAAAAGCTGCCGGCCTCGAAGTGTTTTTCCCGAGCCGCGCGCTCTCTACTGATAACGCCGCGATGATCGCGGCGGCAGCTTATTCCCGCTTTCGCGCCGGAATACTCGCGGACACGTCGCTCAACGCCGACCCCAGCCTCGCGCTTGCTTAAAAAAAGCCCGCGCCAAGAGACGTTATGACGGAGCGGAATTTTCAGCCCTTTGTCAGCGTTCGAGCCTGCTTCGGCAGAAGCAAGACGAGCGCCGCTGACAGGAACATCGGGATTCCGGAAAGTGCCAGGCCCGCGGAGAGGGTTCCCGTTCTCTGGCTAATGAAGCCGATGGCGGCTGGTCCAACAAACCCACCAAGATTTCCCACGGAATTAATCAAGGCGATGCCCGCTGCGGCCGAATAGCCACTCAAGAATTCGCTTGGCAACGTCCAAAAGGGGCCAAGACAACTGAAAACGCCTGCAGCTAGCAAACACAATAGCGCCACGGAAACGAATGTGGAAGGGCTGGTGCCCAGCAACACGAGGGCTGTTCCAGTCGCGAGAGCCGGGATTGCAACGTGGTATCGCCGCTCCAGGGTGCGGTCGGAACTGCGCGAAACAAGCATCATCGCTGCGAGACCTACTAGGCTGGGAATCGTTACCAGGAGCGCGATCGTGCTATTGGAATAGAGGCTGGAGAGGGACCTCACCAGCTGCGGCGCCCAAGAATTCAGCGCATAGATGGCGACGGTTATCCCAAAATAAATTAAGACAAGAACCCAAACACGGCCGCTCGCCAGAGCTTGGAGCACTGAGTAACTGCGCCGCGTAAATTTTTGCTGTTCTTCGCGTTGCAACTCCGCCTGAATCCACTCTTTCTCTTCTGGGCCGAGAAACCTGGCTTCCTGAGGGCCGCCTGGCAGAAGCAAGTAAGTGAGTGCGCCGCAGACAATGGCGGGCGCTCCCTCCAGAATGAGCAGCCACCGCCAACTGCTGACGCCGAGCCAACGCACATGATCCAGGATGAAACCGGAAACCGGAGCGCCCAGGATCGTAGTGACGGGTATGCCGATCATGAAGAGCGCAAGGGCACGCGCCTGTTCGCGTTGGGGAAACCAGTACGTGAGGTACAAAATGATTCCAGGGAAATACCCGGCTTCAGCCAGCCCCAGCACAAAGCGCGCAATGTAAAGTTGCTGCACCGTATGGACGAAGCCCGTCAGCATGGCCACAAGTCCCCAAGTAAGCAGGATTCGGGCGATCCAGACGCGCGCTCCGATTTGGTGCAGCAGCAGATTGCTGGGGATTTCAAAAAGGAAGTAGCCAAAAAAGAAAATCCCGAAAATGAATCCGAACTGCTGGCTGCTGATGGTCAGCTCTTTGTTCATTGTGAGCGCGGCAAACCCAATGTTGTTGCGATCAATGAGCGCAACGACAAAAAGCACAAAAACAAATGGGAGAATCCTGAAGCGTATTTTCTGGATAGTTCTGGCGCCGACGGGCACCGCGTAAGCAGCTGTTTCAACGGCCACAATCACCTCGCGGTGGAGCGGTTGGGCCAAACCATTTCATCGGCAGGCTGCCGCCCTGAGACGCGGAAAGATTGCAGGAACTCTATGCAGCGAAGATATGAGTGTCAAGCAGGTCGCGCATCCCTTCTTCCGCGTTGTCTCGCGCGTGGAGGTATACTTTCGCGAGCATGGAGACATCGAGAGGCGAAGTCGCGCGATTCCAATATTCCAGCGATCAATCACTGCTGGTTTATTTCGACGAACACGTTGAACAGAAGAAAACGGGCGGGGCTAAAGCTCCGCCTGGGCAAAGTCGGATCACACTCCGAGCGAATAAGAATGTTCGGAGGCTGCTGCGGTTGCTGGAATTAGAGCCGGTTCCGGGCGTACGCAATTTGCATCCGGCTTATTGTTCGCTGCTGATCAAGTTCGATGCGATTGGAATGCGGCACCAGGAATTGGAAGCGATTCTGCGCAAATATCTTGAGCGGCTTGAGGAAGTAAGACTGCCGGAGCCGCGGCGGGTGGAAATCCCGGTTTGCTATGGCGGCGAGTTCGGTCCGGATTTGGCTGAGGTATCCGCGAGGCGCGGAATAACACAGGCACGGGCGATCGAACTGCATTCTTCGGTGGAGTATCTGGTCTATTTTTTGGGGTTCGTCCCGGGATTTGCGTACCTCGGGGAATTGCCGGAAGAGTTGGTGATCCCGCGACTGGCGGCGCCGCGCAAACGTGTTCCGGCGGGCAGCGTCGGGATCGCGGGAAATCAAACCGGCGTGTACCCGTTCGCCACGCCGGGAGGATGGAGATTGCTGGGATGCACGCCATTCAAAATGTTTCGGGCTGATAGCGACGGGTTGAGCCTTTTGTCCATTGGAGATCGCGTGCGATTCACGCCGATTTCGCGCGAGCGATTTGCGACGTTGGAGAGCGCATGAGGTTGATCGAGGTGTTGGAGCCGGGGCTTTTTACGACCGTGCAGGATGTTGGGCGAGAAGGATATGGGCCGTTGGGCGTTTCACCTTCGGGAGCGGCTGACGCGGTTTCACTCCGGATCGGAAATCGGCTGCTGGGTAATGCCGAGGGAGAAGCCGGGCTGGAAATGACGCTGCTTGGCGGGACGTTCACGTTCCCGGAGGGCGCGGTGCTGGCGCTGGCTGGCTCGGACCTCGGCGCGACGCTGGAGGGGAAACCGGTTGAGATGTGGACTCCGTTCGAGGCGAAATCAAAGCAGGTGCTTCGATTTGGGCCGACGCGATCGGGGGCGCGGTGTTATTTGTGCGTTCGGGGCGGGGTCGAAGTCCAACTCTTTTTGGACAGCGCGTCGACACATATTTTGAGCGGGCTGGGCGGGTACGAAGGGCGGGCGTTGAAGAAAGGCGACGTCCTTACTATTGGGCTGGCGAACAGGAATGAACAAAAAAGAACAGGCAAGAATGCCTGTTCCACTGGAGGCGCTGGCACAGTTGGCAAGCGACGGCTGTCGGCGCGGGCGCTGAAAGAGCTGCAGCCGCGAAAGGTATTGCGCGTCACGCCAGGTCCGCAGAGCGATTGGTTTTCGGAGGCGGCAAAGAAGATCTTTCAAGAGAGCACGTATCGCGTGGCGGAGGAGTCCAACCGGATGGGGATTCGGCTGCAAGGTGCGACGATTCCGGCGCCGGCCGGCGGAGAAATGATTTCGGAAGGCGTTTCCCTGGGGGCCGTTCAGGTGCCGGAAGGAGGGCAGCCCATTATTCTCTTTGTCGAGCAGCAAACCACCGGGGGATATCCGAAGATTGCCAATGTGATTTCGGCGGATTTTCATAGCCTGGGGCAGCTTCGGCCACGCGATGAGATTCGGTTTGAGCGAGTTGAGTGGGACACCGCGCGAACGTTGCTGGCAAAACAGGAAAAGCTCCTGGCGTCGGAGGAATTGATGCGTGAGCTGTAGCTCACCCCTTCAGGGGTGAGGATTTTTCGATCCATCGGCGCGGTGCTCCCTCCGGAGAAACACCCTCAGGCCTGAAGGCCTGAGCTACAGTTTGGAGCGGCAGCGACGGATGTGATGCACAACTAAGGAGTGGATTTTGGAATGAAACGCGGTGAGCTGAAGATTGATTTGAATTGTGACATGGGCGAGGTGCCGGAGGCGATTGCGGACGGCACGCAGGAAGCGCTGATGCGCTCGATCACGTCGGTCAACATCGCTTGTGGCGGGCATGCGGGCGACGAACAGACCATGAAGACCACGATCGAGCAGGCGCTGCTCTGGAAGCTGGCGATTGGGGCACACCCGGGCTATCCGGATCGAGCGAATTTCGGGCGGCTGGAGTTGAAACTGCCGCCGAACGAAATTTCCGCTTCCATTTTTGAGCAAGTGAAGACGCTCGCGGATGTGGCGGACAGATGCGGAGCGCCCGTGGTGCACGTCAAGCCGCATGGCGCGCTTTACAATCAGGCGGTGCGGAACCACGAGCTTGCGGAAGCAATTGCGAAAGGCGTTGCGCGCTGGAATCGGGAAGTTGTATTGATTGGACTCGCTGGCTCGCTCATGCTGGATGTCTTTCGGGAAGCAGGATTCGCGGTGGCCGCGGAAGCGTTTGCCGACCGGCGTTATGAGCCGGATGGAACTTTGCGCTCTCGCAAATTTGAGGATGCGCTGATCCGCAATCCTGAGAAGGCAGCGTGGCAAGCGCTTGGCATCGCGGAGCGAGGCGTAGTGATCGCCAGCGACGGCAGCGAAGTTGCAGTCGATGCGCAGACCCTGTGCATCCACGGCGATACTCCCGGCGCGCCTGACATTGCTTCAACCGTAGCGCAGAGTCTGCGCGACGCAGGCGTTACGGTTTGTGCGCTTTCCGCAACTGAGATTTGAACGTAGAGATACAGAGAGCGCAGAGAATAAAAAAGCGGGCAGCTTTTTCCAAGCTGCCCGCAGGGGACGAAGTGCCGCGGAGGCGGCAAGGGCTATTCAAACTTTTCAGTCATTACCGGAAACGTGAGCTTGGCCTTGGCGAGCGACTTGACGACGGTGGCTTCGGCGTTTTCCGCTGAGGTGTTGCGAGAAGTAGCCATCTCGCTGACGAGGAGGTACTTCGCGCGTTCTAACATCTTCTTTTCGCGGAAGGAGAGAGGCTTGCTGCGGCTGAGGGAAACGAGACTCTTGAGGACAACAGCGACTTCGAGGAGGGACCCGGTGCGCATGCGCTCCGAGTTTTCCTTGAAGCGGTGCTTCCAGTCGTGATGAGAGTTAAGTTTGCCGGTTTCGAGAAAGCCCAGGACTTTGCTGGATTCCGCCGAACGAATGACGGAACGAAGGCCAACGGCCGTCGCGTTAGACTGCGGAACCATAACACGCAAGCCGCTGGAAACAATGCGGATCATGAAGTAACGTTCGGTTCTGCCGTTCAAAACTCCGTAACTGATCTGTTCAACAACGCCCACACCATGATTCGGGTAGACGACTTTGTCGCCGATCTTATAGTCCATAAAGTTTGGATGCCCCCCTCGGAGATGCATAAGAAGTGTATAAGGTTGTGCCGCAAGAGTCAAGATATATCCCGTGGAATCAGGAGGTTAGGGAAAATGAGTTGCAAATTTGGCAGCCGAATTGCTGGGGGCCGCGGTTTTATGCATGCCGTTGGATGAAATTAGGAACGTTCAGGGCCGAAAATCGACGGTTCGCTGCAACCAGACTGGCTCAGATCGCAACGGAGTCGTGCCCGACGGTATGCAGAAGTGGGTGAACCGCCGCATATCATGACCCGGAGGGGAGGAGGGCTGTCCTTACGGGTCCTTCCCTGAGGAATGGGGGAGTACAGTAGAATGCCGGATGTGATTGTCCTGGCGATAGATACCTGCGATTCGAGGGGCAGCGTGGCGGTGCTGCGGGAAGCTGCTGTTTTGAAGGTCTTGGCCCATGAGTCGGAGGAGGATTATTCGTCTTGGCTACTGCCAGCGGTTGGTGAGTGCTTGAAGGCCAGCGGACTTCGGATGCAAGAAGTGGACGCTTACGCGGCGGCGGCGGGGCCGGGATCCTTTACCGGTGTACGGGTGGGACTGACAAGCGTAAAGGCTTGGGCGGAAGTCTACGGGAAGCCGATCGTGGCGGTGTCGCGGCTTGAATCGTTGGCTGTGGAAGCTCCAGGGGAAACGGCATGGGTGGCAGCATTCTTCAATGCGCAGCGGAGTCAGGTGTTCGGGGCCATTTACAGGCGGAACGGAACGAGATTGGAGCGGTCTGGCGACGAAATGGTCATAGCGCCGGGGGAATTTGTGGAAGCGGCCGCGGAAACTGCTAGGGGCGAAAGGATCTCATGGGTATCGACGGACGCCGAATGTGTTGTTTCTGAAGGGGCGTGGAAAGCGCGGGAGATGCGCGGCGAACGCGTAGAGAGCGTTTCCAGTGTGCGAGCGCCCATGATCGGGCTGCTGGGATTGGCAGCGCTGGCCCAAGGGCGGTTTACAGACGCGCTGGCGCTGGACGCGAACTACGTGAGGCGATCAGACGCGGAGATTTTCTGGAAGGGGAAGGCTACGCATGGCCGCTGAGACGAAGCGCGATTCTATAGTCGCGACGATTCGTGCGTTTGGCCAGTCGGACTCGGCGGCGGCTGCGGAGATTCTGCGAGGATCGCCTGAGGCGGCGCAATGGACGGAGTGGGGCCTTAAGGAATTGGTGGGTTGGCCCGGAGTCCTGGCGCTTGGCATCGAGAGCGAAGGT
>MNDE01000017.1 GCA_001914785.1 Acidobacteria bacterium 13_2_20CM_57_17 | reverse complement strand
TTTCCGTCGGAGGCCTTTTTTTCGCGCCTCGCGCGGCGAAATCCATCACCTTATATCTCGGCGTTGGCGCAGCCGCCTATTACTACCTGATTTCCAGTTATCCCTATTGGCATGGCACGGCCTCCTTCGGAAACCGGTACTTCATCCCGCTCACACCCGTCTTTATTTTTGGCTTTGCAATGCTGCTCCAGCGATTCGGCATATTGTTTCATTCCGCGAGCCGGGCTTTCGCTATTTCCGCAGCGCTCAGTTTTTTCCTGGTGGTGTGGAATGCCGGTTTCATTTTTCAGTGGGGTGCGCATCTGATCCCAGCGCGGGGCCCGGTCTCTTTTTCGGAAGTTGCCCGCAACCAATTCTTCGTTGTCCCCCGACAGCTCTCCACCCAGCTTCGCGCCTACCTCTTTCGCCGCAAAGCCCTCATGCAGCAGATCGAGGACCGCGATATCCAGCAGCTCCAAAAGAATCCTCCAGCTCCCTGAAACATTTATTGTGAGTACGCAATACGTTCTTTCTCGACTGTTTTCTTTGATACTCTAGCCAAGGGTTCATTTCGCTCTCAGGAGTTTTCGATTCTTCGCATGGCTTCCGTCACGCAATCGAGCGCCGCTCTTCCGCTGCACTCCGGTTTCTCCGCCACCATTCGGATCGAGCCCCCCCGCGGCATCCTCGAGCTGCGTCTCCGCGAAGTCTGGGCCTACCGCGAGCTGCTTTATTTTTTTGTCTGGCGCGACGTCAAGATCCGCTACAAACAAACCGCCATCGGAGTCCTTTGGGTTGTTTTGCAACCGGTGCTTACCATGCTGGCGTTTACATTATTTTTCGGGCGCCTCGCGAAGCTGCCGTCAGAGGGATTGCCTTATCCCGTTTTTTATTTTGCGGCGCTCGTTCCCTGGACTTATTTTTCCTACGCTCTGCAAATGACCACCAACGTCGTCGTGGACAACCAGCGGCTCATCACCAAGGTGTATTTCCCGCGCCTCATTCTTCCCATCTCCGCGGCGCTCTCCGGCCTGGTGGACTTCGCGATCGGCTTTGTCGTGCTGGCTATTTTCACGGTGGGTTACGGAATCCGCCCCACGCTTGCCGTGTTGTGGCTGCCCGCGCTGCTGGCGCTCGCTTTTTTCACGGCGCTGGGCGTAGGCCTGTGGCTATCGGCCCTAAACGCGCTGTACCGCGACGTGCGGTACGTGATTCCGTTTCTGATCCAGTTTTGGATGTTCGCTTCTCCGGTGGCGTATCCGTCGTCGCTCGTTCCGGTGCGTTGGCGGTGGCTGTACGGACTCAACCCCATGGCGGGAGTGATTGATGGTTTCCGCTGGGCCATCACCGGGCGCGGCCAGGCGCCTAGCCTGCTGCTTGCTTCGGCTTTCGCGGTGGCGCTAGTTGTTCTTGGTGGGCTGGTTTTTTTCAATAGGATGGAGACCTCCGTCGCGGATCGGGTTTGAAAGAGGAGAAGTAACGAAACAAAGAGGTAGCGCAGGTACCCCCGGGGTGTTTTGTGCAAAGAGTTCGCAATCGCCTGAATCTAAATGCCTTAGCAAAAGTGTGACTACAAAAGAGTTCGGAAGAATATCAAAACAAAGGGGATAGGCTTTGCGAAGGAGCGAAACTGGAAATGTGAAACTAGAAAGCGGAGGGGCCAGGGAGAGTAAACAACAGTCGAGGACACAGCGTCAAATCCGTACACAATGTTACCATCAAAGTAACGTTATATCAACTAAAATATAAACCTTCTGGAAAGAGCGACTTAGAACGGTGACCCCAATAGCTATCCACGGCATAGAGACTTCCTCGCTCTGTCCCTTCCGTGCGAAATTCTGTGCCTGAACGCCATGAGCCTGCGTACAGTGTACGATAATTGGCACCAGCGAATCTACGAAGCCGATCCTTCTCACGAAGATGCTTCCTCTCCTTGGTACCAGGTGGTTCGTGAATATCTCGGCGAGGTTGCCGGTCTTTGTGTTTTGGAAGTCGCCTGTGGACGCGGCGGGTTTATCCGTCAGATGGCTAATGCCGGTGCACGCGTGACGGGGTGCGATTTCTCTTCTGCGGCGCTGCGCGCCGCCAGGACCAAACTTTTCACTCCGAACTGTCCGCCGCTTGCCACGCTCGTTCAGGGAGACGCCCAGAACTTGCCCTTTGCCGATAGGTCCTTCGACGTGGTGGTTTCCTGCGAGACTATCGAGCACCTGCCCCGGGTACAGGCTGCCGTCGCTGAGATGTACCGCGTCACGCGGCCCGGAGGCAAACTCTTCCTCACCACTCCCAACTATTTCAACTTCATGGGTTTATACGAGGTTTATGCACGCTTCCGCCATCCATCGCGCCAGGACGATCAGCCCTTCGACCGCCGCCAGTGGTTCCCGCAAGTTCACAGGTGGCTTCGCAACGCCGGGTGGTCCATTCTTCGGACTGACGGGACGGTGCATCAATTTCCGTTTTTCCCTGGCCGCAACCCTGTTCGCTGGGAGACCCTGGAAGCAAATCGCGTGATACGCAAGCTGCTCAGCCCCTTCGCGTATACTTACTTCATCGCCGCCGCGAAAACGCAAGGCAGGAACTGAACATGATGGCTACCGCTGTCACTCATGGGCAACGGGCCGCGCCGCTCTCTCTTTCGGGCCGCATTCCGGAGCTGGACGGCCTGCGCGGTCTGGCCATCGGCAGCGTATTGATTTGGCACTATTTTATGGTTCCTACTGTAACCGCTCCTGCCACGCCGCTTTCCTACGCTCTGGTCTTCGGGCGGCTAACTTGGACCGGCGTGGACCTGTTTTTTGTTTTGTCCGGCTTCCTCATCGGAGGAATCCTTCTGGATGCGCGCAAGGCAACCAACTATTTCCAAGTCTTCTACACACGCCGTTTTTTTCGGATCGTCCCTATTTATGCCGCAGTCCTCCTCATAGTTCCGACGTTCCTGTTTTTGGCACAGCGCATGCGTCACGGCCTCTGGCTGACTCCGGAACATCCGCCGTGGTACTTTTTCTGGACTTTCACACAGAATTTCTGGATGGTCCGTGCGATAGACTTTGGCGGCAACGCTTTGGGGGTCACGTGGTCCCTGGCGATCGAAGAGCAGTTTTATCTCACGCTGCCGCTGATCGTCCGGTTCTTCACTGGCCGCAAACTTTGGGCGTGGGTCCTCGGCGGGATTTGCATGGCACCTTTGGCGCGGGCCGCTATCCGGCTGATCTGGCCGCATAATTGGATAGCCGGTTTCGTCCTTATGCCATGCCGCGCAGACGCTCTGCTGCTTGGTGTCCTGGCAGCGATTCTGATTCGAAATGACGCATGGAGAGATCGCATCCGGAGGAATAATCTATTTTTCGCCATTTTGATGCCTATTCTCTTAATCGGTATCGGTTTTCTAGGCTGGAAATCGCCCGCCTTTACAGATTCCATAATGCGGACGTTTGGTTACACTTGGTTGGCTCTTTTTTATGTCAGCGTGCTTCTCTTTTCAGTGACCAGACCGAACAGTCTTGTCAGCCGCGCGCTGAGATTTAAGTGGCTCGGCTGGCTGGGCGGGATCGCCTACGGCACCTATCTTCTTCATAAAGCGATAGTAGGATTCCTTTTTCGCTATTTCTGGGGACACTTCCCGCAGATAACAAACGCTCTTACTTTCTTGACCGCACTCGCTGCGCTCGCCTTGACTCTGGTGGCCGCGCGCCTCTCCTGGCGGTATTTCGAGAGCCCACTGATACGGTTAGGCCACCGTTCCAGTTATACGTTCGCTGAACCATCGGCAAAGGCTGTGGCCCGGCCATCGGCGGAGGCGGCGTATCCATGAGCACCGTGGTGATTCATGGGGAAGGGCTGGGGAAGCGATACCGGCGCGGGTTACAGGTGGACGACGGGTTGCGGCATGCGCTGGAAGATTTCGTGCGGTCGCCGATCGCTTCGCTGCGCAGGAAAAAAGAAGAGACGTTCTGGGCGCTGAAAGATGTGTCGCTGGAAGTTAAAGAAGGGGAAGTTCTTGGATTGATCGGGCGCAACGGGGCGGGAAAGACGACGCTGCTGAAGATTCTGTCACGAATTACACGGCCCACGGAAGGCTGGGCGGAGATTCACGGGCGCGTTGGCTCGCTACTGGAAGTCGGGACAGGGTTTCACCCCGAGCTGACGGGGCGGGAGAACACGTTCCTTTCCGGCGCGATCCTGGGGATGAGCAAAGCGGAGATCGAGCGCAAGTTCGATGAAATCGTGGCGTTCGCGGAGCTGGAGAAATTCATCGATACGCCGGTCAAGCACTACTCTTCCGGCATGTACGTGCGGCTGGCGTTTGCGGTGGCGGCGCACCTAGAGCCGGAGATTCTGCTGGTGGATGAAGTCCTGGCGGTGGGCGACATCAATTTTCAGAAGAAGTGCCTGGGGAAGATGGGGGACGTGGCCCGGGCCGGGCGAACGGTCGTCCTCGTCTCTCATCAGCTCAACCAGATTCGCCGCCTGTGCCATCGCGTCGTGTGGATCGATGACGGATCCGTTCGCGAGGACGGGCCGACACATGAAGTCGTCTCAGCATACGAATCCGCCATGCTTTCAGGAGACCATGCGACAGGGTTGCAACGTAGCAAGGACGCGAGGGCACAATTCCTCCGTTGGGAAATCGCCGAACCTGGTTGTTCGGAATCTCACGTCCTCTCGTCTCTCGGTCCTGTCACTGTCAATTTCGTTGTCGAATTGGCAGAACGCGTAACCAACGGCGAACACGGCGTTGCGCTGTTCGATGCCGAGCGCCAGTTGATGTGGGCCCGCGCCGCCCAGAATCTAAGTCTCGAACCGGGCTCCCATGTCTTCACGCACACTTTCCCATCGCTCCCGCTCCGTCCAGGCGCGTACCAATGGCAGGTCAGTCTCTGGGACGATGGCGAAATGCTGGACCAATGGGATTGCATCCCGGAAATGACCATCGCGACGGAAATCCACCAGCACTATATGGACGAGTGGAACGGTATACTCAATCTACCGTCCGAATTCTCATTGGGGAACAAACGAAAAAGTGACCGCACAGCGGCAAACCGTATTTGACCAAAGCCACTATCTCAAATTGATTGAGGCTCGCGGCGAGACCATCCGCCGCGTGGTCAACGAATTGAAGCCTGCTCTGGAACTCTCGACTGCGCTCGACGCCGGTTGTGGTATCGGCTTCTTTGCCAAGATTCTCCAGGAAGCGGGCCTGAACATCCGCGCCTTCGATGGACGCATGGAGAATGTCGAACAGGCTCGCGCTCGCTTCCCGCAGATTTCCTTCGAGCAGGGGGACGTTGAGAACCCTGAGATTCGCAAATTAGGCGAATTCGATCTTGTCCTATGCTTTGGGCTTCTCTACCACCTGGAGAACCCGCTTCTCGCGATCCGCAACCTTCGCTCACTCACTCGAAAAGTCCTTCTAATGGAAAGTATGTGTTTTCCGGATCAGAAGTCATGGATGCTCCTTCGGGAAGAGCCATCTCTCGACGATCAAGGGCTCAGGGATATTGCCTTCTACGCTTCCGAAGGCTGCCTAGTCAAAATGCTCTACCGGGCAGGCTTCGATGGCGTCTACCGGATAGAATTATTCCCCGATCACGATGATTTTCGGGAAACTGAAGAACACATGCGCCGCCGCACCATACTCTTTGCTTTTCCGCAAAAGGTGAGTCTGGCCGGGCTGATTTTTGTCCCTGAACCGCGCGAGTCCGCCGACCCCTGGCGTAAAACACCACCCGCCCCGGCGAAAATCTCGAAACGCTTGCGCCAATTTCTGGCTAAGCCCGCGGACGAAAAATTGGCCAGTGTCAGCCGTCGCATGAAAACCATCTTTGGTGAAAACCCAAGCATCATGGCGCTGCCCTTTGGTGCCCGCTGGCTACTAGAAGGCAGCGCGTTGGACCAGAGTTTGCTTTCCGGCAATTTTGAAAACGCCGAAACACGATTCGTCGAGCGATTCCTGCAGGCGGGAATGACGGTGTTAGACATCGGTGCCCATCATGGCTTCTACACTCTGCTCGCATCTAAGCTTGTCGGTCCGACCGGGAGAGTGGTTTCCTTTGAGCCCTCCCCTCGCGAACGAGTACGCCTCGAACGGCACGTTCGTCTAAACAAGTGCGGAAACGTTCGAATTGAACAGACCGCGCTGGGCGCGTCCCCTGGGAAAGCGGAATTATTCCTAGTGGAAGGTATGGAAGACTACTGCAATAGCCTTCGACCACCCGCCGTTAATGCCGAAACGCGCAGGGTTCCTGTGAACGTGACTACACTAGACGAATTCTTGTCCTCCACACGTCTTACGGGCGTGCACTTCATAAAATTGGATGTGGAAGGTGCGGAGCTGGAAGTGCTGAAGGGAGCATCCAACCTGCTAAGACAGTCGTCGCGCCCGGTCTTCATGATTGAGGTTTACGACATCCGAACCAAGCCTTGGGGTTATGCCGCTCGCGATATTGTCCGCTTCCTTATGGAACGCACGTTCGAATGGTATAGCCTCGACGAAAGCGGCATGCCAAGACCTGTCGATGCTACTAGTCCCTCGTTTGACGCAAATCTAGTGGCCGTTCCTGCGGAACGGATGCATAGCTTTAGCCAGTCTGTCAAAATACGTTCTTAACGCAACGTATGGCCGAAAAATTTCTAGTTCCGATATCTTTGCCAAGTTGGCTTTACAGGTCAGCGCGGCGCGTGAAGCGGGCCTTCATCCCTCCGGCGCGGCCAGCTTGCAGAGTAAATATTTCGGGAGAGCGCCACGTGGAGTGGACTTTCTTAAGTTCGCAGATGCCATGTGGCCCGGGTGAAGCTATCGAATTCGGCTGCGAAGAAGGCTATATGAGCCTCTTGGCGGCTCAGAAAGGATTTCGTGTCGTTGCCAATGATTTGCAGGAACAGTCATTTGTTTGGCAGCATCCGAATGTTGAATTCCGACGGGGTGACTTTTTGAAGCTGGAGTTTCCGCGAGATCACTTCGACTTGGCCATCAACTGTTCTTCGGTCGAGCACGTGGGCGTGGCAGGCCGCTACGGCATCGAGGTGAATGAGGACGAGGGCGACTTTCGCGTTATGGGCCGTCTGGCGGAAATCCTAAAGACGGACGGACACCTGCTAATGACCGCGCCGTGCGGCAGAGATACTGTCATGGCTCCCTGGTGCCGAGTGTACGGAGCGCAGCGACTTCCAAGGCTGTTTGAGTGTTTCCGCGTAGAGAAAGAAGAGTATTGGACGAAGAACGGGGCGAACCAATGGGTACGCTCTGACCGGGAGAGCGCTCTCAATTATCAGCCGCACAATAATCCCGCCGATCCGTATGGCTGCGCATATGCTTTGGGCTGCTTCTCCTTGCGGAAGCGCTCGGCGGAGGTCGCTTCAGGGGGCCAGTGAGAATGTTGACTTTTTTTACGACGGCGAAACCCTTCCGGGGGCATAGCGCGGTCATCCAGCGTAACGCGCTGCAAAGCTGGAGACTGCTCCATCCTGAGGTCGAGGTGATCTTATTTGGGAACGACGAAGGTGCCGCTGAAGTCTGCGCCGATCTCGGCCTCGGCTATGAGCCGCATGTCGAACGGCACGAATCCGGCATGAAGTACCTGGACTACATGTTCGCCCGTGCGCAACTGATCGCCCGCCACAAGTATCTGTGCTATTCCAATTGCGACATCGTCCTCATGCAGGATTTCTGGCAAGCGTTTGAAAGGACTTTTGCGTGGCGCCAGCGGTTTCTCTTGGTAGGCCAGCGCTGGGATACTGACGTCGCCGAGCCGCTCGATTTTAAGCAAGCCGAGTGGGCCGAAAGCCTTCAGGGATTTGCCAAGAGAGAAGGTTTTCATCAACATACGGATTTCGCGGATTTCTTCGTATTTCCCAAGGGGCTTTACGACAAGGTGCCGCCGCTCGTCGTTGGCCGCAGCGCTTGGGACGCATGGCTGATTTGGAAGGCCATCTCAGAGGGAGTGGCAGTAGTGGATTGCAGTTCTTTTGTCGTGCCAGTCCATCAGAATCATGACTACGGTTACCACCCCGGTGGCAAGCAAGGGACGCATACAGATGCACTGGCAATGAGAAACAGAGAATTGAGCGGCGGCGGCAAGCAGCTGCGAACCATAATTGATTCCACTCATCGGTTTAGAAAGGATGGAAACATCCGATGGGCTCCGCTCCGCCGTCACATTCCCAGGCCTGCGATCCGGAAATATTGGCAGAGCTTATTAGTTCGTTCATTTTCCTGGAGGGCTCGTCTCGGCCTGCAGAAGCAGACGCTGGATCGCCTTCGCCGGGGGAAATGAACTGACAGACTGAACGCTAAGGAGAGAGCAAGAGCATGGGTCTAGCCAGCAGGATCAAAATGACACTTGGATTGACTGAGCCATTTAAGCCTTACGACAAGCCGGTGGACTGGCAAAAGCCCTACGAGACTCTGCGCACGAAGTGGGTTGAAGTTCCCATCACGAATTGGGAAATCCTGAGCACGGAAGAGCTGCTAGCGTTGCCTGACAACGAGCTGCTGGCGAAATGGGAAAAGAGCCGGACCACATTGACGACTGGGGCTCAGTGGGACCATCGCGGGTGGTATCACGCGCTGTATGCCGACAGTATGCATGGCAAGAAAGTGATGGACATTGGAAGCGGATTTGGCGTGGACAGCATCACGTTTGCGCAGCACGGCGCGAGGATGACGTTTGTCGACCTAGTCGAAACGAATTTGAAGGTGTTACAGCGGCTTTGCAAGATTTTGGGACTGAAAGGCGTGCAATTCCAGCATTTTCAAGATTTGAGTTCGCTCCGTGCGCTTGAGGCAGATTACGACGTCATCATGGCCATGGGTTCACTTCACAATGCGCCGGTCGAGGTCATGAAGCCTGAATACCAAGAGCTGCTGCGGCATCTTCGCGTCGGCGGACGCTGGCTGCAACTGGCGTACCCGAAAATCCGGTGGACCAAGGCCGGGCGACCTACGTTCGACAAATGGGGCCAAATGCTGGAACGGTCGCCGTGGGAGGAATGGTACGACGTGCCGAAACTCCTGAGCATGTTTGAGCCGGCCAAATTCGATGTTGTGCTCTACCGCGAATTTCATAATGGCGATTTTAACTGGTTCGACTTGGCCTACCGGGGCCAGTGAATTCAGCCCCTTCAGAAGAAAAATCATGACTTTTACGGAAGTCGAAATCGCGCGGGTCAGGGATTATTGGAATGAGCGTCCCTGCAACATACGGCATTCGACCGCCCCGGTGGGCACGAAGGAATACTTCGACGAAGTAGAGGCGCGGAAATACTTTGTGGAATACCACATACCAGGATTTGCGGAGTTCGCGCGGTGGCGCGGGAAGAAGGTGCTGGAAATTGGGTGCGGTATTGGGACAGACACCATCAATTTTGCCCGCGCGGGAGCGCAGGTCACGACCGTAGACCTTTCGGAAAAGTCCATGGAGCTGGCCCGCAAGCGCGCCGCGGTGTTTGGATTGGAAGACCGCATCCGTTTCTGCGCTGGGGATGCGGAACAGCTCAGCGCTTTTGTGCCGTCGGAGCCGTACGATTTGATTTACTCCTTCGGCGTAATCCACCACACGCCGAATCCGGAGGCGGTGCTGGAGCAGCTTCGGCAGTACGCGGGCCCGGGAACAACTGTCAAGATCATGGTCTATCACCGGCGATCATGGAAAGTTGCGTGGATTTTGGCGACGGAGGACAAGGGCCAGTTCTGGAAACTGCAGGACGTGGTGGCGAAAAACTCCGAAGCGCAAACAGGATGCCCGGTGACATACACCTACACGCGGCGAGAAGGGCGGCAACTTTTGGAACGACACGGCTTCCGCGTGACGGACGCGCGAGCCGAGCACATCTTTCCTTACCGCATCGGGGATTATATGGAGCATCGGTACGTCAAAGAATGGTATTTCCGCTGGATGCCGCGGCCGTTTTTTCGATTACTGGAGCGACGCTTTGGCTGGCACTTGCTGCTGACGGGGCAGGCCCGCTGACGCAAAGGCTCTCTTCAGGGCTAAAGCCCCTGGGCCTCTGCGCTTAACGTCGGAGCTGAAGCTCCGACCTCCTAAGGAGCTCAGGGGCTCTACCAGTAGGTCTGGAGTTCGGCGGCGCGGCCTTCGGAAGTGAAACCCGAGCGCAGGGAGGATGGGTCGCGGAGGCGGAGCGAATCGTCGAAATAGAGAGTACAAGGTAAAGGAGCGTCCCAGCACTGTTTGCCTTCTGCGGGGACGTAGACGGCGAGGCCCGAGAGCGTGTGCTTGAGGACGAGGGCGGGCTTAGGGAGAGGCGCCGGTTGTTGTACGCCGCGAAGAGTTTGGAACGGTTCCTTCCAACCAAGAGAGATCAGACACCAGATTGAAGACAAGAGGAGTGCCGCCAAAACGGGGCGGGAGTGCGAGCGCTGGGCTTGGAAATCCCAGGATACGATTCCCCAGGCGCCAAGAGTGGCGGCGGCGGTCCAAATAGCGAATTGAGCGAAGCGCGGGTCCGGGGAAGCAACCAACCAAAAAAGAATACCAGCGAAAGAAGGGAGCAGGAGCGAGAGCCAGGGACACGCGGGACGAGGTGTGGCTCGGCCGCGGAAGCGATGAATCAGCCCGATGGCCAGGCCGGCGAGCCCGATGGCCAGCGGAACCTGAAACGCGGAACGGTTGCGAAACGTGTGATTGAGCCAAGGACCGACCCACTGAAGACCGCGGGTGTCAAGATAATGAGCGTCGGCGCCGCGGCCTCAGGATTGAACGCCGAGGGCGTACCACCGGGCGGCGGAGAGCGGCACCTTCCAGGGAACCGGGAAAGCAAAAATGGTGGCGGGAAAAAAAGGATAGCCGCTCAGGATAATCGAGCGCGCCAGCCACGGAAGCAAGAGCACGGCTGAGAAAAACGACGCGGCAGCGAGATGAACGCGGCGGTTCTGCGGCGAGACGGCGGTTTGCCAAATCCTGCGGACGACGAGGCACCAAGCGAGAAAAGCGAAAACGGCGGTGGATTCCTTGAACGCGACGGCCAAAGTGAAGAGAGCCGCGGTTAAGACGAGGCGTGTGGGCGGGCGTGTTTGCTGGTCTTGGCGCGGAGTTTGGCAAAAGTCCGCGAAGAGGAAGCCGGCGGCGACGAAGGCGACGATGGCGGCGGGCTCGTCGGTTTGCGAGCCGACGATGCGGGAACGCGTGGTCCAAAAGAGAGCGGGGACCGCGAGGATACTGTGAAACCAGTCGGCAGGAGAGATTGCAACTCCGCGGACAATACGGGCACAGGCAGGCAGCAGGGTGACCCAGAGAGCGGAGAGCAGGAAACCGGTGAAGAGATGGAAGCCTAAGTCCTTCCAAGGTCCTTGCCCGAGCGCGGCAATACAAAGAAAAACGGAACTGTTATAGCCGAGCCTGCCGTGGAGATTGGCAAGGCCGGGAACTATGGGAAAGGTTTGAATCCAGCGAACGGCGGGGGCACCGTAAAGGCCCGTGTCGTAATACTCGCAAGGACCGCAGCAACGAATAGCGAGGAGAAGCGCCAAGGTGGCGCCGAGGAGAAAGAGAGCGCGCGAGTTTTGCCAGGCGGTGAGGAGGCGGCTCAATACAAGGGAGCGGTTTAGCGCGAGGCCGAGAATGCCGAGGGCCAAGAGAACGAGTGTGATGGAAGAAGTGACGGGGGAAACGAGATTCCAAATTTCAAGGACGGCGACGGAAACGGAGAGACCCGTCCAGAAGGTGTCATGGAGCGAGTGGCCTTTGGCGAACAGTGCGAGAACGACGCAACCGATGCCGATAAGTACGAAAGCAACGAAAGCCCATGTGAGGAAAATCTCCAAAGCGGAAAGAAGGAGCATCTAGCGGCGGCCTTTTCGGCATGAGGAGGATTTTGGCCGAGGCACGTGGTCTCCAGCGGCGATAATATCGGCAAGACGCGCGAACACATTTTGGCACAGTGGCTTGGTGTTGCGGACGTTTTTCCCCGCCACACTACGGCGCTAGCCTGGTATTACGTTTTCAATTACTTGCCCGTTGGTAGCCCTCCTTGCGGCGGGCAATATTTTGACTATGCTTGAAGTGTGCTGACAATTTTCACGATCCCCAAGGCGTTCAAAGGGCACATTGGTCTTATCCAGCGCAATGCGATTGAGAGCTGGACGAAGCTGGAGCCGCGTCCGGAAATCATCCTTCTGGGAAACGATGAAGGAACGATGGAGGTGGCGCAGGAGTTTGGCTTACGACACTTGCCGAACGTGGCGACGAACGAACACGGCACGCCGCTGCTGAGCGATATGTTCCGGCAGGCGGAGGCGGCGGCCGGTTCGTCCTGGATGTGCTACGTCAACGCGGACATTATTCTCTTGAACGACTTTTTGCGCGCGGCTGAGATAGTACAGAGAAGATTCCCAAAGTCGCTGATGGTGTCGAAAAGGGTAGACCTCGACGTCAGCGAGAAACTTGATTTCGATTCCAGATGGGAAGAAGGCATTAGACGGCGCAGCAAGGCCAACGACAAAGGGGAAGACCACACCAGCATAGACGTGTTCGCTTTTGCGAAGGGCCTCTACGCGGGTATCCCCGATTTCGCAATCGGGCGGCTGTGGTTTGATCACTGGCTGATCAAAGCGGTGCGGGAGCAAAACCTGCCGGTGGTGGATGCATCTTTGCTCGCGCCGGTGTTCCACCAGAATCATGATTACACTCACGTGGCCGGCGGCAAGGAACAAGTGTGGAACGGTGAGGAACAGGAACGGAATTATCAGCTTTATGGCAGGGTGAAGGACTCGTACACGCTGCTGGATGTGACGCACAAGCTTACGCGGGGCGGGGCATTACGAAGGGCGCGCTTGCGCAAGCCGTTGTTCAAGATTAGGCGATTCGCGTGGGATATTTTAGTGCGGCGAACAGCGGCGTTTCGGAAAGTGCTGGGGCTGCGCAGGGGATTCAGACAGACAGCGAACGATCAGAGCTCCTGAACATCGCTGGTGGATTTTATGGCTTGGCCTTGCCGTTGCTGAAGAGTCTTAAGGAATCCGGAGGAAGGCGGCGTCATGTTTTGGTGGGGTCTGGTCCTGGTTGTTCTCGCGACTCCTTTCCTTCTATATGGATTGTTGCGTTGGGCATCCTCGGACGAAGGTATCGACCGCGAGATCTCAAAGGAACGCTTTCGGGCGGAGCAGGAATTGAGAGGTCTGCGGCGCTCCGGCGGAGGCGATCTCGGTGCAAGTCCCCCCACCGACAAAGTCTGACGTTTCGCTGATTGCAGGCTTCCTGCCGGCACTTTCTCACGTTAAACTTAGGGCCTCTCTCAGGAGGCGCATGGTTTCGACAATATCGGTTATTGGTTTGGGCAAACTCGGCTCGCCTATCGCAGCTTGTTTTGTGGCGCGCGGTTTTCAAGTCATCGCGGTAGATATAGATGCACAGAAAGTGGACGCCATCGGCCGCGGGGTGCCTCCCGTGCACGAGCCCGGACTCGCGGAGCTTCTCCAGGAATCCAAAGGGCGCCTTCTCGCGACGCAGGACACCGAAGCGGCAGTCCGAGATTCCGAGGCCACGTTCATTGTCGTCAGCACTCCCAGCGAAGCGGACGGCGGGTTTTCACTTCGGTATGCCATTCCCACTTGCGAAGCCATCGGCCGCGCGTTGCGCAACAAAGACTCCTATCATCTCGTGGTGCTTACCAGCACGGTGATGCCCGGTTCCACCGGCGGGGAAATCAAGTCCGCGCTCGAACGCGCCAGCGGCAAGCGCTGCGGCCAGGACTTCGGGCTGTGCTACAGTCCCGAATTTATCGCACTCGGGACCGTGATCCGCGATTTCTATTATCCCGATTTTCTTTTGATCGGCGAGTCCGATCCTCGCGCTGGGGACCTTCTTTCGGATGTCTACGCGCGGACTCGCAAGAACTCTCCCACGATAGCGCGCATGAATTTCATTAACGCGGAAATCACCAAGCTGGCGGTCAACACGTACATCACCACCAAAATCAGCTATGCCAATATGCTTGCCCGTCTGTGCGAGAAACTTCCCGAAGCCGATGTCAGCGTGGTTACCTACGCGCTGGGACTCGATTCGCGGATCGGCTCCAAGTATTTGAAGGGCGCGGTCAGCTATGGCGGCCCCTGTTTTCCTCGCGACAATCGCGCCTTTGCCGCGCTGGCCGCGCGCAGCGGCGCCTTCTCCGATCTTGCCGAAGCCACGGATCGTTTCAACCGCGCCCAGATCGCGGCCCTGGCAGGGCTTGTAAAATCCCATCAATCCGGGAGCCTTCCGGTTGGAATCCTTGGCCTTGCGTACAAACCAAACACGGATGTAATCGAAGAATCCTTTGGGCTGCTGCTTGCCCTTGAGCTGGCTTCAGCCAATCTCCCGGTCGTGGTCTTCGATCCTTCCGCCGATTTGCCTCGCGCTTTCGCCGCGCATAAATCCGTGCGCGTTGCGGCTTCCGCGGAGGACTGCATCGCGCAATCCGGAATCGTCGTCCTCGCTACTCCCTGGCAGCAGTTCTGCGATCTCGCCAGCTCGGCATGGATGCAGCCGTTCCGCTCGGGCCCGAGTTTTAATGCCACGCGGCGCGTGGTCATCGATTGCTGGCGCGCTCTTCCGCACCTGGAAGGCTCGCAAAACGTTCACTACATCCGCCTGGGGGCGCCATCCCCCGCACCGCATACCGCGACCGCCAGCATTTCAGCGGACTAGACGCGGGATTTCGCCGTGGCGGAACCCGTCCACCAGGCAGGTGGCAGCGGGCATCCCGGGAATTGCTATTGCCATTTCGCTAATACGGTGTAACATGCCGCCACAGAATTATCTAATATAAGAATATAACGCCTGTGCTTACTATATTCACGACTGCAAAACCCTTCCGCGGGCACATCGGGATCATTCAGCGCAACGCGCTGCAATCGTGGAAGGCCCTTCATCCGGCCGTAGAGATCATCCTCTTTGGCGCCGATGAAGGGGCGGCCGATGCCGCGCAAGAATTAGGACTTCACCACGAGCCGCACGTGGAGCGCAACGAGCACGGCACCAAGCGGCTGGACTATTTGTTCGCGCGAGCGCAGCTCATCGCGAAGCATGACGTCCTCTGCTACGTCAATTGCGACATTATCCTGATGCCGGACTTGCGTCGTGCGATCGAGCGTGTCCATGCGATGCACCGGGAATTTCTAATGGTTGGCCGCCGCTGGGATACGAGGATTACAGAACCGCTGGCGTTCGAGCGCCATGAATGGCAAACGGAACTGCGAAGTGCTGCATTGGGGCTGGGCAAGCGGTGCACCTCCGAATGGATCGATTACTTCGCGTTTACACGTGGCCTTTATGGACCGGACATACTCCCGTTTGTGCTGCGCGTCTTCTGGGATAACTGGCTTGTTTGGAAAGCGCTGGATTCGGGGAAGCCAGTCATCGATGCATCGCGCGTGGTGATGGCCGTACACCAAAATCACGATTACAGCTACCATCCACAAGGGAAAGCCGGAGTCTGGAACGGAGAAGAAGCAGGCCGCAACGCGGAGCTTGCGGGTGGTTGGCGCCATCTTCGCACCATCGCCGATGCCACGGAGGTGCTCACGCCGGAGGGGCTGAAGTCTAATGTGCTGCGCCACTGGTCCGCAGTGAGGCGCTACGTGAGGCAAGCGGGACGTGTGCTGCGGAACGACGTTTGGCACACTATTTGGTTCGGGGTTCTAAATCTCATCCGCCCTGTCCGACGGTCCCTCGGTCACAAGTTTTAATCTGCTTGGAGGCCGGAACGACATGTTTGCCGCTTGTTACTACAAAAGAAATATGTTGCATTATTAGCGTGTCGTAATTAGTATCCGCATACCATAAGCAGTAAGTACCGCCGTCCCCCTGTTCCCAAGTATTTCCGTCGCTGGCGCTGGCAGCCGAGTTGCCTGATGCGGTGACACGTCGGCTTCTGCGGCAGCGGGCGCATTCCGCCACGCCGAGCCCGACTCCGGAAGAGTGCTGCGGCAAGGAAGCCGACCGATGAATACCAACACACCTGGAATTTCACAGATCCGAGAGGTCGAGCCCATCCGGCCAACTGCGGAAATGACCATCCATTTGACGCCATTCGACCGGAAAGAGTACCGGGAACTGATTGATGCGCGAGGCGAAACAATACGGCGAATCGTCGCCAAGCTGAAACCCGCGCTGGAGCTTTCATATGCCGCAGACGCAGGCTGCGGCGTGGGATTTTTCTCACAAACTCTTGTGGAGTGTGGCCTGAATGTGCATGGGTTCGACGCGCGTGGAGAAAACGTGGCGGAGGCACGGCGGCGATTCCCGCACATTCCGTTCGAAAAGGGCGATATTGTGGAACGTGCAATCCTGCAACTGGGCGAATTTGATCTGGTTCTGTGCTTCGGGCTTCTTTATCACCTGGAGAATCCGTTGGTCGCGATTCGCAACCTCCGCGTGCTGACCAAGAAGTGCCTCTTGCTGGAAAGCATGTGCCTGCCGGGAGAAAAAGCCTCGATGTTGCTGCGCGAGGAACCTCGCGAGCACGATCAGAGCCTTACAGAGGTGGCTTGCTATCCGAGCGAGGGCGGCTTGGTGAAGATGCTATACCGCGCGGGTTTCGGGATGGTCTATCGCGTAGTGCCCCTGCCAGATCACGAGGATTTTCGCGAGACAGCGGAACACACCCGGCGGCGCACGGTCTTGCTGGCCTCCACCATGTCGATCGATTTGGCGGGATTCCGGCTAATCCCCGAGCCGCATGAAGCAGAAGATCCCTGGTCTAAGAAGCCGGTAACGGCCACACTACCCCAACGAATCGGGCGATTCCTGGCCGCACCTGCGCGAAGGAAGTACATTACGCTGGTGAACCGAGCGCGACGGGTTTTCCCCGGGATGCCTATTCCCTTACGGCTGCCCTTCGGCGCGTGGTGGCTGGCAGAGAAGAGCGCCCTGGATCAAGAATTGATTTATGACGAGTTTGAACGGATGGAAACGGAATTTGTAATGCGATTTCTACGGAGGGACATGACTGTCGTTGATGCCGGGGCGCATCACGGGTTGTATACGTTGCTGGCATCGAAGCGCGTGGGATGGGATGGACACGTTATTGCGATCGAGCCTTCACTGCGGGAGTGTATACGGCTGGAAAAACACCTGAGGATGAACCGTTGTTCGAACACCGAACTGGTGCCTTGCGCGCTGGGAGAGAATCCTGGGGAGGAGGACCTTTATCTCGTGGACGGAGAGCAAGATTGGTGCAACAGCCTGCGGCGGCCAGCTGTCAGCGAACCCATCCACACAGTGCGGGTCCCGGTCCGACGACTGGACGACGTGCTTGCCGAATCAGGCGTGAGCAAAGTTGATTTTGTCAAGCTGGACGTAGAAGGAGCGGAACTCTCCGTTTTATACGGCGCGATGAAATTGCTGCACCGGGAATCGCGACCGGCGATACTGGCGGAGGTGCGGGACACTCGGACGCAGCCATGGGGCTACGCGGCACGAGAAATCCTCCAATTCCTGGTTCGAATGGACTACCGCTGGTTCGCCATTGCCGCAAAGGGAGCGTTGGTGCCGATTTCCTGCGACCAGGCATCGTATGACGCCAATCTGGTTGCCCTTCCCGTGGAGCGCGTGGAGGAGTTTTTCAGTCTTCTCGGGCAGCGGTAGGTGAATGCCCGGCTTTGGCCTTATCTCGAGGCAGTCAAATTGCGGGCGACTGCTGGTACTCTTTTGGTGAGGGAGCGGCCTCTTGTCTTTGATCTCAATCATTTTAGGAAAGCGATGTGTGAAATTGCGCCGCTCTTTCACGGTTTGGGCCCCACGAGGCGAGGATTGGATTCGAACCCATGAAAGTTCTGGTCACGGGCAGTAGCGGACTGATTGGTTCGGAAGCTGCCGAGCATTTCGACCGCCGGGGGCACGAAGTCGTCGGCGTGGACAACAACATGCGCCGGGTGTTCTTCGGTCCGGCGGGCGACACGCTGTGGAATCTGGATCGGCTCAAGGGTGTGACGAAGCGATTCACACACGCGGCGCTGGATATCCGCGACCGGACGGCGATGGAAGAACTCTTTCGAACGCAGCGTTTCGATTTGATTGTCCACTGCGCAGCGCAACCTTCACACGATAAAGCGCGGGAGATTCCGCTTCTTGATTTCGAAGTGAATGCGCTTGGGACAGTGAACCTTCTCGAAGCCACGCGGCAGCATTCACCCGACGCGGTGTTCGTTTTTCTCAGCAGCAACAAGGTTTATGGAGATGCGCCCAATGAGATTCCGCTGAAAGAGTTGGAGAAGCGGTACGATTACGCGCGAGCCGAGGATTTTGAGGGTATCGCCGAGACTTGCCGGATCGACCAAACGCTACATTCGCTTTTTGGCGCTTCGAAAGCAGCGGCGGACCTTGCCGCGCAAGAATATGGGCGTTACTTCGGGATGAAGGTGGGAATCTTTCGCGGTGGCTGCCTGACGGGGCCGTCCCACTCCGGCGTAGAGTTGCACGGTTTTTTGTCCTATTTGGTGAAGGTGGCGCTCAGCGGCGGGAAATATTCCGTTTTTGGCTATGAGGGCAAGCAGGTGCGCGACAACATTCACAGCCATGACGTGGTGCGTGCCATCGAGGAGTATGCGGCAAATCCGCGTCCCGGCGAGGTATACAACCTGGGAGGCGGCCGCGCGAACAGCGTGTCGATGCTGGAAGCCATCGAGCGCATTGAACAGATGACCGGACGCAGGCTGGATTGGCGCTACGTGGATGAGGCGAGGAAAGGCGATCACATCTGCTATATCTCAAACACGGGAAAGTTCCTGAGCCATTATCCGAATTGGAAAATCACACGCGGATTGGAAGTCATTTTCGAAGAGATTATTGCGGCACAACGAGCACAGTTGGCGCGGACCATGGGGAAATAAACCAAGAAGGCACGAATGAAAGCCCCTTTTTTCACCGTCCTGATCGATACCTACAACCACGGTAAATTCGTCGAAGACGCTGTTTCGAGCGTGCTGGCGCAGGATTTTCCGCCTGAGGAACGGGAAATTCTGGTCGTGGACGACGGGTCGACCGATGATACGGAAGAGCGTTTGCGGAAGTTCGGGGAAAAGATCCGCTATTTGCGAAAGAAGAACGGCGGGCAGGCTTCGGCCTTCAATTTCGGTTTCGAGCATGCTCGAGGTGAAGTGATCGCGCTGCTGGATGCGGACGATGTCTGGCTTCCGGCGAAACTGGGGCAAGTCTACGAAGAGTTCGAACACCATCCTGCCGCGGGGATGGTCTACCACCGCCTGTATTTGTGGGATGGCAGGGCACACCTTTCTGAAGACACGTATTTCATACCTGTTTCGGGGCACGTAACGGAAAGCCGGCGCGCGCTTCTGCGATACCCCATGATGGGCACGTCGTGCCTGGCGTTCCGGCGCGAAGCGCTTCAGAAACTATTGCCGGTGCCCGAGTCGTTGCGATTTCAGGCCGATGCCTATCTCACGGCGCTGGTGATATTCGTTGCGCCGGTTGCGGCCTTGCCGATATTTTTGGGGAAGTATCGGTTGCATAGCGCAAACCTGTTTAAGGTGAACGTCGAAAGACCTTCGCGCAGCCAAATCGAAGGCAGGATGGCCACGCGCGAGGCGCTGCTCAGGGAGCTCCAGAATTGGCTGCAAGAATACGGTCAGGATATCAGCTCCAGGAGTATTCGCGCTTACTTGAAGCAGTGGGTAAAAGCTCAGGAGAGCGATGGGTTTGTGCTGAGGGCGCCGGACCGATGGAAATATTTTCGCCATTTGCTTGATTTTCCCCGGACGTACGGCGAGATCATGACGCCGCGGCACCGGGCTTACAGTTATCTGCGTGCACTCGCGGCGCTGTTCCTGGGCTATCATCATCTGTATGTGCTGGATGACGTTCGGATGAAGCGCAAGCGGCTGTTCCATTCTTCCGCAAAGAAGAGCGGGGCGGCGGAAAAGGCAAGAACACTGGCTGCCAAGAGTTGAAATTATCCTTGCTGCATACGGGATTGAGGATTTTGGGGAGCGCGAATTTGCCAAGGAGCTTTGTCAGCGTACTGATTGACACGTACAACCACGAACGCTTCATCGAGCAGGCGATCGTGAGCGCACTGGAGCAGGATTTTCCAGCAGCGGAGCGTGAGATCATCGTCGTCGATGACGGTTCGACGGATCGCACACCGGAGATTGTGAAGAAATTCGAGCCGCGCGTGCGATTGCTGCGCAAGGAGAACGGCGGGCAGGCTTCAGCGTTTAATGCGGGCATTCCGGAATGCCGGGGAGAGATCGTTGCGTTCCTGGACGGGGATGATTGGTGGGCGCCTCAAAAGCTGACGCGGGTAGCGCAAGCGATGAATGCTGATGCGTCCGTTGGAATTGTGGGCCACGGCATTGTCAACGTTCAGCGCGACGGTCGTGAGCGAGCCGAGGTTCTTCGCGAAGGATTTCATTTTCAGGCTAATACGATTGACGGCGCGCTTCTGTTTCGCCGGCGCGGCGCTTTTCTGGGAACGAGCCGGATGGCGATACGCGCCGCAATTCTCACTTGGATCGGACCTGTTCCGGAGACAATAGAAATTCAAGCCGACGAATACTTGTTCACACTCGCGGCTGTGTTCATGGGCGCGCAGATCCTGCCGGAAGCGCTCACCTACTACCGGCTTCATGAAGGAAACAGTTTTCAGCTCGCCGGGCATGACGCGCAAAAACTACGCCACAAGCAGAAATCACTTGCGATACTCGCAAAGAGTCTTTCCCGACAGCTCGAGATCATTGGCGTTGAACCGGAAGTTTGCCGCACGGTTGTTGAGTATACCCAAGCCAGCGCTGACCAGCTTCGACTGGTGCTTGATGGCGGGTGGCCATGGGAAACGGTAAAGACCGAATGGACGATTTATGACATATTGCATCCGGAGGCACCGTTTTCTCATCGCGCTTTCAAAATGCTGATCCTATTCGGGGCCTTGTTCGTAACGCCGAAGCGCTTTTATAGTCTTCAGCGGACACTCGCGCAAAGCGGCTTTTACAAGCACGCGCGGGCACGCTGGCTTCCGGTTCCCGAGATGGAGCACATCCAAAAGGATTGGCACGCGGGGTCATGATCAAGGCGGCGATCCATAAAACCTTCAGGCTATTCGGCCTCGACATAATCCATTTCCCTCCTCGGTACCAGGTTATCCCCCCTGACTTTCGCAAGGATGAACTCGAGATCCTACGGCAAGTCCGTCCATGGACGATGACTAGCCCGGATAGAATCTATGCACTGATTCAGGCCGTGCGATACCTGAGCGCAAATGGCATCCCAGGAGCCATGGTCGAGTGCGGCGTCTGGAAAGGGGGAAGCATGGCCACAGTTGCCAGAACGCTCCTCCAGTTGCAAGACGTGAGCCGCGAATTGTATCTGTTCGATACCTTTGAAGGCATGACGGTGCCCACAGTGAAAGACCTCAATTGCGCAGGTAAGAAAGCCTCTCAAGTTCTGCGCGACATTCCTGGGGACAGGTGCGAGGACGCGCCGCTTGAACAAGTAAAGGAAGTTCTCTACGGGACGGGCTACGCGAGAGAAAAAATACATTTCGTTCGAGGAAGAGTGGAAGAAACCGTACCTGCTTCTGCACCAGACCCTATTGCTCTGCTGCGGCTGGATACCGACTGGTATGATTCGACCAAACACGAGCTAGTTCATCTCTTCCCGCGTCTATCCAAGGCCGGCGTAATCATCATCGACGACTACGGGCACTGGCGGGGAGCCCGGGAAGCCTGCGATGAATATTTCGCCCAGAATCGCATCCCGATTCTTCTAAACCGAATTGATTACACTGGGCGGATAGCTTTGAAGCTGTGACTTTGGCTCTGCTCCGGGGGAGGGCCTGAGAAGGTTCTGTTCGGCAGGGGTTGGGAGACTGCAAAGCGAGGCCGTGCGTAGATGCGGATTCTGATGATATCGGGAGTGGCGGGGAAGGCGGAGGCCGGAGTTGCGGGCATTGTCTACAATTTGACAAAGGAACTTGGCGAACTGGGGCACAGCATGAAGCCCATGTTCTTTGAAGACTTGCTGCCGAGGCAAAAATGGCCCAATCGATTTCGGACTATCGAATTCGCAAAAAGAATCGCGCAATACGTTGGAGAGAACGGCAAGGAATTCGACGTCATCAATATTCATGCCCCTTTCGGCTTCTGGTACGGCGCGCAAAGACGACGACATGGTTCGCAGGCAGGGCCTCCCTACGTGATGACCATGCATGGTCTCGAGGAGCGCCGAAATTACGCTATGGGAAGAGAAGCGAGAAAAGAGCGCGCGGATTATTTCCGGTGGAAGAATCGCGTCTGGCAGTATCTTTACCATATGCGGACCTACCGCTGGTCCTTCAAGACTGCGGATCAATGCATCGTGACCAACCGGGAAGCACTGCTTTTTCTTCAACTGCGTTACAACCTGCCTCCAGACCGAGTGTGGCTCGTGCCGAATGGCGTTGGACCGGAGTTCTTCCACGTGAGGCCTTTCTCCGGTGGAACCGCGACCAAACTTCTCTTCGTTGGAACGTGGATCGATCACAAAGGGATTTATTACCTGGTAGAGGCTTTCGAGAAAGTTCTACGAGTCATTCCCGAGGCCCGGCTGACGATTGCAGGCTGCCAGGAGCCCGAAGAAAAGGTCCGCCAGTGCTTTGCGTCGGCATCTCAGGCTGCGCTGGAAGTGTGGCCGCTCGTGGCGCGCGCGGAGATGTCGAGTTTATATGCGGAGCACGAAATCTTCGTGTTGCCTTCGCTTATGGAGGGAATGCCGCTGGTCTTGCTGGAAGCCATGGCTAGCGGAATGCCTGTGGTGACCACAGAATCGAGCGGTATGACCGACTTGGTTGAGGATTCGCACGATGGGATCTTCGTGATTCCCGGAGACGCGGAGTCACTTTCGGCAGCGATTGTCAGGCTTTGCCGCGATCCGGAACTGCGGCTGCGTTTAGGCAACGCGGCCCAGGAGAAAATGAAACGCTACACCTGGAAAGAAACCGCCCGCCGGTCAGAGATGGTTTTCTGCCGGGCGATGGGGAGGACACCTGAAACCTTCACGGGCGGAGTCGGGAGTGAAACGATTGAGCGAAACGTGCCCGTTGCGGCGAACCCCACGCCGCACGGGTAATCAATACTTCTAACGTCCAAGGACGCGCCAGAAACGAAGTGACTACGCCGAGGATTCGATTCGCCGAGATTCACCCAGAACTCCAGAAACCTGAGATTTGGACATCTCGGGCGATGAAGCACCCTTTCTTCGCATGGGCAGGTTTGCGGCCACCGATCGCTCAGCATACCGCTGCAGAGCATCAGGCGCTCGAAAAGCATGCACGGGGGCGCAGGAGGTTGGTTGAAATCGGAGTTGCCGAAGGCGCCTCCGCCGTGGCGCTACGGACCACGATGAGTCCGGAAGGCACGCTCTATCTTGTGGATCCATTTCATCTTTCAAGAGTGCGCGCACTGAATTTTTTGCGCCGTGTCGCCAGACGGACGGTTTGCGCGAAATCGGGGCCCACAATTGTTTGGATCGAGCAGTTCAGCCATGAAGCGGTAGTGAAATGGGAAAAACCAATCGACTTTCTATTAATCGACGGCGATCACAGAGAACAAGCTGTCGAGCAAGATTGGCAGGATTGGCATCGGCTCTTGATGAAAGATGGGCTAGCCGCATTCCATGATGCGAGGATCTTTCCGGGCGGATGGACTTCTCCGGACTATGGGCCGGTTCGCTTTGTGGATCGCGCCTTTCGAAATGACTCTTCGCCATGGGAAATTCTCGACGAGGTAGATTCATTGGTGTTCATCCGCAGGAGGAACACGACCCTTGCTCACGGTAGGGATTAATTATTCGCAGATGCATGATTCGTCGGCGTGTATCGCACGCGACGGCGAGCTCTTGTTCGCTGTGGCGGAAGAGCGCATCAGCCGGTTGAAGCACGATCCCGGCTTCCCCAAAAATGCCATTCGAGCGTGTCTCGATTTCGCAAACGCGCGACCGGAGCAGTTGGACGAAGTGTGTTTTGGGTGGCAGACGGCGGGGCCGGTCTTCCGGCATGATCTGAAGTGTTACGCCACAGGGAAAATGCCGCTGACCTACCTGAATGGCCTGAATTCGACGCTGCACTTCTTGAGTATGTGGCACCAGGAAAGCGGAGCGAAGAAATTCGCGCAACAATTCGGGCCGACAAAAGCGAAAATGCGGTTTGTTGATCATCACCTCGCGCATGCCATCAGCGCTTATGCGTACTCGGGATTTGAAGATGCCGCCATCGTGGTGATGGATGGCCGCGGCGCGTGGGAAGCGACGACCATCTGGCACGGCCACAACGGCAGGCTCGACCCCGTGCTCATGATTCCCTTTCCCAATTCTGTTGGACATTTCTATAGCGAATTTACCGAGTTTCTCGGCTTTCAGCGCAACAGCGACGAATGGAAAGTGATGGGACTTGCGCCCTACGGGAAGCCCGGCGTGGATTTGTCCGCCTTCATCGATGTGAGGGCGTTGCCGTATCGTATCCACACGAGACAACTGATCACCAACGGCGCGACGCCGATTGCCGGCATGGCAGCACTTCTTGGCCCGCCGCGTATTCCAGAGAGCGACATCGACGGACGTCACAAGGATATCGCTTACGCCGTGCAGGACGCTTGCGAAACAGCGATGATGAACGTGGTGCGGATGGCCATCGAGAAAACGGGGTGCCGGAATGTTTGTCTTGCCGGAGGCGTGGCGCTGAATTCGAAAGCCAATGGAAAAATTGTGACATCTGGTCTTGTGGATAAATTGTTTGTGCAGCCCGCGGCCTCGGATGATGGCGTAGCGCTTGGCGCGGCGCTTGCGCCCTATCTTGACGGGAACGGGAAATTGCCGAACAAGGCGATGCGCCACGCATATTGGGGGCCATGTTTTGATGACGAGGCGATCGCGCGCGCGCTGCGCACCTATAAAGTGCATTACACGAAACTGTCGGATCCCGCGTCCACGGCGGCTGAACTGCTTGCGCAAGGGAAAATCCTCGGCTGGTTTCAGGGGCGCATGGAATTTGGTCCGCGCGCACTTGGAAGCCGTTCGATTCTTGCCGATCCCCGCGATCCGGAAATGAACGCCAAGGTCAACAATGCTGTGAAATTCCGTGAGTGGTGGCGGCCGTTTGCGCCATCGATCAAGAAGGAAGCAGCCGACAAATACTTGGAGTGCGCGACGGATTCACCGTTTATGATTCTGACGGCGCAGGTGCGCCCGGAAAAACGGAGCATAATTCCGTCGGTTACGCATGTGGATGGAAGCGCGCGCCCGCAAACGGTAGAGAAAGAAATCAATCCGCTCTACTGGAGGCTGATCGATGAATTCGAGAAACGCACGGGCGTGCCCGTCATCATGAACACATCCTTTAATCTGCGTGGCGAAGCCATTGTGCACACGCCGACTGATGCAATACGGACATTTTTCAGTTCCGGCATGGACGCGCTGGTGATCGGAAGCTTTCTCGTCGAAAAATGAGCATCTTGCAATGAGCGGACAGCGCGTCATCGCGCTCCTCGGACGGCCTGACGCGCCCACCGACGCGGTTGAAGAGTATTGCCGCTACCTCGGCGAGGCTATGACGGCGGAAGGCTTCGAATTGATCATCGAGCGAGTCACGTGGCCACAAGACGGGTGGACGCGCGCAGCGAAAGGACTTCGACGGCGGGCAAAAAGATGGCGCGGAGCGTGGGTCCTCGTTCAATACACGGCACTGGCGTGGTCAGCGCGTGGCTTTCCGCTGCGATTCCCTCGGCTTCTTAGCATACTGAAAGCCGCTCAAGTCCGCGTTGGGGTCGTGTTTCACGACGTCGAACCCTACGGTGGAACACGGGCGATCGATCGGCTGCGCCGTCGTGCGCAACTGCACGCCATGCTCAAGGCGCTGCGCGTTTGCGACGCTGCTATTTTCACGGTTCCGATGGAGAAAATTTCCTGGCTCAAGAACCAGCTTGGCAAAGGATGCTTCATTCCCGTCGGAGCCAATCTGCCCACGGCCAGCAAGGCCAACTCGAGAAAGGGTATTTTCACCCGCGGAAAGCTGAGCGTCGCGGTCTTTGGCATCACCGGCGGGGAAGCGGGACGAGGGGAAATTGACCAAATCGTTGATGCCGTCCAATTCGCCGCCTCGCGTGTTGGAAATCTGCGGCTGATTGTTTTTGGCCGTAATGCGCAGAGCGCCGAGGCGGAATTGCGGCAGCGGTTTCAAGATGGAGGTGTTGAACTCCACGTGATGGGCGTCTTGCCCGGAGAAGACGTAGTGCGCAGCCTTTCCATTTCCGACGTTCTGCTGTTTGTGCGCGGACATATTTCCACGCGGCGCGGCAGCGCAATCGCTGGGATTGCCTGCGGCCTGCCGGTGGTCGCGTCCGCTGGATCGGAAACGGCGGCGCCGATCACCGAAGCGGGACTGGCCCTCTTTTCCCCGCAGAGGAAGGGCGACCTGGGAGACGTCCTGCTCCGCGTTTTGGAGGACGAGCACTATCGCGCTTCGCTTGCACAGCAAAGCTGGGTGGCACAGCAGCAGTATTTTTCATGGCCCGCGATTGCGGCGCGCTACGGGGAATTCATGCGGAGTTTGAAATAGGCAGTGCGTTTTGCAAGTAACAATGGAAAATCCATGGCATTACCGGCACAGCGCTTCGATCAAGGTTTCTTTCCTTTTCTCCGCGAGTTGCGTCAGTGCGTCAAGCGACGCGAAGTAGCCACCCACCGCCACAACTGCAAGTATGACGAACGCTTCAGCGGGAAGCCAGCGGTTCCCGGTCAAATTCCCGGTGAAGAGAATCGCCGCCGAAATACCACCCATCAATACCTGCGAGCCAAACGCAACCAGCACAGCCATGCCGGATTGCCGCTGGCCACGCATCTGCCCGAATTCCATCTTGCGTGGGAAGGTGATCGAGGACCAGTTGGCGACGCTAAGCTGACCCACGATCGTAAAAATGATCGCGGCGCACGTAGCTGTGAGCATAGGGGGTGAAGGCAGACCGACGCGCCATGCGAGCATGGCGAGGGAAACCAAGATTTCCATCGAGAGCACCAGGACGAGCATAAGATTCTTACCCAGTAAAACATCTCGGAAGCGCAGCGGGGCGGTGAAGTAGGTTTGAATTCCACGGCCTTCGTAGGCAAAGGTGTTGTAGGCCGGCGCCATCAGAATCAGGATGAGATAGGCCATCATGCCGGGGAAAAACATATCTGCGGAAATGCCTTTGCCGCCAACCGTTAGATGCCACGCGGCAGAGTTCAAGCTGAAAATCAGTATCAGGAACGGTGGCAGAAGCAGCGCGAGAGAGGCAAAGCTGTTGCGAGTGAGATAGCGGAACTCTTTGCGAAGAATCGCCGCCACAATGGGGGATAGCAAACCTAAATGATCGCGCCCATCGTATTTTGCTGTGATTGGGCGGGGGGCCGCAAGCGCCGGTGCCACAGTTTCGCTGAGCTCTTCCCCACGGTATTGCGCGGCAAACCGGTGCCACCAGAAAGCGCTGAACAGAACCACGTACAGGAGAAGGAGCGCGAAATTCAATAGAAAACCGGCAGCTTGAAGACGGGCAATTTCGGCCAAGGCGCGGCCTGCAAGCGAGGGCGGAAACCACGCAAAGTATGGCAGCAAGCGCAGAAAGACCGGCCGCGCCGGGGCGCCGTAGCGCTGCATTAGGGGCGAAATAAAATTCAACGAAACCATGGAGAGAATAAACAAGCCGAAGAAGAGTTCCCGCGTGCGGCGGCGGGCCAGCAGGCGTTCCAGCCAGGAACCAATGAGTCGCTCCAGCGTTACGTTGAGCAGCATAAACGCAGCAACGATCAACAGCATGGCCGGCAGCACGCCCGGTTTGGCGACCGTGGCTCCGGCAGTCATCGCCAGAAGCCAGATGACCGACGCGAGCGCCGAAAAATCGGCGAACCCATAGGCCAATCCAATGATGTAAAACGCGCGAAGGCTCAGCGGAAAACGCAGGAGCATGCGAAACTCGAAATTCGCTCCGAATCCCGCGACAAAGACTGGGAAAACCTGCCAGAAAATGAAAATGCCCCAGAATAGCAATGCCATCCACTCCACACGGCCTTGGGAAACAAAGGCGTAGGCGCCCGCGTAAAATGCAAAACAGAATCCAATCACCAGGATGCCGCTGAAGACGCCCGTGAAAATCAAGCCCATCAGATCGAGGCGATTACTTTTCTTGCGCAGGCTGTTCCGCAGAATTCGCCACCGCAGCCCAGCGATCAGCCGGATTTGCTCGAAGACGCCGACGGACTGCGTCACATCAGCCATGAAAGTTCCTGGAGTTGCGGGCGTTCCGTGCCATCCTGACCAACAATTGAAAGGAAAATCTGTTCGAGGGTGGTCTTGGTCCCAGCCTCGCCCGATATTCCTGCGCGCAACTCTTCCAGAGAACCCTGCGCGACAAGCTTGCCTTTATGGATGATGGCCACGTGGCTGCACAGCCGCTCGACGATTTCCAGGACGTGCGACGTCAAGAAGATGGTTGTACCGCGTTCCGTCATGCGCGCCAGCAGCGCCTTCAGAGCTCCCGCCGCCAGGGCATCCACGCCTTCGAACGGCTCGTCAAGAAACAGAATGCGCGGTCCGTGAATCACGGCGGCCGCGAGAGCCAGCTTCTTCTGCATTCCGTGCGAGTAATCCGCAATCATGGTCTTGGGGCGATCAGCGAGCTGCATAAAATCCAGCAACTCCTCTGAGCGGCGCTGGGTTGTAGCACGGTCCAGACCGTACATCCGGCCTACAAATTTCAAATACTCGGAACCCGTCAAGCGCTCGAAAAGGCCCATACCTTCAGGTACAACGCCGATCTGGCGCTTTACCTCGACAGGATTCGCGGCGAAGTCCACGCCGAGGAGTTGCATGCTGCCGGAGGTTGGCGCCAGCAAGCCGGTCAGAATTTTGATGGTCGTCGATTTTCCCGCGCCGTTCGGCCCCAGAAAGCCGAAAAATTGGCCCGCAGTCACTTGAAGATCGATACCGTCGACCGCAGTAAGATTCCCGAATGTCCGGGTCAGTTTTTGCGTCTGAATGGCCATTTCGGTCATCGCGGCTCCCATTCTGGCCTAGAAAACGGAATGCAAAACTCTAGCACGACTCAAGTTGATTCCCGGACAAAGAGCGGATAGACATCACAACACTGGAACAGTGTCAGGAAGGCTTTTGACGTGTGGACGATGCGGTGCTGAGCTGCAACTCCTTCGCCGGCAGGGCTGCCAAGACCGCGGGTAGTTCAACACGGAACACGGCTCCGCCTTCCTGCCGGTTATAGGAAAGAATTTTTCCGCCATGCTCCTGAACGATCCCGAAGCAAATGCTAAGACCTAAGCCGGTGCCCTTGCCAACGGGTTTAGTCGTGTAGAAGGGATCGAAAACGCGTTGGGGGTCCTTGAGGCCGGGGCCGGTGTCAGAGAAAAGAATCACCACGTTTCCCCGGTCGCGGATCGTCTTGATTGTCAGAACCCCGCCGTTAGCCGCCTCCATGGCTTCCAGCGCGTTGCTGATAATGTTGAAGAAAACCTGCATCAATTGATTCCCGTCCCCACGAACGCCCGGGAGTACGGATTCGAGCTGCAATTCAACGCGCGTTGTCCCGGAGCGCAAATCAAGTGCGCGAAGCTGCACGGCATTGTTGACCACCGTGTTGATGTCAAGGAGCGTGCGTTCAGCGGGCACCTGGCGGGCGAAACTAAGGAGATTGCCGACCAGAGTTTTTGTGCGGCGCGCCTGATCGCGGATTTTTGAGGCGGTTGTGCGGGCCTTCTCCGGGATTGCCGGGTCATCGGCAAGCAGATCGGAAAAGCCAAGTATGGCTGCGAGCGGATTGTTGATTTCGTGCGCCGCCCCAGCGGCGAGCTGGCCCAGGGAAACCAGCTTCTCGGATTGTACGATCTGGGCTTGCAGCCGTTTCAGATTCTCGATGGATTGTTCCGATTGCGCAAGCAACCGCGAACGGTCCCGGTCCGCCAGATGCGTCCGCACAAAGATCAACAACGCGAGGGGAACGGAGGCAAGCAGGGTAGCCATGAGACGGAAATCACGAACTTGGGCGTCATCTTGGCTGAATCGCAGCGTGTAGATCGCGAATAGAGGAAGCGAAATCACCGCGGCCATCGCCAGCCGAGCCGGCCAGACACTCTCGTCCGAGGTTGCATCAGGGTCCGAGTCATAGGCGCTTTCAGAGGGGGCATCCAGCTTGTCTTGATTCTGGTGGGCGGTTACCCCAGCAAAGGCAAACCAAAAGAACGTCGACAGCAGCCAAAGGTCGTACAAACTTCCCGTGTAATACTTGTGGCCGTCAATCGCTACGTTGATGAACAACGAAGAAAACATGTAAACCGTGGAAGCGCCGAAGAGATTGGCGTAGACAACCCTCCACGCCCTGCTCGATTGCAGCCACAGGATGGCCCATCCAACGACGATGACCATGTTCTGAATGTTGGTGATCAAATTGAAGGTGTCATTGTATTGCCCGAGCGACGGCGCTGCGTACAACCACGGCAAGACCACAAAAACGTAAAGAAAGGTCCACCAGATCAACAGCAAAACAAAATCTACGTAACCAAAACGCAGCTGAATCTCCCCTCGTTTGCGGTGGGGACGCAAGGCGATCGCTGCCATCATGGGGATTCCGCGCAGAAAAAACAGGATGTCTCCCGGGTACATCTCGGGGAGCGGCCGGTGGAGGTAAACCTCATAGTAAGTCCACTCAAACTGGCCGATCATCCAGAGAGTGCAGCTCATGGCGAGCAGCATCCAGAAGATATTTCTCCGCCAGTGGGGCGTTCCCGCATTCAAAAGCAGGCCCGCGTTGGCGAAAAGAGGCACGAGGCATTGCACGATGTTGCCGAAGGCGCTGAGCGAATCCGAGCCGCGCCTCAGCAAAAGCGACACGGCCGAGTAGATAACGAGGATCAAGATCCAGGTTCCCAACATCCAGGCGATTCTGCGGGAGGAAGACATACTCTGAGCATTTCCAGTTTAGGCGCGGAGGGCAGGGATGCGGGGCGGACAATCTCTACGGCATGGCCTAAAGATAAACGAAACGCGACCCACTACTGGATAAGGCGCGACTCAAGCCTCAAATTATGGCGGAGGAGGAGGGATTCGAACCCCCGAGACCCTTTCGAGTCTAACGGTTTTCAAGGCGGGTGGTTGCGCTCCGGCTCCGCTCTAAACTGATGATAACACTAGGTGGCGTTCGGCTGGCTCTGGACAGTTTGGGCACGGTTGACAGCGTATTGGGATAAATTGGGATAAAGACTGAAAGGCCCAATTTGCAACTTCAGTTCCAGCGAAAGTCGTGGCAAATCGGTTCGAGCCCCGTCGCTCCCGCCAATTTTCTCTGCGTCGCGTCACAGGGAAGAGTTGACTTCGCAAGGGCAACCTTCGGTTAACAGCCGCGGGTGAAAATCACTAAGTCATTGCTTTGGCGTCACTTACAAATTTGATATGGCGCTTGAGTTGGCCAATTGGCCAACCATACCCACTTCGATCATTTCCCCGAACCCGCCGTGGAGGCGAGTCGAATCGCCAGAGCCAACCGATCGGTCGAATCCCCTTCCTCGCGATGATCAGTGCTAGCTCCGGCCACGAGAACCGAGATACGGGCGCGCGGTACGCGAAGCAACTGATTGATCGAGACGCTGCAGCTGCGATTCTAGATCGTTGGCCTGTTGAAGGACAGGGGTCCTTCTCTGCAAACTAAGAGAGCCTGTTTCGTCCACCGAGACAAGCCTGGCGTGAACTAATCAAGGGCCGCAATCAGAGCTGCCAGCCTTCCGGCGCAGCACCCAGACACGCCCAGACACGCGAGACAAAAGACCCTTTTTCACATATACAGTACAGTTAAGATAAACCGGATTACGTGAGCATTCCGAGAAGGAATGCGAACAGATTTTGGGGTTCGCACTTGGTTGAGTAGCCATTTTCTAGATCCCTCACCCACGCGTGAAGAAGGTACCAACAGGGGCGGCTTCAATCTGAACCAACGGTTCAGGGCGGCTGCTCAGTGATTCCACTAGCTGTACCTTTTTGCCTGCCGCATAGATTTGGTGCCGACCGTGATTTCTATACCAATCGGCCACCGTCGCCGTATGATGGACGCTCTCGAGTACCTTGCGCCAGCCACCACCATTGTAGGCACAAAAACTGATCTCGCCCTGCCAAGTTGCTACTGGCGCGTTTGAATTGCAGATCGTCGCAAAGTCGTAGTTGTAGGCGTCTTGGAACCACATACCATTGATAAACATGAGTCTCCAGCGTGCGGTTTTCGCAGAGGCTTGCCGCGACCAATCGCCGTTGCTTGTCGTGAAACGATACAATGAGCCCTCAAACAGACCACGGAGCTCATGGGGTCCCAATCCCGAGGGAGCCTTCGCCTGGTTGAAATTCCGAAGAAGTGAAAGCAAAACCATGGCCCTGGTCACCCGAGGCGACCTGCCGGAATCTGTTATTTGTACAATGTCTTGCATGAACCTTCCGAGATCGAAGAACGCTGGAATCGGAATCGCCTTCCCCTTCTCAGTATCTACAAGCAAGGGGCTCATAATCGCGTGGTCCGGATGCATGTCAGGAAAGAGACTGCCACGCTCTGCACCCCGGTCAAGGACATCATCCAAATGGCTGAAGATCGCGTACGCCGAAGCTGGGTACCAATCCCGCATGGGCCGCCAGTCAATCGAGGTTTGGGCTTGCAGGTCGTAAGCGAGTTGAGAGAGAGGATACCGTTCTGCATACCGGTCTTCAGTCGATATGCGCTCGTCGCGGCCGGTGAACATAACGGGCTGAAAAATTACGCCGTGGATTTGATCGGCGTTGCGGAGAGCGAAGCGCACGATCTCTCCCACGCAATCATTGTTGAGACCGTTGACCACGGTAACTTGCAAGGTGGTTTGCATTCCAGCCGCAGCGATGTTCTCCAGCGCGCGGAGCTTCACTTCCATGTAATTTCCAAGCCCGCGATGTTTGTTCTTCTCCTCGGAGACGCCATCGAACTGCAGGTACACGCCGTGCAACCCGGCGGCGCTCGCCTCGACAGCAAAATTTCGGCTTTCCGCAAAACGAATACCATTGGTCGAAACGTGAAGACGATGGAAGCCCTTGCTCTTCGCGTGTCGAATTGCGTCAAGGAAGATCGGAGAGAGTGTGGCCTCGCCACCGGAGAACAAGACATTGATTTCGCGGTTAGGCTTGAAAGATCCCGCCCGTTCAAAAATCGTCTTCAACTCTTCCATATCTGTTTCGTCGACGTAACCAACTCCGTTAGCGTCCATGAAGCAAGGTCGACACATCATGTTGCATCGGTTGGTCAGATCCACGATCAAATACGACCCGCGGCCCGCCCGGATGCTGTTCGGGCCGTGGTCGTGGAGCTCACGGTCGCCAACGCAATCGAAGTCGCCCCCCAAGGACTGCGCTTCCATCCTCTGAAAGAAATCGGGATGGTTCGATAGCACGTCCTCAAATGGACCATGCGTCTCGCACGCCTTTCGCATGAGGATTCGTCCGCCTTCCTCAAGGATCTCGGCGTCAATGATTCCCGGACGCTCCCTAAAACCGGCTACATCACTCTGGCCCCTGATGACCGCCTCGACTGCTTTGCGGTTGCATTCCGGGCAGAGCGACAGGGTTCGCCTCGGAACCCCCTTCCCCATTGGCGTTCGTTGGTGCTTCTTCAGAAGCCGACCCGGCGCCCAGCTTGGTGCGGGCAGCGCCCCTTCAGGCAGAACGCGGTTAACGGAGCTGGCGATGGTCCATGCTGCGCTGGATGTGAAACGAGAGTGAGAGGCCATACACTCGAACATGAAATTTACCTCCTGTCGCGGTTTGCTCAAGGATAGAAAAACGATGCGGCGAACCCTTCCGTCTGGGCAAACTCATTTTACTTGCGCTGTCAAGTCAGAGGGCCCTACCCGACGCCGATGCGCAACGCCGTTCTGCGTGCGACAAGTGTGTTGACTTCTGGTTGTGAAAAGAACGCGGAGATATCTGTCCTCAAGCCGGGTACATCCACCAGGTAAGCGAAATAGCAAGACCGGTTTCGGCCGTGGGTGGGAAAATGTTGCGGCGCCGAAATGGCAAAATCCGAGCTAGCAGCCCGCTTTAGAGATATCAGCGCTTGCTGCTGAAATTCAAAAGGATTGGGTGCTGCTGTACAGGGCGCTCAATTTGGAGATGTAAAGTGGTATCGAATAAGTCGTTGGAAGTGAATGCTGCGCTCGCCGAGGGTGCAAAGCAGGGAACGTTTGAAAAGGAGTCGCAAACCCCGAGCGGAACCGGCACACCGGCTTCTCCGCCGAGACCGCATGGGCAGCCCGCAGAAACACCGGCGGAACAAAACGGTAGCGGCAAGACGCCGCAGCGTTCTTTGCCGACGAGCTCGGCCCAACCTAACGGGAACCAGCTGGATCTCGAGGGACAGAACGCCGTCAACAAAGTCATGTTGGCGGGGCGACTCTGCCGGGATGCCGAAGTGAGGCATACCAAAGGCGGTCAGATCGTGGCGAATTTTTCTTTGGGAACCCAGGAGTCGTACAAAGACCGTTTGGGCGAGTGGCAAAAAAAGACTACGTGGCACCGGGTTCAAGTGTGGGGAGACCTTGCGGAAACGGTAAGCGCAAACCTGCGGCAAGGTGCGCGGGTCTATGTCGAAGGAAAGCTCATCATCCGCAACTGGATCGACAAGCAAAACCAGAAGCGCCGCTCCACAGAAGTGGTGGCAAGCGATGTACGTTTCCTTACGCTGGCTCCAAGCAATGGGGCGCAAAGCGGGAGCGAACTCGCCGACGAGCGTACCGGCGATTAGCAATGACCGAGAACTTGGGGCTATCGCGCGCTTGCAGTCGGGCTAGCCCCAAGCTTGCTACGATTGATTTCCTAGAAGCTATTGCACAACCCTCCGTAAGACGATCATGAAGCAGGCGATAACGCCCGGTAGATTTGGAGCGAGCGGTCATAGCGCACAACCAAGCGCCGGTATTCCCCAACCAGCCAATGGTGCGCTCCACGACCCAGCGGCGGCGATAGCGCCGCAAGGCGCGGCCATCCTACGTCGCCGGACGAACGCGATTCTTTTTGTGCGCAGATCAGTTCGCTGCCGCGCTGCCGCAGCCGCTTGCGCAGCGGGTCGCTGTCATAAGCCTTGTCGGCAATCACCCGCACCGGCTTCTGCCGCGGTCGGCCCGCATGGTGACGCCGCCCTACGCGGATGGCCGCGAGCGTCGTCTCCGCGAGCCGGACTTCCGCCGGGGATGCAGAGTGAAGGTGGTCTCCCAAAGGAAGACCCTGGCCGTCGACCACCACCATCCACTTCGTCCCCTTGCCCCGCTTGGTTTTCCGACACCGCAGCCCCTTTTTTCGCCGGTGCAAAACTGCCGTCCAGAAACGACTCGCTCCACTGCAACTGCTGGCACTCGTTCAACTCGCTCAGGAACGCGCCCCAGATGTTCAACCACACGCCCTGCTCGTCCCAGTCCCGCAGTCGCCGCCAGCAAGTCGAAGGGTGCGGATATTTCTCTGGCAAGTCCTGCCAGCGAGCGCCGCTGCGCAGAATCCACAGAATCCCTTCGAGGACGCGACGGTTGTCGATCCACGGGCGGCCACCTTGCGCTGCTTGGGTGGCCTGGGGAGCAAGGGCGCGATCTTCTTCCACTGCGCTTCGGTCAGCAACGGACCGGACCGCGCCATCCGCCCTCCTTCGGCGCTGCTGACTCCGCTTATCGCATTTCCCAAAACTCAACTATAGTCATTTCAGATGCTTGTACCAGGTTGTGCAACAGCTTCTAGATAATTTCCTGCCCGCCTGCACCAACGCCAGGCTCTACCACAGCCTTCGTTGAACCTACGATTTGATCCAAAGCAGCGAAATTACACTGTTGTAAGCAGGCAGCGCCTTGGACTCCTCCCATATGGCCTCTGGAAAACCGGTCGCGGAGATCCACAAACGCGCGGGGAGCGCCTGCGGTTTCCTTGGACCAGGTGTTCCCGCAAAGCATTGCAACGCAAACGTGCCTTGCTGAAGGGGCGCCCCCTTTTGGAGCGGAAAGCCAAAGTGGCTCGAGCGTTTCGACCAATCGATTCGGTCATTCGTGGCCCACACGATCGCGCAGCTTTGCTTCGCCAGATCGCAGTACCGCCACGCCGCTGCCGAAAGAGAAGTATGAAATCGCTGGGCGATTTTTTCGATCACTTGCAGAGAAGGCGGTGCGGACTCGACGATCGGCTGGACCGCGGAAGCGGGCAGGAGAAGCTCGGCGGCAAATTCATCGGCCTCGCGCTCGAGTTCTCGCGACCAGTCGCCCCAGTTCCCGATGTCGGACTTGGTGCAAACGAGCTCCGTCTGGTCGTGATCGGGAAGCAAAAAGTGAGCGATTTCATGGGCGAGCGTGAAATTCTTGCGGCCAGCCTCGCGGATCGATTGCCGGACCGCAATCGTTCCCAAAGGAATCTCGCGCGCTCGAATCAAGGCGCCGTCAAACCCATCAGCGTCCACCTCGCGAACTTGGAGTCCGAGTCGCGAAGCGATTGCCCGCAGATCGCCATGCTCGAGCGGCAGTTCGCGCGCGAGGGCGCGTGCATAGGCGCCGCCTTTTTGCGACCCGCTCATCGACCGTCTTTCGGGCGGCTGCGATTATTGCGTTTCAAAAGATCCTCGGCGAGGTCGTCCAGGAGTTTCTTGTCCCGTTCCGAGAGTTCCTTCTTGTTTCGATAGGCGGTAGCCAAAGTCACACGCGGCAGCCTCGCGAGTCGTTCCTGAATACGCTGAGCGTGGTCGATGACACTCCGGATGACCGCTCGGGCTTCGCGAACTAATGCTCGTTCCTTTGGGGAACCGGGTACGCCTGGACGCAAGTCACTAAGCGCCTGTTTCAAGAGCGCCGGAACGGGCCGGCCTGCTGCCGCGTACTCTTTTGCTAGGGCATCAAACTTTCGATAAAGGCGTGCTTTGACGTCTTCCGGATCAATTCCTGCGCGCCGCAAGAGTTCCCGGGCTTCCCCGGCATCCAGCTGGCTCGGGCTGCCGTACAAGCTGTCGGACAGTTGAGCCAACCGCGCGTTTTGCGGAAAAAGATCCTTTTCCTTCTGTTCGCTCATGCGGTTTTCCTCCCTACCAAGTTGTGATCGATGAGTTGCCTCTGCAGCCTCTTCTTCCTGTTCTGCACCTCTGCTGCAGTAATGCCCAACTCAGCCGCTATTTCGCGGGGCTTGTAGAGGTTGAGTTCCAGCACCGCCCTCACAACTTCCGCTAGTTCGGGTTCCCCGGCAAAGGCAGTCCGTGCGCGTTCACCGTACTGCTCTTCATCGATGGAGGCCGCAAAATCTATAGCCGATCCCGGCAATTCGTCGAGCGACAGGGGAGCAGCATCGGCATCCCGTTGGGCAGGAAGCGGGGATCGGCTCTCCTCGTGGGCATGTGCCGCCTTACGAAGGGAATCGATAATGTCATTGCGCATGGCGGTCGCCAGCAGGGAGAACAAATCGCCACGGGAGGCGCGATGTTGAAGCCTGCCTTCCATATATTCCACCAAGACTGCCGAGACAAAGTCGTCGACGGACAGACCGACGCCGGCGACTGTAGAGTTACGCCCACCGAGTCCAAACTCGTTAAAGGTTCGCAGCCCAAAAGCAGTCAGCCGATGGGCTAGTTCCTCAAAATCCAGGCTTTGCTGCGCTTCCAAGAAGAAACCTCGGACGCCGAGATGACGGCCGTCTAACCGGCGGGAGTCTAAGGTTCTAACATGCATGGGCCAGCGGAATCACCAGGATAATACTCAGTAAGCGAAGTAAAAGATCGTTTCTGGCCACGCACGGGAGGGAATATTGTTTTTTTCGGAACACCCAAATTCGGAAGATTGGTTCGCTCTGTCGGTATCAGCCCTGCGGCTGAATTCGAGCATTGCGTGCCCCAAGAAAGCGCGCGGATTTTGGAGATGGACTGTGATATCGGACAAGGCGTTGGAACTAAACATTTCTTTGGTTTTAGAGGTTCGTGGTGATTCCGTGAAATGCATCGGGATTCAAGTCATCAAGCCCGGTGGCGGCTTGGCAGGCAATGGAATCGACCCCCACAGAGCAATGACTCGCATAGGAAAGGAAACCAGCGGGGCGAACGGGGTTCCTCCTTGGTGCGTTTCTCATGCGCATGTTTTGGGGAAAGGGCCGGCTCAAGACGGGGCACAACGCGAAGAGAAGAAGGAAGAGCCGATAGGTACCACAGCAGACTGCCGGAACGCCTGGATCTTTAAGGCCAGCTCGGAATTCTCCGACGTTCGGAGTGCAGTTCGCACCCTTAGGGAACATCCCTGGCTCGTCCAGCAGCACAAGGAACAGATCAAATTGGGAGACAGGGTGTATTTGTGGGAGTCCGGTCCGCGGGGAGGAATCATCGGACTGGCGGAGGTATCCGAGCCGCCTCGGATTCAACCGGAACCGAAAGAACAACTGCTGTTCATCCGGAACAGGGAAAAGTTCCGAGGAGACCGCCTTCGCGTAAAGATCCGATTGCTCAAACTGATCGAGCCAGCGATTCAACGGACGTATCTTTCATCGCGGGCGGAATTCGCTACCTTGAGCATCTTGCGGCGCCCGCGGGCCACGAATTTTCGCGTGACGCGAGAAGAAGCAAAAGCCCTGGAAGGCATTGTGGACAGCATGGCTGTGGCAGCTGCTCCTCATGATTCAATGAAAGGAGAGAAACGGATCGTATTTGCCCAGGCGTAAGCACTAGCGCCCTTAACATGGGACCAGCCGGAAGGAGCACTCGCCGGAGACCGCACATCGGTTAGCGTGTCCGTAGACAAAGCGAAACGGGCAGAACCCCCACTTGGAAGCGCAGGGAGACTCTCTCCCTCGAGGAACACGTCGGACTTTATCTTCCGCACCTGTGGCAAGACGATGCAAGGAAAATGCCGGAGACGGTCGTTGCGAAAGAAAGGAGGTCGGACGGGAATTGAATCGGATTCGGACTTGATCCAAACAGCTCTCGCTAACTTAGCCCTGCCCGACTACTTTCCGGACTGGCTGCTCTCTCAGAACTCCATGGCTGATGCGCAACGCGACGGATTTCCACTTCCTTCGGCAACTCGGTCCGCCAGGACGGATTCTGTTCTACAGGGTTTAAGAGTCGGTTTTCTGAAACCCATCGAACATCTCATTCTCGATGACTCCATCAGCAAAGCGATTCACGCCAATTCGGCGAAGCAGGGCCTCGCCCGCTTCACCAGTTGCGTGTTGCAAAGCGGCGTCGGACTACTCTACCGAGCTATCAAGAGCAACATCGCTGACTCGCTCCATGTCGTGATTCAGATCAAGCGCAGACCAGGACGCCGCTACGTCTCGGAAGTGCTCGAAATCAACAGCTACGACCCCGACGCGACCCCTTCGATTACTGTGCGATCTACCAGACACAGGAGCCATCCCAATGACGACGGACGAAAGTCGAAACATGAAGGACATCTCAGCAAGCGAATACATCCGTACAAACTTTCATCCGTCTGATCGGATTGCCGTCCTGGTCCGCAACGGCGGTACGGGCGAAACGATCCAGCGTATCGCGACTGCTGAACGGATCGCGGGAACTTCCGCTCAGGAATGGCTCCAGCACAAGAATGAAAAAGAGGCATGCGACATCTACATCGGAATGAACACTCTGAAACCCGAGGCACGCACGCGAACTAAGGGGGACATTCAGACCATCCGTCATCTTTACCTGGACATCGATCACGATGGCCCGTCGGCCTTGGCGAAGATTCGGCAATCCAACCTGGTGCCGCCGCCGAATTACACCGTAAATACATCGCCTGACAAATTCCAGATCGTGTGGCGGGTCGAGGGTATTGACCGGGAACACGGCGAGGCCCTGCTGCGTGCCATGGCACGCAAACTCGGAGGCGATCCTGCGGCCACCGATTCCACTCGCGTTCTGCGTCTCCCGGGATTCATCAACCGAAAGTATAAAACCGACTTTCGAGTGCAAGCCGAGAAGCACACCGACCGCATTCATCCCCTACAAGATTTTCGCCTACACACTGAGCCGATCGACAACAACTTCCGCGCGCACTACAGGCTGTTAACGCAACGGTCTTCTGAAACGCGACCCTTGAGCCAGTCCGAGCACGATTGGATCTATGCGAAGCGGGCCCTCGCCCGCGGCGACGACCCCGAAGAAATCATCCGCAGGATCGCGGATTTTCGCAGTGGTGAGAAAAGCGACCCGCTATACTACGCGCGGCTAACCGTCAGCAAAGCGCAGCAGCACCTTGCGACGGAAAAGGCAACTCCGACCCAGCCGATTGATGGCTCTCACAGATCAATCTAGCGCGTTCAATTCGATTCGTTTATCCGAACATCCATGAATCAAGTCGAAGTAGAAGTGATAGACTCAACCGAGCTGGCAAACGGCTGAACACACCCGAAACCTGGGTATGTTCCTTTGCCTTCTGGTGGAGTCTGGTCGAGCCGTCCTTCTGCCGCACGCGTACACGGTATCGGACGAACCACGCTCCATGGTGAATGTACAACCGCCCATCTTGGGCTGACAACCTAGCCACTCACGGAGTTCGTTGCTACCCCAAGCAAACCGTACGTAGCGTCCAGGACGGAAATGCGGAATCGGATCGCTTTTGCGCTTTACGTTGGTCCGTGCTGGGAAGTGTTGCAGATTATCCGCTCGAATCCCAAATCATGTCTCTCAAAAACAGAATCCATGCACCGCTAAATGCAGGAAACTTTACGTCGGAAAGCGGCATGGTTCTCACGGAGTTCGTCGAGAAAATCTATCTCTCTTATATCGAGGAGTTGCGCGAGTCCACGAAAAAGGGATGTCGGGAAATGTGGAACAACCACATCCGCGATCGGGTCGGGCATATTTGCATGCATGAGTTCAGGCGGATGCAAGCAAGATGTTGAAGGCAATTGCCGAAGACAACGATTTAAGTAAAACAATGCTTCAGCACATAAAGAGTAAGACCGAATGATGTTCTTGTGCCCGAGGTGAAAATCGGCAGTGAACCAGATGTTGAGCATCCCGGATCCTCTCACTTCACCGTGGCAGCGACGCGAAGAATCTGTTTTTGGATGGAAGCGCGCAAGTCCTTTGGGAGGAGGTCCGCTTGTTCGAGCGATTTCCAGCCTGCGACGGTCTTCTGCGCAGTCTCGACGGCGATCTTCCAGAGCGGGCTTGCTGGAATTCTTGCCTTGTCGGCGAAGCGGCGCATCTGGTCTGGGGTGATCTCAGAAAGGCTGCGGCTGTCGCCGAAGCTCAGGCCGAGCTTGTCGTTGGGAATATAGGGCAGCGTGGCGACAAAATCGTAGCCCGGCGACAGGACGGGCGTGCGGCGGTTGGGATAAAGGAGGGACCAGTTCTTGAGATGCATATCGGCGTTGCCGATCAGCACGGAGAATACGAGGCGGCGGACGAATTCGAGTATGGCGTCCTCGCCGATTTCCGCCCAGAGGACACCGGCAATGTTCGCGTAGCTGTGGCGTTTATACTTGTCGTTGGGAAATTCCCCGAAGACTTGTGCGAAATCCTCCATATGAACGGGCTCCCCACCCGGCTTTCGGTCGAAACGCTTCACGGCGAGCGCTCGGCCTTCCACTGTATGCGCTTGTTCGGGCAGTCCTTTGATGCTTGCTATATCTACGAGCTTGTTTTCAGGGACGGAGATGCCGACGCGTCGGGCCAGTTCCATCATGGCGAATTCATTCTCGGGAACCGCCTTATAGCGGGCTGAAGGCAGCTTGACAATCCACGATCCGCCCATGCCGTCCACAGGAATGGTCAGGCCGCCAGAGGCCTCCATGACGGCCGAGAATTTCAACTGCACTCCGGCGAGAGAAAAACGCAACGGTTGTTCGCTGTCGTGCGCATGGTCGTGCTCATCGTCATGATCCTGATGAGCCTTTGGCCCCTGCGCCTGACCCTCAAGCGGCGCAATGACAAGCGCGCCGGGAAGGTCGGCCCCAAGCACGGTGAGGAGGAAGAATTCGCGCTCGGGATTGACGTCCGCGCGCTTGGCGAGATAGTCGCGCAGGTGACCTTCCGGGAGAAGGTTAGAGAAGAACGGTGGCACGCGGCGCGCCGTGGGACGCGTTTGTGTCACGAGCCCACCAGTGCTGCCCTTGAAGGAGAGGCTCAGAGTCGGACGCTTCGGGTCATCTATATACTCCTGCTCAAATGCAAAAAGCTGGCGGTCGCCCGCGAGGCGGGTGATGACCCCAATGTGCCTTTTGTGTAGGCGCACGGAGAGCGCGTTGATTGTTTTCGGATCAAACTTCATCGCGCAGCTCCGCCGCCGTGTCCTCGTCTCCGTCGGCGACGTAAAGGGGGCGTTCCTCGCCTTCACCTGGCTGGTCCTTCAGGTGGTCGCGGACAAGGGACTGCACCACGGGCACAAGAGCGCGGGGCACCATGAGGAGGTCGCGGTCGAGGGCACGGACCAGCTCAAGGAGTGTGTCATAGCGCGGCACGATCTTGCCGGATTCGATGCCGGAGATATGCCTCTGGCCGACGCTGAGACGGCTCGCTAGGTCTCTCTGGCTCCAGCCGCGCTTCTCCCGAGCCTCCCTGAGGGCCCGGCGCAGCTCGGCGGGCAGCGCTTTCTGCCGGAGGGGCTTGACACCCTTTTTTACGTCATTCTTCATGATTGATACAATATAATACATCATAGCGAAGCGCAAGCGATACCCTAAATTATCTCAAGGTGATCATGTTACACAATAAAGGGTATCACGGACTGTTTCAGATATGGAAACAAGATCCGGCTCGACGTTGGCGTCAAGTCGGGTAAGGTCGACGGCCCCGAGCTCCTGCGAAGTCTCTGGCAGGTAAACCTGCTTGCCAACTAGGGTTCTCAGATTTTGCTTTGCCACGGGTCCGTCGGACCAAACCTCTAGCGCTAATCCATCCTCGCTCACGAAGTGCCGCGCCTTCCCCGGTTCGCGACGGGGTTCGATTGCAAGGGATGCCTCGGGTGCCAGAAGACGATGCTCGCTTTGCTCACCACGGTGAAATGGCTTTTTATCACGACTAGCTTAGTTGACGTTGGAGTTTTGGTCGTGACGACCGCGAAAGTGGAATTGGGCTTGTCCTCCTTACATGTAAAAGCTATACCGCGACTGAGACGGATCGGTTGGCTTCATGTATTTGAAGATGCTGCCGACCTTGCGTGCCGCTTTGAGCGTGATCGGTTCGAAGTTGTCGAATTGCGTGTTGTTCCAGTTCATCTTCGTTAGCGCAAGGATCTCTTGAGCAACGAAGAGCGGCCCCTGCTCGGCTCGCTCGTAAAGAATGGGCTGAAAAGGTTGGGCTTGAACTTAAGCTGCCGAGCCTGCCGCTGACACTCGGAATTGGCCGACTTTCTGAGGCCAAAACTCAATCCGCGAAAGCGGCGTAATCAGTAGCAAATGTGGGAGATTTGGCTCCCCGGGCTAGATTCGAACTAGCAACCCTTCGGTTAACAGCCAGCAGAGTAACTTAATCAGCATTCGCCGGAGCTAAGCTAAACGGAGGAAAGCTAACGAATTGCAGCAAAATCCAACGAGTCACTTCCTCAG
>MNDE01000095.1 GCA_001914785.1 Acidobacteria bacterium 13_2_20CM_57_17 | reverse complement strand
CAGGACGCTGAGTCTCGTCAGCCTGAATTGCTTTCAGTATCTGCGTGCTCTGCGTAATGGCGTCGTTATCCGCATAGACGGTCTGGATGTCCACGCCCAATTGGCGGGCCATCTGCTCGGCCGACTTCGCCTGTTCGACTTGATAGTCGTTGTCGTCCGTCGTGAGCGAAACTAAGAAGCGCAACTTTTTCATGGCAGTTTGAAGGCCCTTCGCTTGGGCACCATGTTAACAATACATCGAGCGGAATCGCAGTTACGGAAAAGTTGCGAGCAGCGTTTCTCCATTGAAAACGGCTTCCCGGCGGATGGATTCGAGCGCATCAGGGCCAGTCCGCATCAAGGTTTGTCCGCTTCGAGACTCTCACGTTTCTTCAACCTGTTCGTCTCAATGAGTTTTTGATACGCCGCGAGGGCCTGCTGCGCCTCGTCCAACCGGCCGACGCGGCGATAAGCCTGGCTCAATTGAAAATAAGTAGCGTCGCGATCCGGGGAAAGCTTTTTTGCAGCTTCCAGACTTTCGATGGCGCCAGCAGCGTCGCCTTGCTGCAGAAGCGCGCGGCCGAGTTCGAACCGCGCCATTTCATAATCGGGCTTAGCCTGGACCACTTCGCGGAAGAGCGCAGCTGCCTGGTCCGCGTGGCCCTGCATGAGAAGCGTGTAGCCAAGGTGATAGCTGGTGACGGGATTGCCGGGGCGAATCTCCAGTTCGGAACGGAATTCCGCGGCTGCCGATTCGAAATCACTCTGACGAAGATGCACCAGCCCCATGAAATAGTGCGCTTCGGGAAGCCGCGCGTCGATTTGCAGCGCCGTCTTGAATTCGCCTAACGCGTTTGAATAATCTTTTTCTTGAGCATAAGCCTGACCGAGAAAAAAATGGACCGTCGGATTGTTGGCGTTTTGCTCGATCAATAGTCGGAAGATCCGCGTGGCCTGCTCGGAAGAGCGTGTTCGAACGAGGGCCGTGCCCCAAGCAAGAAGCAATCCCGCATCGTCCGGAGGCGCATTAAGAAAAGGCCGGAGCACTTCGGCGGTCTTCACAAAGTTGTCCGTCAGGAAATAGCTCATCCCGAGAAGCTGACGGGCAAGACGGTCATCCGGATGAGCCGCCAGCTGGCGCTCAAGAGGAGGCACTGCATCGGAATAAAGCTCGGCGCGATAAGCGGCGAGACCCCAGTTGCGGTCGAGCCCGGGAAGATCGGGCTTCCAGGCCGCGGCTTGCTTCAAGAATTCGGAAGCCTCCTTGAAGTTGGAAGCTTTGGCACGCATTACGCCCACGTCGTTGTAGGAACTGGCGAGGATTTCTGAGGCGAAGGTACGGTATTGCTTGGCCTCCTTGGGTTCCACCACTGCTTGTTGAGCCGCTGCCGGCCGCTGGACGGCGGGATTTTCCTGCATGCCTCCCTGAACCATCGCTTCCGTGGATTTCATCTGGTCGTGAGCGCCCGATTCGAGCAGGCCGGCAATGCGGTCGGACGTGTGACTATCGCCGTCCGAGGGGACCGCGGGCTCGTCGAAAATGTGCTGGGCGTCATAACGGAATTTCGCTTCGCGATAGCGCTGCGAATTCAAGAGTGCTTTCTGAGCTTCCTCCAGACGGCCGAGCCGGCGCAAATCCTGACCGAGCAAGTAGTACGCGCGGCTAACGTCCCGCGGAACTTCCTCCGGGTCGCGCACAAGGCGGATATATTTTTCGAGAGCCTCGACGGCTTGCGGAAGACGCTTCGTCTCGCTGTACGTTTCACCCAGATAGAGGTAGGCGAACGACTCTTCGGGACGCAGGCGTCTGGCGTGCAGGAGAGCGGCTTCGGCAGCAGGAAAATCGCGCAGCGCGACGGCGGAGATGCCAAGGAGCAGCAACGCATTGTAATCGTCGGGATGAAGCTTCAGTTCACGTTCGAACTCCAGGCGGGCTTGTGGATAGGCTTCCTCGCCGCGGAATTCGAGGATGGAATAGCCAAGCAGCCCATGGGCGTGCGGATATTTTGGATCGAGCTGGATCGCTTTCCGAAATTCAGCGACTGCCGACTCGGGAAAATGGCCAATGGAATAGGCGCGCCCAAAAAGAACGTGCAGAGCGGCGGAATCTCCCATGGTGTCCTGTAAGTGCTTAAACCATTGCTGGGCGTCGGTGAAATGCTTGGCCCTCAAGTAGGCGATGCCGAGAAAGTAGGAAGTTTCAAAATCGTCATCCAAGGCGATAGCGGCCTGGAGATCGCCAATGGCGGCTGGAAAATCTCCGCGGTAGAGATCAATGCGGCCAAGGACGTTCTGCGCGCGGGCGTTACGCGGATTGCTGCGGACAACAGTCTGGGCGAGTTGGCGGGCTTTCTGGACTTCTCCGGCGCGGAACCAAGCTATTGCGGCGTCGACAGTAATATCGGGATCGCCGGGGGCAAACTTGAGGGCCTCGTCAAGCTCGCGCGTGGCTTCGTCAAAACGGGATTCGGAGGCGGAAAGGTTCCCGAGTTGCCGGAGGCCGAGGGCGATCACCTGGTTGTAGCGACGCTCAGCTTCTGAGAGGTCTCCGGCGGAGAGGGCGGACTTGGCCGACTCGAAATTACGCTTAAGCTGAGTCGCGGGATCGTCGGCGGGCCGAGTCGTTACGACGAAGGCCGCGGAAAAAACAAATAGCAACACGGCCTTTGAAAAACGACGCAGCATCGCAGATCCGGAATGGGACTTAGCGGGCACCATTCGTAGCTCCACCTATCGGTGGCGGCAAGTTTTTGGTATCGCGGATGCCCGCACCCTCTACGATGGTGTAGATACAGTCGGCGGCCACGTTCTGGAGCGTTTCGACCGTGCCGTTCGGCCAGCGAATCTCGACGGATTCCATTTTTTTCGCCGTGCCCAGGCCAAAGTGGAGGCGCAAATCGTTTTGCGAGAGATAACTTCCTCCGCTGTGGACCTCGTTGAACTGTTTCACGCCCGCCGCGCGTATCGTTATGCGCGCGCCGATCGCCGCGCGGTTGCTCTTGGTGCCGACAAGCTTGAATAGCGCGCGATGAAATCCGCTGGCATTCATGTTTTTCAGAAGCGACGGTGCCTCACCCACATTTAGAACCAGCACGCCGATGTTGCCGGTGTTAAAGACGTCGCCGAACGCCGCGCCGCGGCGCGAATGGAGTGGAAGGGCCGCGAGGCCGGACTCCTTGGAGACTTCGTCGAAAGTACCGTCGCGATTGTTACGATGCAGCAGCAGCGGCTCGCGAAAGCGCGGACCAGTCTCCAAAGTGTCTATTTGCGGATAGACGTGGCCGTTAGCGACGAGAATATCGAGCCAGGTGTCATTGTCCATATCAAAAAAGCCGGTGCCCCAGCCTACATACGGGTAGCTGGGCTGTCCGACGCCGGAAGTCCAGCTCACGTCGTCGAATCCTTGCTGACCCACATTGTGATAGAGCGAGTTGGGCTGCTCCTCAAAATGGGTGACAAAGAAGCTCAGGCGGCCGCTGTGGTCATAATCGCCCCAGTCCACTCCCATGTTGCCAAGCTCCATCCCTTCGCCGCTGAGAGCTACGCCGGTAAGCATGCCCACGTCCGTAAATGTGCCGTTGTGGTTGTTGTGGTAGAGGTAGTTGGGAACGGAATCGTTGGCAACCAGGAGATCGGGCCAGCCATCGTCGTCGTAATCGACCCACATGACGCCGAGGCCGTAGTAGCCGATCTCGTCGTGGACGCCGGCTTTGACGGAAACTTCCTCAAACGTGCCGTCGCCGCGATTGTGATAGAGGAAGTCGCTCTCCCCTTCGAGGCCCCAAGGACCGCATTGCACCAGAATGCCTTTGAAGCGGCAGAATTTGTTGCTGCCGAATTGGGGAAGATTGTTCATGTCCAAATGGGAATAGCGGGAGACGTGGAGGTCGACGAAACCGTCGCGGTCGTAGTCGCCCCAGGCTGCGCCAGTCATAAAACCACTGCCGCCGACTCCTGCCTTCTCGGTGACGTCCTCGAACTTGCAGTTGCCAAGGCCGCGATAGAGTGCGCTGCCGCCAAAACCGGTGACAAATAGATCGAGCTTGCCGTCGTTGTCATAGTCGGCGACGGCTACTCCCATGCCCCAGCCGCGGTGCGTCAGCCCTGCTTCCTTGGTGATGTCTTTGAAGGTGCCGTCGGGCTCCTGGTGATAGAGCGTGACGAGAGGGTCGCCGCCAGCGCGGAAGCGCTCGACCGTGGAGCCATTAACGAGCACTGCGTCGAGACGGCCATCATCATCGCAATCGAAGAGGCCTGCGCCTCCGCTGGTGGAGTCGATGACGTAGTGAGCTTCGGGAGCGGCAATGTGGACGGCGGTGAGGCCGAGGTCCTTGGCGACGTCCTTGAAAGTGGGGACGGGCGGCAAGGCGCTGCGGTCTTTTTTCTCTTGCGGAGAGCGCTTTGCGGGTGGCGGGACAGGCACCGGAACGCGCTGCGGGCCCTGAGCTTGCGTGAGCAGAAATGGAAGGAATAGCGGACTAAAGAAAAGCAATGATGTCAGCAGAGAAAGAATGCCACGCGGCTTACCTGTCATGAGTCTCATTATACCGGAAAGGATTTAAGCGTTCGTGCGGCACCGGGGCAAAGGGCCGGCGAGTCTGCAAAAGAAACGTCCCACCAAGCCCCTCGACGGGCTTGGCGGGACGCTGAAGGAGCAAAGTCGTGCCAGTACGATCAGAAGATGAACTTCAGACCGTACTGGATTTGGCGATAGCCGTTCTGGACAACCGAGTTGACCTTGCCGTAGCTACCTGGTGAGGGAGTCGCGGACAAGATCTGGGTAGCCGTTGTGACGTCGGGTACCACAGCTCCCGCGGCGTTGCCGTAAATCGGGTTCTGGAAATTAACGGTCGGGTTAAGGATGTCATTCGAATTATAGTGTGGGTGGTTGAACAGATTGAAGAACTCCAACCGGAACTGAGCCTTAATGCGTTCCGTGACCTTGAAGTTCTTGTCGAGGCCGAGGTCGTAGTTGTTGTTGCCAGGGCCAGAGCAAAGGCCGGGGCCAGCGTTACCGATTTGCCCAAGCTGGTACCCATTCATGGTATAGACACCCGGGTTGAGCCACTGGGTCTTGTCACTTGTATTTGCGCGGCAGGACTGACCCACAACGCGATTCGCGCGCTCGCGACCTGTGGGCCCTCCGCTACCAATGCCCATCGGGTCGCCCACTTTTCCAGTCCCACCGAGACTCATGAGTGTGGTGATGGAAGGTCCGCTGGCGATGCTAACAATAGGGGTGACTTCCCATCCTCCCAAGGCGGCGCGCTCCAGGCCGTTCTTGTCGGTAAGCTCGGGCAGGTGATAGACGACGTTTGCCGAGAAAATATGGGGATGGTTGAGGATGTCCGGCCCCCAGTCCGAATGCAGGTTGTAGGCATCCAAGTTCTGTGCTGGCGTGTCAATTCTTTGGGAGTTGGCCAACAGCTTGGAGAAGGTGTAGGACGCCTGGAAATTGGCGCGGTTACCCATGCGGGCGTTGAACGCACTTTGCAACGAATGATACGAGGCGCTGCTTGCGTGAGTGTAGTACTTGATCGCATTGTTCAGGACGGCAGCGCCGAACGGGCGCAGATTCTGCGCGAACAAGGGATTCTGCGGGTTGTCGTTCTCATGCTGCACGTAGAGCAAGCGGTTCGCCGGGAGCACCGAGTTGATATCGGTGATGGCTTCCCAATGTAGTGTCTTGCTACCGACATAGCCCAACTCGAACCGCGCGTCCTTGAACACCTCGCGCTGGACAGCGAGGTTCCACTGCCAGCTATTGGGAACCTTGTTACTAAATTCCTGGCCGGCATTCGGAGTGCCCAGACCCGTGCTGAAGCATCCGGCAACGGTTCCGCAAGCCGGAAGCGCGTTCGTACTATCGAGGAAGCGCCCGTTGCCAGCCACGCTCACGAAGGAAGCGTTGAACGGCGGGTTGTTACCCGCGAGTTGAAGAGGCCAGAGACGGTCGCGATTGTAGAACTGTCCGATACCGCTTCTAATGGCCCACTTACCCTGACCAGTCGGATCCCAAGCCAGGCTGAGGCGCGGGGCGAAGCCCTTGAAATTGCGGTTCATGAGGGCAGCGTTTGGTCCGGCAACCCCACCAAGGGCGCCCGCTGCGGTGCATGGATTTGCACCGATCCCAGGCGCATAGACTAATCCATTGCAAGGATCGGTTCCGAGCGATGCCTTAAACGCGGAAGGGTTGAACAGCGAATACTGGTTGTCTGATAGATATACGGGGGGCAGGAAAGACCAGCGAACGCCATAGCTGACGGTGAGCCGAGGGGTCAGCCGGAAATTGTCGGCCGCATAAGCTTCAATGTTGTGCCAGACATTGCGAACCTTGAAGATGGTCTGCGACTCGCCCCAGCCAAGAGCCATATTGTTGAGCTCAAGGTCCGAAATGCCGTATAGGGTAGAATTGGCGGAGCCCTTGAAGCCATTGTAGCCGACCGGACCACCAAGGTTGCCGAATTCGCCGTTGGCGGCCTGCTCCGCCTTGTAGTTTCTGCCGTAGAGAACCCCGAACTTGAGAGTATGGCGATTCTTAACCCAGGAGAAGTCGTCCTGCCAAGTGTACATGTCCTCCTGATTCTGCCACGGAGCGATGGTCCATACACTGGGCAAGCCGCAGCAATTGATCCACACGGCTGGTCCTTTGTCGCCATAGAGCTTTCCGGAAAGCGGGAAGAACGTGGGAATGGTATCGTTCAACTTCTGATCGAGTCCGGGGTTGGTCCCGTCGGGCGTAATGGTGATACGGTTGGCCGAGTAGGAGAAGGTGAAGTCATTCACCATGCTGTTGCCGATGGTCTTGCTGAGCCTGCCGACAACAATGCGGCCGGGCTGATTCCAGAATTCACCAATCGGACCCAGGTTGTTATTGCCCCAGCCAAAGCCGCCATCCGGTGGCCCGAGCACCCAGGAGTCATTAGTAAAGCGCATCATGGCCCGGAGAGTCTTGGTCAGGTTGATGTCACCACGGGCATTTTCTTCGCGCCAGTTGGTTGGTACACCGAACGACTTGGTGAAATTGTTGCGAGCACAGGGGTCGGAGTTTGTCGGAGTCGGATAGGCTTGTAGCACAACCTGGGCTGCAGGGCTCAAGGCACCGGCACTAAAAACGTTGGGCGCTGAAAACGTATTCAAGGGCGCGCCAGCAGGACGCTGCAAATCGATGGCGTTCTTGGTTACTGGGTCTGAAGGCCAGCCGAGCTCAGAAACGGCGTTTGGACAAGCTCGAATGGCGCTGAAATCACCGGCTTTCTCTGCGGTTGTCGGGACGCGAGCAGTGGTCGTTTGCCCTTCGATCATCTTGTTCCACTCTTCCGAATAGAAGAAGAAGATTTTGTCTTTCTTGACGGGCCCGCCAATCGTAAATCCGTAGTCATTGCGGCGAAGCTTGTTCTTTACGCAAGGAGTGCCCGCCGAGAGGCAACCGCTCTTGACGAAGGTGTCAAAGGCATTGAGTTTGTCGTTGCGGCCAAAATAATAGACGCTGCCGTGGAAGTCGTTCCCTCCGGACTTGGTGATCATGCTGATCACTCCGCCGGCCGAACCCCCAAACTCCGGACCGTAGCTGTTGCGCTCAATCTTGAGTTCTTCGATGGCATCAATGGACGGATACACAAGAATGGTACGCTGCGAACCGACGTCATTATTGCTGGCTCCATCGACGAGCCACTGGTTGGCATCCACCGCCCCGCCGCTGATGGACAGGTCTGCGCCGCCTTTCAAACCCTTCGCCAGCGGGTCGTACCCCGGCCCCCCAGTCACGCCAGGTTGAGATGAAACCAAGGCCATGAAGTTACGGCCGTTTAGGGGTAGGTCGGCGACCTGGCTGCCTTGAATCAAGCCACTCAATTCACCGTTCGTTGTCTCCACGGTGATCGGCGCGGCCTCGACAGTAACCGATTCAGTAATCGCGCCGACCTTGAGGCCAACGTTGATCACCAAGCTGTCGTTGGCGTGGAGTGTGATTCCGGTTTGCTCGGAACTCTTGAATCCGGAATGCGTGGCGTGAATCTTGTAGTGGCCAAGAGGGAGATCAGGAAAGTTGTACTCTCCGTCACTGCTGGTGAGTGCAGTTCTGTTGAACGAAGTGTCCACGTTGGTAATGGTGACCTCGGCGCCTGCGATCGCCGCGCCTTGCTCATCCGTTACCGTGCCGCGGACGGCTGCCGTGGTCACCTGCGCTCGCGCGCTGAAAGCGCTGCACAGCACCAGCGCAAGAACTGCAAGCACCGCAAACATCGAGCGCAATTTGCCAAATTCATAATTCAAATTCAAACGATCAATCTTCATTCGTTTACCCCTCGAGGAGATATTTGCGCGAAAAAAAAGAAACCACGAAATCCGCACAGTAGCGAATTCCTTCGGATTGCCTCGGATTCACGTTCTCTTTCACCCCAATGCATTTTCGAGAAGGACCCCAACCCCTAAAGCACTACGGGACGTAATGCTTTTCTACTAGCGGCGTATTTAGTACTATTCCGCCGGGCTTGTCAAGGAAAAATATTGATATTCTAAAGAAAAATAATGATATTCTACGGGTGGGCTGAAGGGGATTGCCAGGAACGCGGGATCTCCCGCGGGGCGGGCATGGGACTGGACATTTTCGGGGCCATATCTTCGCTTTTCTCCTGGAGTTCACTAACTCTGGCAAACTCCCGCTCCGCCGCTACCACGTTTCCCATAGCGCGGTAGAGGCGCGCCAGCCGGTAATGGGCGTCGGGCTGCGCAGGATCCAACTTCTCAGCGTGTTGCAGCGCAACCAGGGCCTCCTGGTATTTCTTTTGCTCCGAAAGAATGGCACCGATATCCACGTATGCCATGCGAATGTCGTTTCGCAACTGGATCGCCTTATTGAGCAGAAGTAGCGCTTTTTCTGGAGCGTTTCTTTTCAGCTCGATGTCCCCCAGGTAGGCCAAGGCCTGTGCGTTGGCAGGGTCAATGCTCAATTCAACCTCTAGGGCGGCCTTGGCCTCGTCATACTTGTGCTGCTTCCAATACAGGTAGCCGAGGCCGAAATGGACGTTAGGTTCGCGAGGAGCGGCCTTTGCGGCGGCCTCAAACTCGGGTATGGCCTCCACAGTTCGGCCCAAACCATCCAGTGCTTCGCCGCTCAGCATATGCACGGCTGCCGAGTCCGGATCTTGCTCTAGAATTTGGCGGAACTCATCCAACGCGCAGGAGTATTTCTTGGCCAACAAACAGCTTTGCGCCAACGCGCGGTGAAGTTCGATATTTGTCGGATCAGATTTGGCGGGTAGCTCGAGATATTTCGCGGCGTCCTCAAAGTGCCTTGCTCCATAGCAGCTTAGGCCCAGCAGGGTGAGCACTTGCGAGTTCCTAGGGTCAGCCGCGAGGGCCGCGCTCAGCGGAGCGATTGCCGCATCGAAATGCTGTTGTTTGAATTCAGCAAGCCCCCAATTCAGGTGAACTCCCGGCAACTTCGGATTCAGAGCGATCGCTTTTCTGTAGGCTGGAACCGCTTGCCCGTACTTTCCTTGCTTTGAGAGAACCAGACCTAAGCTCGCGAACGCGGCGGCATCCTGAGGGTCCGCTTGCGTGATCTGACGCCAGCTTTTCTCCGCATCGGCGAGTTTTCCCTGTTGTTCCAGCGCGAGCGCCTGGGTTGGAGTTGGTGTCTGCGCGTTTGCCGGGGCGACTGAAAACACTACGAAGGCGACACAGCCTAGCTTCCACATCTTCATAGAGTATAAAAGTGAACTCAGCAGAGCCAGGGTATCCTTACATCATCTCCGGGGACGGTCCACGGTCAAGACGGACCAAAAGGTCTCACGCCAAAGGCCTGAGCTACAAAAACCTGCGGCGGCGGGCGTTCTACTCTCGCCGAATTTTCCCGTTCTTCACCAGCCCATCCAGCCAGCGTCGCGCGGTCGCAGCTTCCGGGCGATCGCCGTGGCTCTTCAGAAATTCACGCAGAGTCTGCGCGGCATCGTCGTAGCGCCCTACAGCGGTGAGTGACTGTGCAACAAGAAGATCGATCTGGGGCGCCTTCCCGTTCGACTCGGCCAGCGCCTGCTGCGACGTTTTCAACGCCTGGTCATATTGCTGGCGATAGTAATACGATTTGCCGAGCGCCCAATGTGTTTCCCACCCGCCAGTTTGCATCTGCAACGATTTCTCGAGCGGAGGAATGGCTTCGTCGTATTTCCCCTGGTCGGTAAGGGCCATTCCCAGTGCCGCTAAAACGCGCGCATTATTTGGTTCCAGCTGCGAGGCCTTTTCCAGAACGCCTTGCGCCTGTGCCCAGTTGTGCAGGCTCAGATAGAGCACCCCTTGCACATACAGCACATCGGGGTGCCCAGGCGCCAGCTTCGCCGCTTCCTCAACGAACTTCTCGGCTTCCTTCGGCTTGTTATCGCCTAATGCTTGCAATCCCTTGTCGAGAGCCTCTTTCGCTTTCGGCGCGAGCAGCGGCCTACCCGGAATTCCCGTATTGCCTCCGAAAGCTGATTCCTTTTGCAGATAGACGTCAACTTCGGCTTTCACGGCCACGGGCACCGAAACCTCCTTTTGCGCGGGCTTGTACCCAGTCGCGTTGACTGCCACGGTATAGTCGCCCAATGAACGCAAAATGAAGAAGGCACGACCATGGGATGCCTCTTTCTGGTCCGTCGGCATTCCTTCCTTGAAGATCTTCACGGTAGCGGGAACGGAGATGGCTTCGCCGGAACTGTCGCGTACTGTCACCGAGATTTCCGCTTTGTCTCCACGCAGAAGAGTCCCTTCGCTTCCGCTGTCCTGGCATAGAGCCAGGTGTGGCGAAAAGAGAACGTACGAAAGCACGGGGAACAGGAAATACATGACTCGGAGAGGCGGGCATTGCTCGGCGCGGCCCATAATCGTTCGAAACGGTCTAGCTGAAGGGTAGTCCTAGCCACGGGGCCCGTCAAGGAATAAGGCTACACTACGGCTGGCACGGAGGTGGCGAGCCCCAGGCATTTTTTCAAGAAGTCGTCGTCTGCTTTTCTTGGAAATTAGGAGCTCAAAATAACCAAAGCCCCGCGCACACAATGTTTTGTGCGCACGGGGCCGGATAACAACCAAGGTAAAAACATTAGAAGTAAATCTTGCCGCCGAGTTGCAAGATTCTTGGGTCAAAGGCTGATGTGAATTGGCCGAAGCGGCCGTCCGCTTTGGTCGTATCCACCGCATTGAACTGCGTATGGTTCCAAGTGTTGAAAGTTTCCAGACGGAGTTCGAAACGGCTACCGCGAGATTCGCTCAAGGTAAAGCTCTTGAACAAGGACATGTTCCAGTTGTCGCGGCCAGGACCACGCAGGGCGTTGTGGCCCAACGTGCCCCAAGGGGACGATGTGGCGGTTACCGTTGGGGCCGTAAAGGCCGCCGGATCGAAGTATTGGATTTGTTGGTAGCACTTGGAGGCGGGAGTGCAGGTAACCGGCGTCTGCGGATAGGAGATAGCGCCGGTCAAATTCGGGCGGTTGGTGCCGCCTATTCCGTTGCCGCCTTGCGCCCCTCCGAGCGTGATGTTGAGTGGGAGGCCAGTCTCCAGGGTAACGATGCCCGAGACTTGCCAGCCACCGACTGTAGACCTCACGAGCCGGCTCTGACTGTGGCGCAAGAGGGGGATGTCGTAGATGAAGTCCACCACAGCAATGTGGGTGCGGTCGTATCCGCTGGGTCCGACGTCATACACCCAGCCGGCATAGGGATTCGACACAGTGCCGAGGTCTCCGCCGCCGCTGCCAGCAGTGGTCGGATCAACGGCACGCGAGAGCGTGTAGAACGCCCGGAGGTTGAGGTCGTGGCTAATCTGAGAATTGAGATCAACCTGTAGCCCATTGTAGTGGGTATTAGCCTCGTTGTCGGCGTTCCTGATAGTGGTGAAACCCGGGTAAGGCAGAGTGGGTATGGTTTGGTAAGGGCTGGCCGGTTTGCCGGGTATCAGACCTGCCAGTGCCGGAAGCTGACTCTGGTCAGGCAAGTTGATGTTGCGGTAGTCGTTCTGATGCCTACCTTGATTGCCGACATAACTTACCGACAAAACAGTCTTGGCGGCAAAGGAGTGCTGAACGCCGACGCTGTACTGGTAGCTCGCCGGCAGCTTGTAATTGTCCACTGCCAAGCCGACGATGCTGGCTGCGTTGATCGGCCGTGCAGCGGCTGTCCCAGTGGAGAGAGAGAGGCTTGGGTTCGTCATCTCGACGTTATTGAGGCTGACTTGCAAACTGAACGGAATGTTGGGACCGGCGTTGTACATGTCATTGCCCTGAATGCGCTCGTACATGATGCCGAACCCACCGCGGACAACTGTCTTACCGCCGCCACTCAGGTCATAGGCAAAACCAAGACGTGGACCGAAGGCTGCCCAGTGATTGTTGACCAAGCCCTTAGGAACCCCATTCTGTCCGGGGATGCCGATTCCATTCAAGTAAAGTGGAACGCCTGCAAGAATCGAATTCGGGCTGGTGCCCAAGCCAGGGCTGGCACCGCCCGGGCAGCCAGTCGCGGCAGTGTCCGTTGGTCCGCAAATGCTGTTGTTATTGCTGAAAGTGGCTGCTTTCGCGGGGTCGTAGAGGCGGGGATAAAAATTGCCCATGCGGTTGTTGGCTTCGTATGTGTGCGGCACGCCATCCCAGCGCAAGCCAAGGTTGAGGGTGAGACGATTGTTTACGCGCCAGTTGTCTTGAACGTACGCGGCCCAAGAAACGTTGTTCCAGTAGCCATGGTCCTGAACTGCCAGCTCCTGATAAGAGACAGGCGCCCCGAGCAAGAAACTGGCGAAGCTGTTTCCACAGGTAGTGTTGGCAGGGCAGGCGGCGCTTCCGGCAGTGAGGTCCTTGTTAAAGGTAAACCCGCCCTGGGTTTGACCGAATAGATCCTGGACCTTCTTATAGATGGCCCAGCTTCCACCGAACTTCAGTTGATGTGCGCCTTTGGTCAGAGAGATGTCGTCGCGGATCTGGTAGTCGTCGGCCTTGTTGTGCCACGGCCAACTGGAGATTTCAAACTGCGCACCGGTTCCGCCGCTCAAATCAATGTTGGGGATGCGAGTCAGGTTGTTTGGTCCGGTGAAAAGTCTGGAGTTCGCAGAGACGTATCCAGAAGGAAGCGCCAAGCTGGTCAAGCCGGTGGCCGCGTAGGGAACGATGTTGATTACGTTTCCGTTGTAATTGAAAGCCGCTTCGTTGAGCAACGTTGGGCTGATCGCATAGGTTGTGTGGATGACGCCGCTACGCGATGGATTGCCGAAGGTATCACCGACAGTAGGAACGTTATCGCCGCTCCACTGGCTGGTGGCGAAACTCTGTGTTACTTGTTCAGCAATGTAGTGTCCGAAGATGGAGAACTTGGAGCTGAAGTTGTGGTCAATGCGAACGACTTCTTCCCTAAGATTGGTAGGAGCATTAGCGCCGCCAACGAATGTGCCTACCCCGTTAGCAATGTTCGTGGTCGGTCCGGGGAAGATCCCTGCTTTGAGCAGAGCAGCGGCATTCGGATTGATCATGCAAGATGGAATCACATTGCCAGGAAATTGCCCACCTGAGGTGATTCCCGCGGGGGGCGCCTGGCCGGGACAATTCGCGAACAAAACGGTTTGCGCGACTTGCGCATTCGTCCCATTACATGTCCCAGGCGCGCAGAAGGTTGGAACAAATATCGGGTTCGGTGTAGATGCGGTAAGAAGACCGGCGAGGTTACCGCCATAGGTCGCGGTGTCCGGAACGTTCTGATTAGTTCCGCCGCCCTGAATGAGTTTCCGCCATTCCATGTTGTAAAAGAAGAAGGTCTTCTTCTTGTCGGGATTGTAGAGCTTACCGAAAGTGACCGGGCCGCCGACGTTGAAGCCGTAAACGTTCAGCCGCAACTCTTGGATCTTGGCAGGGGCCGGGCGGAAGAAGTCGCGCGCATCGAAGGCATCGTTGCGGTTGAATTCCCATGCGGAAGCGTGGAGTGTGCTGCTTCCGGACTTCAGAACCATGGTCATGGTCCCTGCCGAGGAGAGGCCGTAGTCGGCACTGTAGTTGGAGGTGAGCTGACGGAACTCAGCGATGGCGTCCGTGGAGGGAGCAATGCTCATGCCGCCGGCGCCACCGCGGTCATCATCTTCGCCGCCGTCGAGCAAATAGATGTTGTGGTTCTGCCTCATGCCATTAAACTCCACGCTAGCGTTTCCACCGACTGGGGTGTTGACAAATCCGGTGATCTGGCTCGATGCTCCCGGCGCTAGCGCTGCAAGCTGGTAGATACTGCGGCCGTTTACGGCAATCTGGCTCATCTGCTGATCGTCGATGACGTTGCTGACCTCGCCGGAGTCCGCTTGCACGCGAACAGCATTGGCTTCGACGGTCACCGTCTCCGATGCCGCGCCCAAAGACATCTGGAAATCCACGCGAGTGCGGTCCCCAACTTGCAGCACCAAGCCCTTCTGCTCGGCAACCTTGAATCCCGTGGCTTCGGCTTTAATGTTGTAGTGGCCGACTGGCAAGTCGACGGCTACATACTGGCCCGCTTCATTTGTGGTAAACGTGTTAGCCAGATTGGTCTCAACGTGGGTCGCCGTAATTTTCACATTGGCAATTACTGACCCCGAAGGATCCGTCACCGTTCCGACAATGGTGGCGTTCTGGCCAAATGTCTGTGCCGCCGTGCCCAAGACCAGCATGCATAGAAGCAATGCGTGAGATAGACGGAATTGTTTTACGGCAAAGGGATTTACACGAGAAAACTGAGAAATAAGGAACGTCATTCTTCTCCTCCACACCCGTATCCGCTTATTAGGGAAGAACCTGAAGGATGCCTAACCACCACGCAACAACCCCTGACTACTCGCGGAGCCCTCTTCAACTATCGCCTATATATTCTTGAGGTGGATGGCTGTCAAGCGAAAATATGATGTTCCAAAGAAAAATAATGATATTCTACGGCCACGAAAAGCGGAGGGTCTGGAGCCCTCCGGTCGAGGGACTGTTTTCAACAGTGGTGCTTTATCCATATAAATGTAGGACTATGCCGACTCTTGGGCGAAACTTCCCGCCAGGAGCTTGCATCCAAGCCTTGCTCGGCAACAGCCAAGTGGCGCTAGAATCTCGGCTTATTGGGGCATCGGGCGCGCTTGCCGCGACGCAATTCCCAATTCGGCGCCCCGTTTCGAATATCCCATTTTTAGAAGATGTGCGGAGAACCAAATAAAAATGATGCTTCCGCCGAGAAAAAAGCCAGCGCATCGCGGCGAACCCAAGGTCACGCTCAAGACCATCGCGCAGCATCTCGGGCTGACCCCGGGAACGGTCTCGGCCGCCCTGAACAACTCCGCGGCGGCACGTTCCATTCCCCAGCACACCAAAAACCGCATCATCGAAGCCGCGAAAACGCTCAACTATCGGCCAAACTTTTTTGCGCGCACCTTGCGCCTAAAGAGAACTTATACGATTGGCGTGATCGCCGAGGAAATTGGCGACGCCTACGGCTCGATGGTGATCAACGGTATCGAAGAATATTTACGCAAGAACAATTATTTCTTCCTCACCGTGATTCACCGCCATGATCCGAAGCTCCTGCAAACCTATGCGCAAATGCTGCTGACACGTGGCGTCGAGGGCTTCATCACGACGGATACATCCCTCACAGAGAAACTAGCTCTCCCTACCGTTGCCGTGGCGGGACATCAGCTCGTCGATGGCGTAACCAACATCATCCTGGACCACACGCGAGCCGCGAGGCTGGCACTGGAACATCTTCG
>MNDE01000016.1 GCA_001914785.1 Acidobacteria bacterium 13_2_20CM_57_17 | reverse complement strand
GGGGATTTTCGAGGCATAGTGAATCGCACGATAGTAGCGCCAAGTTTCCCCGCGCACAAATCCAGGGGAGTGACAAAGCATCTGTTGCGTTGGCGGGGACGATTTGACAGAAGTTCTATTCCACTTTGGGGTCTGTTTCGCTGCCGACGGCACCGTGCCGATCGGCTGCGTGCATGGCACCGTTCGAATCGCGGAAAAACGAGCGGCGTCCGGTGCGTCCGTACTGCAGCGGAGTCGCCGCCAGCTCGTATTTGGCCGGAGCGCCGAGCGTACTCGCGCCGACAATCACGTAGCGAACGGTGTAGCCGTTTTTCATTCCGTTCGCGAGATCGGAATCGAGCAGCCCGGCAGCTTCGCCATTCGCTGCGCCGTGGAGCGGCGGACCTAGTCTGGCGAGCGATTCGGGCAGGTGCGCATACTTATTGCGGTAAGCTTCGACGGCGCCGGCAACTTTGTTCAGAGTTTCCAGGGCGCTTTTTTCCGTTTGTTCCACCTCGGCGGCATCCCATTCGACTTCCAGCGAAGGAAGGTCCAGGAGAAGGAGACCCAGCGAGAGCAGCTTCCATTCCCCATTCTCGCGGAGTAGCCCTAAAGTAATTTGATGAACGCTCGCGCCTGTCGTGTCCGCGGCATCGCGCAGCTCCATCGGAAGAAACACAATATTGTCTCGGAGATCGGCGCCACCGATCTGCATTTCGGTGGTGACGTCAGGAGTCTCACAGCGGAGAATGGGGCGCCCGGCGGGATTTGCCGAAACTGTGGGTTTGCCCGGCTCATTCAGCAGCACGAAGCGCTTCATGAACGCGAGGCGGGCTGGCGGCGTCATGCGGGAAAACGCTTCTTTGTTGCGAGCCGTGAGAAAACGAACAAACTCAATTTGATTTTGGGAACAAGCCGCGGAAAGTACGCCTTTTAATGCGGCGCCAGGTCCGGCATTATTTACTGTCTCGCTTGGTGCGCTCGCTGAACTACTGCTGGGCTTGCTGCTGGTATCTTGCGCAAGCACGCTGGCGCCAGTCAGCAGAACGGCGCAGCTCACGAAGAAGATTTGTGCGAGAGCCATTGATTCAGCCGCGTTCACATCAATCCTTTGCCGCGCTCAGGATCGCAGCCAAATTCTGAGTGAAGCTCGAACGCGGCAGAACTTCGTCACAGCCAGCGGCTTGCGCTTGAACAGCAAGATCTCTTTGCACGTGCGACAGAAAACCGACCACGCGAACGTCCTTCCGCGCCTGCCGCAACTTTTCAATCGCCGCGATGGGCTGGCTCCGCGCGTTCAAGTCCACGATGACCAGTTTTGGCTCGCTGGCCATGAGTCCCATCAAGGCCTCGCCATTCGCCGCCACTTTCACTTCCACGCCAACCTGCTTCGCGGTTTCCGCCAGCTTCATCTGGAAGAACAAATCGTCCATCAGCGCTACGACTCTTCCCATTCGCTCCGCCTCTTCTGAAACGCTTCGCACCGTCTGCCTTGATAGTATGCGCTCATCCTTTTCAGCGGTGCTGGCTTCCCGTTAAGATGCAGGTTCGCACTCAAACGATGAGCGCTCATCCCGAAGACGCCCGCCTTGCTGCCTCCGGGCCCCGCGACGTTACTCTCTACACGCGTCCCGGTTGCCACCTTTGCGACGAAGCCAAGTCTGCCATTGCGCCGCTCTTGCGCGAATTCGGCGCTTGCCTCCGTGAAGTCAATATAGATGCTGACCCTGTTCTAATGGAGCGCTACGGTTGGGATGTTCCCGTGCTTTTCATCGGCTCGAAGAAAGCCGCGATGCATCGCGTGGATCTGGAAAAGTTCCGGAGGCAACTTCAGGATGCCGGAGGAAGTTGAAATCCCAAGTTTGAAATTTCGCGGCAGAAAATCCGATCCTAGTGCCCGCCGCTGGCCTCATGTGCGCCAACAGTTTCATCCGGGACTGCGCCTTTGCGCCCTTTGACGCGGTCGTAAACGCTAAGCTGGCTGACGGAACCGAGGGCCTCGTTGTAAAACGTTGGAATGCCCAGTGCCGTGCGCAGCTCTTCGTTGAACTTTCGCAGGTTTTGCAGATGCGTCGCGAGCGCCGGCAATTTTTGTCCGTCGTCGGTGAGCAAAAACTTCTGGTAGCCCGCGTCCCACAGCCTCGTGAACTTGCCCTTCAGCATGATGGTGGGAGTGACGGTCATCTGGTAAAGATCGTCTGGGCCTTTGCGGAACTCCGCGCCGCACCCGTATTTTTCGACGCGGACTACGCCGCGCGTGCTTCCTACGGCAAACCCCAGCGCCGCGAGACTTTCAATCGCTTTTGGCGAGAACCGCTCTTTGACATTCCACATGGTTTATTCAGGCTAATGGATACCTGCCCGTCTGTAAAGTGACTCAGACCACGCCATATCTCCGGGCTAGGCTGCCGCATCCAATTCGGAGTAAAATGGTCGGATATCCGTAGCCCCTGGGCCGGGAGGAGCGTCTCGAACCTACACTTATGGCTACCATTGGCCACATCGCCGCATCCGCTGGCGAATCAGAGCCCCACCAAGCGGCTCAAACGGGCCGAGCGGGGGAATCGCTGCTGGACCGCATTGGGAATACGCCTTTGCTGCGGCTGGAGCGTATTAGCCAGGAATTCCCGAATGTGGAGTTTTGTGCCAAGGCTGAATGGTTCAACCCTGGGGGATCGGTAAAGGACCGCCCAGCACTCAGCATGATTCAGGATGGCCTCGCAGGTGGAGCGGTGCGAAGCGGCAAGATCATTGTTGACGCGACCAGCGGCAACACCGGCATTGCCTACGCCATGGTCGGTGCGGCGCTGGGTTTTCCGGTTAAACTTTGCCTGCCGGATAGCGCGTCGCACGAACGGAAGCGGATTCTGACTGCTCTCGGCGCGGAGCTGGTGATCACACCCGGTGATGAAGGCACCGACGGCGCAATTCGCAAGGTGCACGAGATTGTTGAGAAAAATCCTGAAAAATATTTCTACCCTGACCAGTACAGCAATCCCGCGAATTGGCAAGCGCACTATCGCACTACGGCTAAGGAGATTTGGCAGCAAACATCCGGTCGTGTCACGCATTTTGTCGCGGCGCTTGGCACGAGCGGCACGTTTGTCGGCACCACGCGACGGCTCAAAGAGCTGAATCCAGCAATCCGTTGCGTGAGTTTGCAGCCAGACGCATCCTTCCATGGCCTGGAGGGATGGAAGCATATGCCGACGGCCATCCGTCCGGCAATTTACGACGACACCCTCGCCGACGAGAATTTGGGAGTCTCCACGGAGGAAGCCTATAGGCTGGTGAAAAAGTTGGCGCGCGAAGAGGGCTTACTCGTGAGCCCGAGCGCGGCGGCGGCTCTGCTGGGGTGCTTTAAGGTTGCGGCTGGAATCCCGAAAAATGATCATGCCGTGATGGTCACTGTTTTTGCGGATTCCGCGTCGAAGTATTTGAATGAACGTTTTTGGGACGAAGAATGACTATGGCGGATGCAGAGGCACTTTGGATCAGCGGACAGCTTGCGGAGAAGATTCGCGCGCATGGCGCGGAGACCTACCCGCACGAATGCTGTGGAGCGTTGCTCGGACGCGATTCGGGGCTTGTCTTGGGTCGTGATGCACGGAAAGATTTGCAAACGCCCTCACGGGAGATTCTGCAACTCTTTCCTCTGGTCAATCGGCGGGACGATTCGCCGCGCAATCGATTTTCGGTGACTGCGGAAGACGTTCTTGCGGCGGAAAAGGCGGCGCGCGATCAGGGCCTCGAAGTGGTCGGCTGGTACCATTCGCATCCGGACCATCCGGCGCGGCCAAGCGAATATGACCGCGACCATGCTTGGCCATGGTACAGCTACATCATTGTGAGCGTGCAGAACGGCGCGCCCCAGGACATGACTTCCTGGCGTTTGAATGACGACCGCAAGGAGTTTTCGCCCGAGGGAATTGAGATTCGCCATCGCGCCGCAGTGTAAGCCTGAGATTTCCGCAGGCACAATGGAGAAATAGAAATGCCCGTGAAAGTAATGATTCCATCGCCGCTCCGTCCCTACGCGGGGAAGCGCGATTCGGCGGAGTTCAATGCCCGGACAGTCGGAGAAGCTCTCGGCCATTTGACTACGGAATTCGGCGACTTGCGCAAGCATCTCTTCACCGAGGACGGCAAACTACGTAGCTTCGTCAATGTGTATGTGAACGACGAAGACATTCGCTATCTGGCGAAAGAGAACACGCCCACGAAGGACGGCGACACGATCAGCATCATTCCGTCCATCGCCGGCGGCGTTCCGGCAATGGAATAGCATCGTAGAGGAGCAAGGAGCAACAATGGCCACCACTGTACAGCCGCAGACCGGTGCAAAACCGGCTGCGAGCCTTTCCAACGAAGAAATTCTGCGCTACAGCCGTCATCTCATCATGCCGGAAGTCGGCATGGATGGGCAGCTCAAGTTGAAAAACGCCAAGGTGCTGCTCATTGGCACGGGCGGGCTCGGCGCTCCGCTCGGTCTGTACCTTGCCGCCGCAGGCGTCGGCAAACTCGGCCTGGTTGACTTTGATGTCGTCGACTCCACCAATCTCCAGCGCCAGGTTACGTTTGGCACCACCGATGTCGGAAAGCCGAAGAGCGAAGCGGCGCGCGCGCGCCTTGCGAACCTCAATCCGGACATTCAGATTCAGTCGTTTGAGACACAACTGACCAGCGCCAACGCGCTCGAACTCTTCAAGGACTTCGACATTATCGTCGACGGTACGGACAACTTCCCCACGCGGTACCTCGTGAACGATGCCTGTATTTTGTTAAGTAAGCCAAACGTCTATGGTTCCATTTTCAGGTTTGAAGGACAGGCCACCGTGTTTGGCATGCCTGACGGTCCATGCTATCGCTGCCTCTATCCTGAACCGCCTCCGCCTGGGCTTGTGCCTTCCTGCGCAGAAGGCGGAGTGCTCGGCGTTCTGCCCGGAATCGTTGGCTCCATTCAGGCGATGGAAACGATCAAGCTGATCCTCGGCCGCGGGGACAATCTCGTGGGGCGCTTGCTTTTGTTTGACGCTCTCGGCATGAAGTTCCGCGAGCTCAAGCTCCGCAAGAATCCGAATTGTCCGATGTGCGGAACGCACCGCACGATCAACAAGCTGATCGACTATTACCAGTTCTGCGGTGTGCGCGGGGAAGAAGCTCCGGGTCCGACCGTGCAAGTGCCGGAAATTACTCCGCGCGAACTCAAGGCCCGCCTCGATAGCGGAGACGATTTGTTCATTCTCGATGTGCGCGAGCCTCATGAATATCAGATCTGCAATCTGAAGGGGCATTTACTTCCGCTCGGGGAGCTGACGCGGCGCGTCCATGAACTGGATTCCTCGCGGGAAATTGTGGCGCATTGCCGCAGCGGGAAGCGGTCCGCGGAGGCTGTGGACTTCCTGCGAAAAGCGGGTTTCCGCAAGATTCTCAACCTGAAGGGCGGCATCCTCGCGTGGTCCGACGAGGTGGATCCGTCCGTTCCAAAGTACTAATTCTTTCTTCGGCATTTCGCTGTGTAACTAGAGCGCCTCGATGGTTCTCGCCGAGGTGTTGGTCATTCAGGCTTGCCGCTGTGTGGAAGAGTCGGCATACTCCCAATTGCTCAGGAGAAAACATGGCGGCTACGAAAATTACGGTGAATCACAACGGATCAATCCGGGTCGAAGGCGACTTTGAAATTGTCGATCCTCTGGGCAATGCGTTTGGGCTGGCGGGCCGCACGGTGGTCAGCCTCTGCCGCTGCGGGCACTCTGCCAATAAGCCTTTCTGTGATGGTTCGCATAAGACTAGTGGATTCAGCGACACGGTGGGTGCCCGGGAGCTGCCTCCGCCAAAGCCGAAGCTGTAGCCCAGACTTTAGGTCACCTGCCAAACTGTTTCAAAGGTTGAGAATGTCTCAGACTGAGACAGTCCCGCATTCTCTCCCTGATACTGGCCCTGCGCCCGGTAACTCTAACGAAACAAAACCGATAGCGTCTCAATTCGCGAAAACTGTACGCTTTCGCAGTGTCTCGCAATATCGTAGTACTTCCTCTTGCTGTAAAGCAGCACTTTTAAGTCATGTAATTTCAATATTTTACAAGCATGAATTTCCAGCCAGAAAAGGGCACAAACTTGCACTCCTCGCTAGTTGGCAGTTTTTCTTCGGCATTTGGGGGATTTTGTGGGTGTTTGGGGCACGATCATCGGGTTTCTCCGCAGAGGCCGCGATTCAGTCGCCACGCAGAATCCTCATAAGCGTGTCCTGGTCGCGTCCGGCGCGGCTTCCTTCGCCCTATTTCTCGCCGTCGTCTTCTACCTACGCCAAATCAGTGTCGCCGGCACCCCGCAAGGCTATTTGTATCTGGAGGTTGGCGGCACGCTCGTCAGTTTTTGTTACGCCGCCAATGCTTTGGTTCGCTTCCGTGGCACGCATGATCGAACGGCATTGATCCTTGCATTTGGATTCGTGCTCTCAGGGATCATTGAGACCGTCGGCTGCTTTGGCCTGAACGATTGGCTGCTCTCCGGCGCCTTTGCGCTGTCCCGAATACCTATGGGTTGGATGGTAAGCCGCACCTTGCTCGCTGTCCTCTTGCTCGCCGCCATCGCCGTGGAACGCTATATGCCCACGGCCCGGCAGCCCAGCAAGGAAACGGCCGCTGCACTGTTGGTTGTAGCCCTGGCTGCCTACACTACTAGCGCCGCGTTTCTTGCCGCCCCGGCCGCTCCCATTTCGCATGCTGCAAACTTTCTGTCTCGTCCCTGGGATTTGCTTCCAGCCGCGCTATTCTTGATCGCCGCAATCTGCTTTCGTGAACGCCTGAAGGACGACAGGGACAAGAAAAGCACGGCTACTCTCTTCGATCATTCTCTCTTTTTCGTGGCCTCGCTCAATGTGGTCTGCCACGCATCAGCGGCGTTTTCCCGACAGCTTTTCGATGGTCCTTTCTTTCTGGCGGAAGTAAGCAAGACGATTAGTTACATCGTGATGCTTTCGGGCGCTTTGCTGGATCAAGCGCGCCTTTTCGAGCAAGTACGCTCGATGGCGGTCACCGACCCGCTGACTGGGTTGTCGAATTACCGCCGCCTCATCAGCGTTCTTGAGGCGGAGCTGGACCGTTCTCGCCGCACGCAGCGCTCGTTCAGTGTCGTGCTTCTCGACATGGACGGACTCAAGATAATCAACGATCAGTACGGGCATCTGACCGGCAGCCGCGCGCTGGTGCGCATCTCCAAGATTCTGCGTAATCATTCCCGGGCGATCGACACAGCGGCGCGATATGGCGGCGACGAATTCGCACTGGTTCTGCCGGAGGCCGGCAAGGACGTTGCGTCGCGCGTCGTCTCTCGAATCCGCGAGCGGCTCTCCTCTGAGCCGGAGCACCCCAAGCTATCCGTGAGTGCGGGTGTCGCAGCATTCCCGGAAGATGGTGACTCGCCGGAGAAACTTCTTGGCGCCGCCGATCGCGCGCTCTATGCCATGAAGCACCATGGCAAGAGCAGCGTTCAAAATCTCACGCGCATTGCCGCGTGCCTGTGAGGATGAGCAGGAGCATGCCTCACGCGAAGAGATTTGCTTTTCACAGAGCCGAAAGCCGCATCCCGATGGAAATCCCCGTTCTCATCGATGGGCATCGTGAGGCGCCTGGCTCGGAGTCTACTTTTACTGAGAATGTGAGTGCGCGTGGCGCTCGCGTGGTTAGTGCGCGCCGCTGGCAACCAGGCGAACCCCTGGTATTTGCCTCACGCACTGGAGAGTTTCGTTCCTCGGGCCGCGTTGCATACTGCCAGCCATTGCAAGGCGACGGCTTTGCGATTGGCGTGGAGTTCCTCGAGCCCAAGGGGCGATGGGTAGTTCAATCCCCAAGATAGCTTGACGTATAAAACGGCGGGCGGATAGGAGGAAACGACTGGAACAAAAAGAGAAGACAGAAAACTGACGCAAAATTTGTAAGAAAGCCTGAAGCGCTTAGCGGAGCATAAAAGATCTGCTAAGCGCTTCACTTTTTTTCCTACCGTGCTTCAGCGGATGAACGCGATGGAAACTTGAACGGATCGTACTCCCGAGAAGAGCATCCATCGACGTTCGGCTCGAACTGCTCAGCCCGTCTTCATTTCTTGCAAGACACCTTCATAGACACGAATCGTGTTTTCGACCATGCGCTCCGCTGAAAACCGTTCCCCGATGGTGCGCCGCGCGTTCTGGCCAAGTGTGATTCTCAGCGATTCATCACTCGAAATTCTCAC
>MNDE01000083.1 GCA_001914785.1 Acidobacteria bacterium 13_2_20CM_57_17 | reverse complement strand
CTAGCGACCAACCGGGAGTTATTGCCGGTGGCTTCAATTAGGATCCGGAAATCATATTGCGCCAAAGTGATCGGATCGTATTGTTGCAAGTTGGAGAAAAAAGGGTCAGCGCGACGTCACTAAACGCGTTTAGCTTTTCGCTTTCGACGACAATTGTACCAGCCAGGTCAGAAGTGAGGCGCTGTAGCCTAGTGTGGCGGGATTGTCGCAGTATCAGGCGCAAAATGACCCAGAAACTCTTTAATATCAAGCGAGAAATTGAGGGCGTTGCATTGCCGACCCGTGACTGGCTCCTTCGATCGTTTTGAACTGCAAGTTTGGGAAGCGACTTTTTGCTTTCGCATAAAACGCCGCGTGATCGTTGCCACCGTAAATCACGAGAGTGGGCACCGAAATCGCCCTTAGCTGGTTGTCGTCTACCCACAAGCCCTCGTGGCTCACAGTTTCGGCGCCCAGAGCAATCGAATCTTGACCAGCGTCCCTTCTCTTCATCATTTCACGTTGCTGTGACGCTGGCTTCGGCCAATCGGGAGGGGCGCTAGCTATCATGGCTTCCGAAAGCGGCATCCCGCTCAAAAGGTTCGGTCCAAATAGTGGCACCTCATGTGCTCGGATTCGTACTTCGTGAAACCAAGACTGCCACCGATGACGGCCATCCGAATCCGGTCCGGATGCTCTGTCAGCATTTTCATCCCGATAGAACCACCCATCGAGTAGCCAATAATGATGGACTTCTTGATCCCGAGATGGTCCATTAGGCGGACCACGTCGTTCACCATTTCGATCCCGTATTGCTTCGGGTCATGCGGCTTTTCGCTTTTGCCATCGCGATGAGTTGATAGTCTTGCGAGAGATCTTTGACTAACGGTTCCCAGATTTCTGCGCTGGTTGCAAAGGGATGAATGAGGATGATCGGCTCTCCGCTACCTGCCACAATGTATCTGATCTTCACGCCGTTGGAATCGAAGAATTGGTCAGCAGCTTCAGCGCTACAAGGGAGTAGAAAGAGCAAGCTGGAGATCACAACAAGAGTCGTACGTTTCATGTCCGCACCAGCTCGAAGAGACGAACTCTATCGTCTCAACTCTTTTCTCTTCGCGTAGCAATGCTTTGTTGAATCGGCGATGAAACGCACCGATCAAGTAAGACTCCAAATCAGATATTGCTACGCGATGATCTTGCTTTCGCTGGCGTGTTCTGGAGACCGAACGAAGTACTCGTTCCCATATTTGAGCCGCTAACGACGCGCTATCAGGCCCAAGACTCCGTTGATGAAACTCTTTCTGCGCGTGTGCCCGGACATGAGGCCATGCCTCACGAGCAGCGGAGACCAATTCCTCATCGGGAGAAACATCGCTCTTAGTTTCCCCCTGCGGATTAGGGGAGCAGGTCAGTCAGACATAGCCAAAGTTCTGCTACTGTGGTGTCCAGCTCGCAAGACGCGCAGGATCGGGCGGGGCCACCGGTCAGCCCGCGAAGATCCAGGCAACTTGCTTGATAGATTGGTGTCCTCGAGCTCGTCTCAGTTCACTACCTGTGCCACCGTTCCAGAGCTGCCGGAGATGTTAGCAGTCCCGCTGTAAGTTGCCGTGATCGTGTTCGTGCCTCGAGGTAGAGTCGTAGCCGCGAGACTTGCTCTACCGCCTGCCAAGTTCACCGTACCGAGCACTGTGGCTCCGGAACTGAACGTTACCGTTCCTGTGGGCGTCACTGTCGCCGAGGTCACGGTTGCGGTGAACCGAACGGATTGCCCAAAGTTCGACGGGTTACGGGAGGAGACTACCCGCGTTGTCGTAGTGGCCAGATTCATGATTTGGCCCAGCGGTGCGGACGTGCTGACAGCCGAGGAGGCATCTCCATTGTAGGTTGCCGTAATCGAGAGAGTGCCGGAAGTCAAGTTTGTACGAGTCAGAGTGGCTATTCCGCTTGTCAGCGTAACTGTCCCCATCCCTGTCGATCCATTTCGGAATGTCACCGTGCCGGTCGCAGAATTCGGGTTCGTCGAACTTACTGTGGCGCTCAGGGTCACAGATTGACCGTAGATCGAGGGATTCAGACTCGATGTCAGTGCTGTTGAAGTCGGATATTTTGCAACCACCTGTGCCAAGGCTGGTGCGGAAGTGCTGGCGTTGAATGTCGCATCGCCGCCATAGTTCGCATTGAGGTTATGCGTCCCGACCGTCAGCGAAGACGTGGTGAACGATGCTGTACCACCTAACATCGGTACGCTGGCGAGAACTGTGGTCCCCTGCCTGAAATTGATCACTTCCCCGTCTGGGGGAGTCCCGCCAGACGAGGTGACGGTCGCCGTTAGCTTGACTGCCTGTCCAATATATGAAGGATTCACAGACGAAGCCACCGTGGTTGTCGTCGCAAGCTTTGCCACTACTGACTCGCTGAGCGCCGGCGAAGCGCTCCCCGTGTCGTTCGTGTCGCCTGCATACTGCGCCGTAATGGAGCGCGTTCCCGCTGTCGCAAATGAGGTAGTCAGGCTCGCCTGATTGCCGCTGACCGCGACTGTGCCCAGAGTTGAAGCACCTGCCTTAAAGACAACCGAACCGCTCACCGCGCCGCCGAATTGGCCGCTGATGGCTGCTGTGAACGTAATCGGTTGGCCGATCAGTTGCGGATTCTTCGAGGATGTCACGCTCGTGGTCGTGGACGCTTTGTTGACCGTCTCAATGAGCGCGGACGAAGTGCTGGAGGTATGAGTGGCATCCCCGCCATAAATGGCTGTGATCGAATAGGGCCCCACGGTGGGAAATGCGACGGAGCTGGTGCCCACCCCATTCGTGAGGATGGCCGAACCGATAAGGGCACTGCCAGCGTAGAAGGAGACAGTTCCCGCGGGAGTTCCGGAACTGGAGCCTACAGTGGCAGTGAAATTTACAGGTTGAAGATAGACTGCCGGGTTGGCGGAAGAAATCAGCGACGTTGCGGTAGAAAATTGGGCGGCAGCGAAGTTCGCGGTCACATTCCTTGGCGCCGACATCACAAGAGTCTGCGGATTCGTGCTGCCTGAAAGGTCGCCCGTGAAGCCCGTGAAAGTGAAACCGGAGTTTGCCGTCGCTGTGATCGTCACGGAAGCACCTGAATTGAACCACCCGCCGGCGGTGACCGAACCTCCCCCTGTCGGACTGGCCGTAGTGGTCAGTTGATGCTGAATGCCAAACGAAGCGGTGTAATTGGCCGCGCCTATGATCGTCACTTGGTGCGATTGTGCTCCGCCATCGCTCCATTGTGCGAACAAATATCGCGTTCCGCCGGTTCCTTGCAGGCTGGTGGTTACAATCGAATGGACAGAACCGGTTGGCCATTGGAAACTCTGTTGTGCGGTGTAGTTGATACCGTCCACCATGAATGTGAGCCCGCCTGGCGCGGTGTTCATCGTAATGAGATTAGTTGTTCCATTCGGAATCACGGAGTAGTTTTCAGTCAGTGGGAAAGGTGGAGTTGCGGTGAAACCCGCTGTTGGCAAGGTTAGATATCCCGGAGCAGAAACATAAGCAAAGCTTGCGCCGCCGTCCACCTTGAACCCGCTCACTGCTGCTTCCATGAAGTGCGAACTGTCCACAGCATAAGCACCAAGCGTAGCGGTTAATACGTGGATGGTATTAGCGAGACCTCCCTCGGCGGAAATCAGCGACGAATCGGGGTAGAAACTGACGGTCGCGCCCACGACTCCCTGCTGCGTACTGGCGTCGGTTACGGTGCCCTGCAGGATCGTGCCTCCGGTTAGCAAGCTGGCGTCCAGCTGCGTGGGAACGGAAGAGATGGTGAACGACTGAAGGTTGGCGTAGTAGCCTTGCAATTGGAACAGCAGTCCGCCACTCGAACTAGTCGCCTGAGCACCGCTCAAGGAATAGTGACCGCTGCCATCGGTTGTCGCCACAAAGCTGCACGAGCCCCCATACAACAAGGTGGTTGCCGGCACGCACAGTTTCACACTGACCCCCGCTAGTGCCGTCCCAGTGCCTCTATCTGTTACTGTGCCCTGAAGAGCTGTAGCACCGGTGGGAATCAGCGAGTAGTTCTGCGCGATTGGGTAGGGCGGGCTGGCTAGGAAGCCGCCTGCTGGCAACGTGAGATACCCTGGCGCAGTAGCAGATGTGCCGTCCACTTTGAACCCGCCCGCTGCTGCCTCCATGAAGTGCGAGCTGTCCACAGCATAAGCGCCAAGCGCGCCAGTTAGCACCTGGATCGTGAAACCACCATCGGCAGAGGTGAGAGATGAATCGGGTGAGAGACTTACCGTCGCACCTACGATTCCCTGCTGTGTGCTGGCGTCGGTCACAGTACCCTGCAAGATCGTCCCACCGACCAACAAGCTGGCATCCAGCTGCGTTGGAAGGGAGGTGATGGTGAAAGATTGAAGGTTGGCGTAATAGCTTGGTAACTGGAACAGTAGCCCGCCACTCGCGCTGGTCGCCTGGGCACCGCTCAAGGAATAGTGTCCGTTGGCATCAGTGGTGGTCAGCGAGCTGCAGGAACCTCCGTACAACAAGATGCTCGCCGGCACGCATAGCTTTACACGAACTCCTGCGAGCATTGCGCCAGTGCTTCTATCGGTTACTGTTCCTTGAAGGGCAGTAGCGCCGGAGGGAATCAGCGAGTAGTTCTGTACGGTTGGGAAAGGTGGGCTGGCAGTCAAGCCCGCTGTTGGCAACGTGAGATATCCTGGAGCGGAGACGTAAGCATAGAGTGCTCCGCTGTCCATCTTGAACCCACCCGCTGCTGCCTCCATGAAGTGGGAGCTGTCTACAGTGTAGGCGCCGACCGCCCCGGTCAGGACCTGGATTGAGAAACCGCCGTCAGCGGATGTGAGGGATGAATCGGGATAGAAACTAACCGTGGCACCCACGATCCCTTGCTGCGTGCTGGCATCCGTCACGCTGCCCTGCAGGATCGTGCCGCCAAGCAACAGGCTGGCATCCACTTGCGTTGGAACGGAGACGATGGTGTACGGCTGAAGGTTGGCATAGTAGCCCTGTCCTTGAAACAGAAGACCGCCACTCGAACTTGTCACCAGGGTGCCACTCAAGGAATAAGTTCCGCTGGCATCGGTGGTAGTTAGAAAAGTGCATAAGCCTCCGTACAACATGATATTCGCCGGGACGCACAGCCTCACACTCACGCCCGCCAGCGGCTGGCCACTTCCTCGATCGGTCACGACGCCATAGAGGAAGGCTCCGGATGGAACGGTTACGACGCTCTGGTAGAGCGTCGGGGAGGTGCTGGACGAGTGCCCGGCGTCGCCGCCGTAATTCGCCGAAATGCTGTGAGTGCCTTGTGATAACGAAGCAGTTGAGAAGACGGCTTGACCGCTGGCATTGAGGCCTGCCGTACCAATCGCAACTCCGTTGTCATAAAACTGGATATTACCGGTCGCTGTTACAATCGCAGTAAATATCACCAGTTGTCCGGCGTTTGAAGGATTGGGGGATGAAGTGAGCGTCACCTGGGTCGAAACCAGCGTTGACGTAACAATCTGGGCCAGACTTGGCCCATTGTGCGGATTGAAATTCGGATCGCCGGAATAAGACGAAATAATAGTGTGCGTCCCAACTGATAGGCTGGAAAGCGTCAGCGACGCTGCCCCATTCAAAATGGAGACCGTGCCGAGAAACACAGTTCCGTCGTAAAAGCTGATGGTCCCGGTGGCAGTGAGGTTTTTCGCGATGCTAGCTGTTACGGTCGTGGTAAATGTAACCGGAAGTCCAGCGATCGAAGGGCTTCCCGAAGTTACAGTGGTCAAAAAGGTTCCGCCGCGATTGTAGAAAATCGCCAGGTTGCCGCCGTTATCGGGCTGAACGATATCGGGCGCACCGTCGTTGTTTAAGTCGGCGACGGCGAGGACCACGTTCGTGGGTTCTGCAAGTCCGCCGTAAATGACCGGCGGCTGGAAGGTCCCGTCGCCCTTTCCTCGGGCCACCATCACTCCACCCGCTGTGGATGCAATTAGGTCCAGATTTCCATCGCCATCGACGTCCACGAGACTTGCCGAGATAAGATTTCCATCGGTCACCACGGTCTCTTGTACTTGCTGGAACGTACCGTCGCCATTTCCCAGCAAGACGCCCATGGACCCGTTGGAACAGCCAGCGTCGTTTTGAATGGGCGCCTCGCAGCCATTGGCTACGACCACGTCCAAGTTTCCATCGTGGTTGATATCGCCTGTCACCGCGATTACGGCCCTCACGCCGTTCGGTGTAGCAGCGCCGCCCGTATCGTAGCTTCCAGCAACCCGCAATGTGCCATCGCCGTTGCTCAGCAGAATCGTTGCAAACTCCGCATACGGATTATTGATCGAAGCGTTTGTGTTCCCCACCACGACGTCGCTCTTTCCGTCACGGTCGAAATCACCCGCGGCGATGGAAACCGCAACGCCGGAGCCGATGCCGGTGGTCGCTGCATTCTGAAAAGTCCCATCTCCGTTTCCGAGAAGGATGGACACGGTCCCCTGCGTACAGGAACTAGAGTCGCACTGGGTTGCTACAGCGATGTCGAGTTTCATGTCACCATTGAAATCTCCGGTGACAATCCCAACAGGCGTAGAACCTCCAAGCGGATAGGTCACAGGAGGTTGAAACGTGCCATCTCCAGTGCCTAACAAAATGCTTACCGAAGGAGAATTGCAACTCGTCGGTGAGTCGCACGCGTTGAGGATTGCAAGGTCCGGTTTGCCATCACCGTTGAAATCCGCCGAGAGGGAATACTGGGATGACTGGCCACTGCTCTGCGCTACGGTGGGCGACTGGTAGGTACTGTCGGGCTTGCCCAGAAGAACTCCAGCCCCACATTGCGCGGGGTAGCTTCCCGGGACGCAGGCCTGAGAAACAAACAGATCGGGAATTTCATCACCGTTAAAATCAGCAGTGCCCGCAGAAAAGACACCGACCCCGCCGCCTGGCGAAGTTACAACAACGGGCCCTTGAAACGTGCCGTCACCACTGCCGGGCAAAACGACTATGCTTCCATCTGGGCAACCGTGTACCGGGCTTTCCGAACAGCCGCTAGCCATTACGACGTCGGGTTTTCCATCGCCGTTGAAGTCTGCTACGACGATCGGCGCATACTGCCAGCCGCCTATTGGGTAGGCCTGTCCAACTATAAAGTTTCCGGTGCTGTCATTCAGGAGCACAAGCACGCCGTTCACGTTTGAGCCCGCAAACCCGCCGCTGACGACTAAGTCGGGCTTCCCATCGCCGTTCAAATCGACAATTGTAATCGTATTCCCGTTGGTCACAGGGAATGCAAGACCGATCGGTGTTCCGACGGGCGCCTGAAACGTTCCATCGCCATTGCCGGAAAGTATTTGCAGTGTGACGCCGTAGGAGATGGTTGCAAGGTCGAGCTTGCCATCGGAATTGAAATCGCCAACGACAAGCGTACCCAAACCACCAAAGGGCAAGGCAGTGACGGACTCCACAAACGTGCCGCCGCCATTTCCCAGAAGAACCGTAAGGCTGGAATGGGAATTGTCTCCTGGCGCATAGGGAGCCCCGGCGATCACGTCCAGTTTCCCGTCGCCGTTGAAATCCCCCACAACGGGATAAAGCGCGCCATTTCCTACAGTTGGGTAGATTCCGGAAGCTGCTAGAGTGCCGTCGCCATTGCCCAGAAAAATAGCAACCGCTCCGACGGAGCACCCATTTACCGGGAGGTTGTAGCACGCGATTCCCGCTACAAGGTCGAGCTTGCCATCGCCATTGAAGTCGCCGACCGCAAGAGTCCCTGCTTGGCTTGCAATCCCGTTCAGCGGGTATTGGGCCGACTGCGTCAGGGTGCCGTCGCCATTTCCGAGCAGAACGGTGATGGTCCCAGAGGAGCAGTCCTGGCTGGATAGGCAATCCGAGGCTACAGCGACATCCGGTTTGCCATCTCCGTTTAAGTCCCCCACGATGATCGACCGAATAGCCGGCGGCATGGAACCATTAAGAATAGGCGGTTGAATAGTGCTATCACCATTACTCAAGTAGACCGCGACAGCATATCCATTCGGGCATGCTGCAGCGAAATAGATGCTGCAACCGGCTGCCACTACGACGTCGAGCTTGCCATCACCATTGAAGTCCGCCGTATGGATCTCATTGGGGATAACCCCCCCGAGGAGATATCCCGTATTAGTTGGCACCGTTGGCGCGCCTGCGGGGTAGTTCACACCTCCAACAAAAGTTCCCCTGTTCTGCGCTTGGGACCCGGGAACTAATCCAAACAGGGCCAAAATGCAGATTACAAACAGCACGGCTGGGCGGCACGCGGGCATGGGCTGGACTCCTCTATTCAACACTCGCTGTGGAATCCCTCGGGAATAGCTCGCCGTTCTCACGTCCAGGGATCGGAGGGCTGAGTGTTTGGCGGAATCTGCGCCATGAACCGGAAGAAGTCAATCACCTCGGAGCCAATTTCACATCACCATCGAATCCGTTGATTTACTTGAATTTAGACCAGTGATGAACTAAATTAAACTTGGCCCTGAGTGTTCCGTGTGGTAGGTTTGTTGCCACTTTTGCACCTTGGAAGTAAAGTTGAGCCCACCTAGCCCCGGCCCGGTCCTGCGTTTCGCCTCATTCGAGCTCAATCTCGAAGTGGGCGAGCTTCGGCGTCACGGATATCGGATCAAGCTGCAGGAAAAACCATTCCAGATTCTCGTGGCCCTCTTGGAACGCCCGGGGGGACTGGTAACGCGCGAAGAGCTGCACCACCGCTTATGGCAGGATAACACGTTTGTTGACTTCGACCACAACCTGAACAACGCCATCAACAAGTTGCGCGATGCCTTGAACGACTCTGCCGAAAAACCCAGGTTCATTGAGACAGTACCCCGCCGGGGTTATCGTTTCACCGCGGAAGTGGCGCACAAGGCGGATGACCTGAGGAGATCTATTTGGCCAAACCCAGTTCAAGGCATCAGGCATGCGGGGGAACCGCCAAATAGTCTTGATGTTTCCGAATCACCGCAGTCCACTTTGTCGTTGCCGCATTTGACTGCGCCTTCCGGACTTGAAGCTCGACCACGCGCCGGAGAGCTGTACCCAAAACGGTGGCGTGCTCTGGCGGCTGCGGTCGCCAGCGTCCTAAGCCTTATCTTCGTCCTGATTGTGTTTTCTCTGCCATCAAAGCCGGTGTTATCCAGCACCGACCTTGTGCTCATCTCCGACGCATTAAACTCCACCGGCGATGCGGTGTTTGATGACAGTCTAAGACAGGCGATTTCTGTGGACCTTACACAATCTCCCTACCTAAATGTACTGGCGGAGACAAGAATCAACGCATTACTGGAACTGATGACCAAGCCGGCCAACAGCAAGTTGACTCCGGCAGTGTCGCGGGATCTCTGCCAGCGTGCTGGCGCTAAAGCTTACATCACAGTGTCGATCGCAGATCTTGGCGGGAAGTACGTCATTGGACTCAATGCCATCAATTGCCAGACGGGCGAGTCGCTTGCCCGGGAGCAAGCGGCAGCGGCGAACAAGGGACAAATTTTGAATGCGCTCGACAGAGCGGCCGCAAGGTTTCGCAAGAAATTGGGTGAATCGCTTGCATCGGTGCAGAGATTCGGCTTTCCGCTCGAGCAGGCAACGACATCGTCCCTCGAAGCGTTGAAGTCTTATTCTCTGGGGAACAACACTCGATCAGACGCAGAGGCAATTCCGCTATTCAAGCGGGCGCTAGAGCTTGACGCGAACTTCGCTCTTGCCTACGACGGGCTGGGAATCTCCTATTCAAATATCAACGAGCCAGGACTCGCCGCCGAAAATGTTGCGAAAGCGTACCAACTTCGTGACCACGCGAGCGAGCGAGAACGGTTCAGGATCACGGCGGACTACCATCAGGTTGTTACGGGCGAATTGGAAAAGGCAAACCAGACCTGCGAACTCTGGGCCCAAATCTATCCCCGGGATCACTATCCGCGTAACCTCTTGGGTGTCAATTACGAATTTCTCGGAAAATATGAAAAAGCTGTCGCAGAAACTCTTGAGGCCATCCGGTTGAATCCGGATAGTTCCTTTCTATATTCCAATTTGATGGAGGATTACGCTGCTCTCGGCCGGATTGAGGAAGCGAAAGCCGCCTACGGACAAGCGTTCGCCCTGAAGCGCGACCAGGTGTTCTTGCATGCAGATCGCTACGGCATTGCCTTTCTGGAAGGTGATACGGCTGAGATGGCTCGGCAGGTTTCATGGTCTATAGGCAGGCCCGGCGCGGAGGACTGGCTTCTCTCCAATGAATCCGATACCAACGCCTCGTCTGGGTACCTCAACAAAGCGCGTGAGTTTTCGCAACGCGCCGCCGATTCCGCCCTTCACAGCAACGAAACGGAAGTGGCGGCTCTATGGCAGATGAATGCGGCCCTACGAGAGGCTGAATTCGGGAATATCACGCGAGCCCGCAAAGAGTCCATCGCTGCACTGAGAATTGCCTCAACTCGGGACGTACGAATTCTTGCGGCGCTTGCCTTTGCTCGGTCACGAGATATCGCGACTGCGGAGAAAATGGCCAGCGACTTAGCCAATCAATTTCCCCTAAACACGGTGATCAATTCTTATTGGCTGCCCACGATTCGTGCCTCCATAGAATTGAATCGAGGTCACGGCGCGGTGGCCGTCGATATTCTCAGGAACGCAACCAACTATGAATGGGGCGGCCCCAATCCGGAAATCGAAGCGGGAAGATTTCTTTATCCAATCTATGTGCGCGGCCAGTCCTACCTGCAGCTTCATAAAGGAAGCGATGCCGAATCCGAATTTAAAAAAATGCTCGATCACCGCGGCATTATTCAGAACTGCCCTCTCGGCACTCTCGCACATCTAGGCCTCGCACGAGCCTTCGCCCTCCAAGGCGAAACAGCGAAGGCAATTACCCAGTATCAGGAATTCTTGAACACTTGGAAGAACGCCGATTCAGACATCCCCATTCTGCGAGACGCGAAGGCCGAGTACGCCAAGATCCATCAATCAGCCGTGGCACAATAAGATCACTGAACAAGGATCAAATCGTCTGACAGGAATGCGAAAATTGGCAGGGGCGGCGGGGATTGCTTTTATCAAGTCGCAGAATTTAAACTGCCGTGATCCATGCGATGGCATCGCTCCCGGAACCCGAACGCGTGAAATTCTGGCACAAGCAATTCGCGCCTCTCGCGGCCGAGGAGCACGCGCTGCGCGAGAAGCTGCGCGTCGTCGGACAGGGAACGCCGGCCGGCGGAAGAGTTCAATAGGGCCGCAATAAGTTCCCCCAAAACCGCAAGCAGTTCCTCGTCGTTCGTTTTTCCTCCAAACAGTTTGCGTTAGTCTGCGCCAGGGTGTCGTTTTACTTTTGGTGAGTTAGAGATATAACATAAAAGTGCAATGACTGTACGCAGAGAGCCGAAGCCCGCGTGGCTGCTGCTGGCGTTTACCCTGCCCACAAAGCGCGCCAGCCAAAGAGTAGAGATTTGGCGAAAGCTGCAGCGGTACGGGACCGTGCCACTTGGAAACTCGGGCTACCTGCTCCCGAACAATCCCAGCAATGAAGAGAGATTTCAGTGGCTCGCGACAGCAATTCGGAAATACGGAGGGGACGCATCGGTGGTCCACGTGGAATCCATCGACAATCTTTCAAGGCCTCAGCTGATTGGCCGTTTCGCCGAAGCTCGCGCGCGCGAGTATCAGGAGCTGATCCGCGAGCTGCAGACGTTTTCCTCCACGCGCGTCGAAGGAAAAGGCGCGGGCCGCCTTAGCCGGCTTCGGAATCGATTCCAGGAGATCGTCGAGGTCGATTTCTTCGACAGCCCGTTGCAGAAGCGCGTTCAGGAATTACTGGAACAGGCAACGAGGTCGCGCGCGGCCAAATCAGGGGCCGCTAACAGCAAGATCAATCCGAAGGACCACAAGGGCAGAGTGTGGGTGACGAGGCCGCGGCCGGGTGTTGATCGCTGCGCGTCCGCCTGGCTGATTCGCCGTTTTATTGACCGGAAGGCACGGTTTGCCTTCGCACCCGAAGACCGTGTGCCGGCGGGCGCGGTACGCTACGACATGTTCCACGAGGAAGGGTTCGGACATCGCGGCGACGATTGCACATTTGAAACCCTAACCAAACAGTTTCACGTCCGCGACCCAAAGGTTGGCCTGATCGGACAAATCATTCACGACGCGGATCTCCTCGACGACCGGTTCGGCCGCAAGGAGGGCTACGGAGTGGACGAAATCTTGAAAGGGTGGGCGCAGCAAGGAATTCCGGACGATAAACTTCTGGAGCGCGGGATGGAACTCATCGAAGGACTCTACCACGCACCACGGAAGTGAATTGAGGAGCAGACGGACGTGTTCGCAAAACATCGAAGGTATTGGAAAACGGCGACCAGCGTAGTTTTGCTCTTGGCGTTGGGACGGCCGGTGCTGGGGCAGTCCGACCAGCAAAAGACGAGAGCATTCACGCTCGAAGAAGCGGTGGACTTTGCTCTCAAGAATTACCCGACTGTGCGTGCTTCGCTGGAACGAGTCCGGGCCGCGGAAGGAGGCGTGGGACTGGCGCGAACCAGCTACTTGCCTCGAACCGATGTCCTCTGGCAGTCGAATAGAGGTACGGACAACAACATTACCGGGCTGACCCTACCCAACTCCGTAATTGCTCCGATTAGCGGACCAGTCCTGCTGTCGACATCGAACCGCAGCGCCTGGGGAAGCGCAGGTGGACTGTTATTCTCCTGGGAGCCTCTCGACTTCGGGTATCGCGGCGCGAGGGTCGATGCAGCACGCGCCGTTCAGAGCAGGGCCGGGGCGGAAGTGTCTCTGACACGCCTCGATGTGAGCGTCGCAACGGTGAACGCCTACCTGACACTACTGGCGGCCGAGCAAACCGTGCTCGCCGCGCAGGCGGACGTGGAGCGGCGCGAGACCTTAACGAAGTCCGTGCACGTCCTCGTGGACAATCAGCTCCGCGCGGGCGCGGATGCTTCAAGGGCGGACGCGGAACTCGCCCGCGCGCGCGTGAACCTGGCAAGAGCGCAGCAGCAGGAAGCCGTAAGCCGCGCGCAACTCGCGGATATCCTCGGCATTGCCGATGCGGTGGTCGAAGTTCGAGAGAGCACCTTGCTCGCTAGGCCGCCCGCGGCTGCGCCGCCACTCACTCCTGTCTCGAATAATCCAGTTGCGGAAGTGCAACGAGCGCGTGTCCAAGAGTCGCAGTCGCTCGTGCACGCGCTCGATCGTTCGTATTACCCGAAGCTGTATCTGCAGTCGGTGATCATGGGACGCGGAAGTGGCGTTGACCCGACGGGCAAATTTCTCGGAGGTACGGAGGGCTTGGGGCCGGATCGTGCGAACTGGGCAGCCGGGCTGATGGTGACATTCCCAGTATTCGACATCTTTTCAATCAAGTCTAAAAAGGCAGTGGAAGCGGCGAACGAACGCACGGAGGAAGCGCGCTACGACCAGGCGTTGCAAGACCTGACAGGGCAACTGCGCAAAGCACAAGCCTTGCTCGATGGCGCGCGAAAAGTCGCAGAGAACACACCCGTCGAACTCGAAGCCGCGCGCACAACAGAAACCCAGGAGCGTGCGCGCTATCAAGCTGGGCTTGCGACGCTGGTGGATGTTTCTGACGCGCAGAGCTTTCTCGTGCAAGCGGAAATCGATGACGCGTTGGCCCGACTGGCGGTCTGGCAGAACCTCGCTTCGGTCGCGGCGGCCCAAGGCGATCTTGCGCCGTTTCTCCAAGCGCTACGTACCGACCCACAAGGAGCACGATAGTCATGTGGCTCTTGCGCAGCGCATTGCGGAATCCGATGTCCGTGGTTGTTCTCGTGATCGGTGTGGCCTTGTGCTCGATTCTCGCTCTTCTGCGCATGCCCATCGATATCTTCCCGAACCTGAATCTGCCGGTGATCTATGTCGCGCAGCCGTACGGGGGAATGTCTCCGGCGCAGATGGAAGGGTATCTCGTTTATTACTACGAGTATCACTTCCTCTACATTACCGGCATTGAGTCCGTGGAATCGAAATCCATCCAAAACGTGGGACTGCTGAAACTCACGTTTCATCCGGGCACGGACATGAGCCAGGCGATGGCACAAACCGTGGGATACGTGGACCGGGCGCGTGCGTTCATGCCTCCCGGAACCGTCGCGCCGTTCATCATGCGTTTTGACGCTGGAAGCGTTCCGGTCGGCTACCTCGTTTTTTCAAGCACAACGAAGAGTGTCGCCGAAATTCAAGACCTGGCGCTAAACCGCGTGCGCCCACTTTTCGCAACTCTGCCGGGAGTCTCAGCTCCTCCTCCATTCGGAGGGGCCGCGCGAACGATTGTCGTGAGCGTCGACCCGGATCGTCTCCGCGCTTACCGGATGGCCCCAGAGGAAGTGATCCAAGCGCTGAACACCGGGAACACGATAGTGCCTGCGGGGAATGTGCGCACCGGAGATTTGCTGCGTCTCGCGCCCATCAATTCGGTGGTCACGAATATCAAGGACCTGCAAAACCTTCCGATTCGCACAGGAGCGGGCCCGACTGTTTTTCTGCGGGACGTCGGCACGATTGAAGATTCGAGCGACATCATCACTGGCTTTGCCGAAGTCAATGGACGCCGCACGGTCTATATTCCCGTAACGAAGCGCGCCGACGCCTCGACGCTGAGCGTCGTCAACGAAGTGAAAGCCAGCCTCGCGCAATTCCAGTCCGTCGTTCCAGAAGACATCAAGATCGATTACGAATTCGACCAATCCTCCTACGTTCGGAACTCGCTGCTCTCTGTCGTGAAGGAAGGGCTCTTGGGCGCGGTCTTGACGGGCGTGATGGTATTGCTCTTTTTGCGCGATTGGCGGAGTTCTCTCATCGTGGTCGCGACGATTCCGTTTGCCTTGCTGACCGCAGTCGTTGCCTTGTGGGGCGCGGGTCAAACGGTCAACATCATGACCTTGGGCGGCCTGGCGCTGGCGGTCGGAATTCTTGTCGACGAATCGACGGTGGTGATGGAGAACATTCACAGTCACCTGGGACAAGGACGAGGGCGTGCGGTGGCGGTTCTCGAAGCGAGCAAGGAAGTACAGACTCCGAGGCTGCTGGCGATGCTGTGCATTCTCGCGGTGTTTGTTCCTTCCTTTTTCATGACCGGAGTCTCGCACTCGCTCTTCGTGCCGCTTTCTCTGGCAGTTGGTTTCGCGATGGCCGCCTCGTATTTGTTGTCCAGCACTCTTGTGCCGGTGTTATCCACGTGGATCCTGCGTGAGCATGCGCCGGAAGCGGAGGACGCTCCTTCGCTGCTGCATCGGGTTCGAGACAGACTCGGCCGCATCCTCGACCGCCTCACGGCAAACCGCTGGCTCACGATCTCGGCGTATGTTCTGGGTTCCCTTTTGGTGATTGCTCTGCTCGGGCCGTATCTCGGACGAGAAATCTTTCCGCGGGTTTCCTCGGGGCAACTTCTCCTGAGGTTCCGCGCGCCCATCGGCACGCGAGTGGAAACAACGGAAAGACTCACTCTCGGCGTTCTGCATGCAATTCAAGAGGCGGCCGGGGCAGGAAACGTCAGCGTTACGCTGAGCTACGTTGGCGCGCCGCCTCCCAACTATCCGATCAACACGATTTATCTCTGGACTAGCGGTCAGCATGAAGCTGTATTGCGCGTGGCGCTGAACCCGGACGCCGATATTCGGGTGGATGAGTTCGAAGAGCGTCTGCGAAAGCTCTTGCCGGACAAATTTCCGGGCTGTCAGTTTTCCTTCGAAGCCGGGGACATCGTTACACAGATCATGAATTTCGGCGCTCCGACGCCCGTCGAAATCAATGTGGGCGGACCCGATCTCGCGGCGGATCGTGCCTTTGCCGCGAAGCTCCGTTCAGAAGTAAACAAGATTACTGCGCTTCGCGATCTTCAATACGATGAACCGCTCGACTATCCGAGCATTAACATCGACGTGGACCGGGAACGTGCCGGTCAGTTGGGAGTGACAACCGCTGGCGTGGGCCGTTCGTTCCTGGCGGCAACGTCCTCGAGCCGCTTCGTGACGCCGAACTACTGGGCCGATCCGAAATCAGGAGTCGGATATCAAGTCCAGGTGCAGGTGCCGCAGTCCGACGTTACCTCGATCCAGGATGTGGAACACATTCCGGTGACGCAGGGCGGCGCTTCCCATCCGCTGATGGGCGACGTCGCGCAAGTGGGGTATGGAAGTGTTGTCGGGGAGTATCACCGGCTGAACGGACAGCGCATGGTCACTCTCACTGCGAACGTCGCGGGGGAGGACCTCGGTCGAATTTCGGGTGAGCTGGATAGCGCGATCAAGCGCGCGGGCGAGATTCCTCGCGGAGTAAAGGTGACCATCCGCGGGCAAATCGGCCCGATGAAGCAGACGCTGACGAACCTGGGCATCGGACTCCTGCTTGCGGTCCTGGTGATTTACCTGCTGCTGGCCGCGAACTTTCAATCGTTGAGGCTCGCGTTCGTGGTGCTCTCGACGGTGCCGGCAGTTATCTGCGGAGTGCTCTTCGTTCTGTTTCTTACGGGCACGAGTTTGAATATTCAGTCGTTCATGGGCGCGATCATGGCGATCGGGGTCGCGGTGGCAAACGCGATTTTGCTGGTGACATTTGCGGAGGAATATCGTCGGCAAGGAAATGCGTCCACTGCTGCTGCGATTCATGGAGCGAGAACCCGTATGAGGCCGATTTTGATGACCAGCATGGCGATGATTGCTGGAATGGTTCCCATGGCTCTCGGAATCGGCGAAGGAAGCCAGCAGACGGCTCCTCTTGGGCGTGCGGTCATCGGAGGTTTGCTGTTTGCGACGGCAGCCACCCTGCTGATTCTTCCGCTGGTATTTTCCCTGGTTCAGCAACGCGCGGGAGTGCACTCGCCTTCGCTCGATCCCGATGACCCTGCGAGTGCGTTCGCGCGAAGGACAACCTCTTTGCCTGGAGAAACGGCATGAAACGATTCCGAATTTCGTCGATCTTGGCTCTTATCGTGACAAATTACTGGTGCACGTCATGCGGTTCGAACGCAAACTCCAGCGCGAAGGCTCAGGCCTCCGCCCCGACCGCTCCCACTGTCGAAGTTACAAAGGTTGCGTCGAAGAAGCTGTCCATCACCACACGTCTGCCCGGAGAGTTGCAAGCGTACGAAGCTGTGGCCGTCTTTCCAAAGGTTACGGCTTACGTTGATGCGATCAGCGTGGATCGCGGGTCGCGCGTGATGACTGGACAGTTGATGGCCCGCCTGGTTGCGCCAGAAGTCGCGGCACAGCGAGCTGAAGCACAATCCAAACTCCAGGCCGCCGAGGCGCAGCGTGCCGAGGCGG
>MNDE01000041.1 GCA_001914785.1 Acidobacteria bacterium 13_2_20CM_57_17 | reverse complement strand
TGGTAAGCGAGAACATTTTGTAAGCGAGAACAATGGACCCGAAGTTCATTCGAAATTTCTGCATCATCGCTCATATCGACCACGGCAAATCCACGCTTGCGGACCGTCTCCTCGAAATGACCGGTGCGCTCTCGCGGCGCGAAATGCACGAGCAAGTTCTCGACTCCATGGACCTCGAGCGCGAGCGCGGCATCACCATCAAGGCAAAGAGTATCCGCCTGCACTACAAAGCGAAAGACGGAAACACCTATCGGTTGAATTTGATCGACACGCCGGGCCACGTGGATTTCTCCTACGAGGTTTCGCGCGCGCTTTCCGCTTGCGAAGGCGCTCTCCTCGTCGTGGACGCTTCGCAGGGCGTGGAAGCGCAAACTGTCGCGAATACTTTTCTTGCCGCCGGACACAACCTCGCAATTATTCCGTTGATCAATAAAATTGATTTGCCCGCAGCGCAGCCGGATTTCGCCAAAGAACAAATCGAGAGTGTGCTCGCGATTCCCGCGGAAGACGCGCTGCTGATCAGCGCAAAAAGCGGCCTCGGCGTCGAAGAAGTTCTTGAAGCGATTGTCGCGCGCATTCCGCCGCCCAAAGGCAGCGCGGAAAATCCGCTGCAGGCGCTGATTTTCGATTCGTGGTTCGACATTTACCGCGGTGCCGTTGTGCTGGTGCGCGTGATGGAAGGCCGCGTTTCGAATCACCAGAAAATCAAGCTGGTCGCCGGAAACGAAACCTACGAAGTCGAGCAGCTCGGCACGCTGACTCCGAAACCCGTCGCGCTCGAGGAACTCGAAGCCGGCGACGTCGGCTTCATCGTCGCCAACATCAAACGCGTGGCCGATGCGCGCATGGGCGACACAGTGATCGAAGTGGCGCGGCCGGCTCCGGCGCTTCCGGGATTCGAAGCCATCAAGCCGATGGTTTTCGCCGGATTATTTCCCGTGCTTGCCGACGACTACGAACCATTGCGCGACGCGCTCGGAAAACTGCAATTGAACGACGCGGCATTTTTTTACGAGCCGGAAAATTCCGTGGCGCTCGGCTTCGGTTTCCGCTGCGGCTTCCTCGGCCTGCTGCACATGGAAATCGTGCAGGAGCGGCTGGAGCGCGAGTTCGGCCTCAATTTAATTACGACGGCGCCGAGCGTGCGCTACCGCATCACACGCGTGACCGGCGAAGTGATCGAAGTCGACAGCCCGGCGAAATTCCCGAATCCCAGCGACATCGAAAAAATCGAAGAGCCCATCATCACCGCCATGATCATCACCAACGAAGATTCCATCGGCGGAATCTTGCAGCTCTGCCAGGAAAAGCGCGGCACACAAAAAAAGTTCGAGTACCTTTCACCGACGCGCGTCATGCTCACCTACGAACTGCCTCTGAACGAAATCGTGCTCGATTTCTACGACCGGCTAAAATCCACTTCACGCGGCTACGCCTCGCTCGATTACCACCTTGCGGGTTATAGCGAGTCTGATCTGATCAAGCTCGACGTGCTGGTCGCGGGTGAACCTGTCGATGCGCTCGCGTTGATCATCCATCGCGACTTTGCAGCGGAGCGCGGGCGCGAACTGGTGACGCGTTTGCGAAAACTGATTCCGCGTCAAATGTTTGAAGTGCCGATCCAGGCTGCCATCGGCAGCCGCGTGATTGCGCGCGAAACCGTTGCGGCGATTCGCAAGAACGTACTTGCCAAGTGCTACGGCGGCGACATTTCGCGCAAACGCAAACTCCTCGAAAAACAAAAAGAAGGCAAGCGCCGCATGAAGCGCGTCGGCCAGGTGGACATCCCGCAAGAAGCCTTCCTCGCCGTCCTCAAAGTTGCCTCTTCTTCCGACGACGAATGATTCTCTGCGCCATGAGCATCCTCTTGAACGTTCTAAACCGACGCAACACACGAGAGGAAGTGGTGAAGGCCTTCCGCGACTATCACGCGTATCTCGAATGCGTGCGGACATCCTTGCCTCCGTCTGCCTACGAATTCGCTTCAGCACCCTGGCACTACGACTACAGTGACCACAGATGTCCACACGATTCGTGGGTGGAATCCTTTCTGATCCGCGAGCCGTCTTCAGGAAACAGGCACGAAGTGCGGGAAATCGAGATTTTGATTCGACTACTAGGTGCTTATCACGACGGCTATCTGGAACTCTCATACGCTGGTGTTCGTTCCTATTCAACTGTGGGCCTAACGGGCAAACCCGGGATCGGTCATGGAGATTGGCTCGCTGATGAAATTCGTCTGTCTGATAGCAATCTCGTCTTGCATGAAATCCTGTTCAGCCGCGGGAGTCGATGGGTCATCGAATCGCGTGACATTCAATTTCGCTGGATACAATCTAGTCCTTCCTCTTAACTTCCGCTGACAAGCGGCCGCGGTGGAGCTGGATGGCAACGGAGTCGCCGAGGGCGACTTGGGCGGCGTCGCGGAGGAGATTGCCGGAAGCGTCGGTGGCGATGGCGTAGCCGCGTTCCAAAACTTTGAGGGGGCCGCGTTCCTGGAGCTGCAGCGCGAGGCGCTGCCAGCGCTCGCGCTTGGCGCGGAGTTGGCGTTCGATGCGGACGCCGAGTTCGGCGGTGCGCTTTTCGAGGCGCAAGCGGAAGGCGGCGATCTTCACGCGAAAATCGAAGGAAGCGATGCGCAGGTGCGCAGCGGTGAAGCGTTTGCGCGCTTGCTCTAGGCGGGCGCGAAGGCCGAGCGCGAGACGCGAAGTCATTTCATCGGCGCGCTGGCGCTGCTGGCGGAGCAGATCGAGCGGGCGGCGGAAGCCGCGGCGCGCGGAAATCTCGTGAATGCGGCGGCTGAGAACCAAGATGCGATAGCGCATTTGTTCGGCGAGAGCGCCGCGAAGTTCGGCGATGTGTTTGTCAAATTCGCGGCGCGTTTGCACGACGAGTTCAGCGGCGGCGGAAGGCGTGGAAGCGCGGACATCGGCGACGAAATCGGCGATGGTGAAATCTGTTTCGTGGCCGACGCCGGAGATGACGGGAATTTCGGAAGCGAAGATAGCGCGCGCGACGATTTCTTCGTTGAAGGACCACAAATCTTCCATGGAGCCGCCGCCGCGCGCGAGGATGAGAACGTCAACGAGTTTCGCTTTATTGAAAAACTTCAGCGCCTTGACAATTTCTTCGGCGGCGCCTTCGCCCTGCACGCGCACGGGAAAAACCATCAGATGGACGTTCGGAAAGCGGCGCGTGAGGATGCGCGCGACGTCGCGTACAGCGGCGCCCTTAGGCGAAGTGATGATACCGATGCGGCTGGGAAGAAGTGGCAGCGGTTTTTTGCGCGCGGCATCGAAGAGTCCCTCGGCTTCGAGACGTTTTTTCAATTGCTCGAAGGCGAGCTGCAGAGCGCCTTGCCCCACCAGGTCGATTTTCTCGACGTAAATTTGATATTCGCCGCGCTGCTCGTAGACGCTGATGGAACCGCGCACGGTGATTTGCAATCCGTCTTCGGGCCTGAACTTGATGCCGCGCTGCTGCTGTTTGAAATAAACGCAACGGACCTGGGTGCGATCGTCTTTCAAAGTGAAGTAGATGTGGCCGGATTGGGCGGCGCGGCAGTTGGAGATTTCTCCTTGCACGCTGATGTCGGTGAAATTCCTGGCGAGCAGATCGCGAATTTTTCCGGTCAGCTCACTGACAGTAAAGGTGTGGCGCGAGGGCATGAGGTTGAAAGTGAGCTGCTGGGTCATGAGGAGAGACCCCGTAAAGACGAAGTAATGAAGTAAGGAAGTAAGGATGCAAACGCGCGGTCGACAACAGATCGAAAGTCAAAAGTTGAAAGTCCCGAACCGCTCGGGATCTTCGATTGAAGGTTGAAAATTGCGAGAGGGGAAAGAATGACGTTGGTCGAAGAAAGGCGGACGTACCCCCCTACCCCCCAATCAATTTGCATGAATATCAAAACAAAGGAGTTGCTAGAATTGCAATTCGTAAGTGTATGAAAAGAAAGGGCAGCCATTGCCGTTGATGAGGAGAGAGTAATTTGGGCCTGCCCCTCCCCCGGATTCTTGAAACCAAGATTATTCACTTTACAAAAGTTAGGCTTCATGGGACACTTCCTTCATGGACAGCAAGCCTCACTTCTTCTTGCGCTTAGCGGATGCAACGATTTGGCGGATGTCTTTCTTGATGCTCGCCAGCAACTTCCGCGTGGGGACTCGCTTCAATAGCTTCTTCCGCCCTTCATCCAATGGGAGCCTCCTATGAACCTAATGGACGTAAACACGCTCTTCCCGACCGATGCCAAGTGCCGCGAACTTATGACGCGCCTGCGCTTCCCCGAAGGGCCGCGTTGCCTGCGCTGCAAAGGCTCTGTGGTCGAACTCGAAACCGAAAAACAACTGTTCTACTGCAAAGACTGTGACTATCAGTTCTCCGTCACCGCTGGCACTGTTTTCAATGACTCGCACTTGCCGCTTGCAACGTGGTTTGCCGCAACTCTTCTCCTCTGTGAAGCGAAAAAGGGTATGTCTGCCTGCCAGATTCAGCGCACTTTGGGAATCGGCGGATACAAAACAGCATGGTATCTCTGTCACCGCATCCGTCACGCAATGGCGCAAACCGATAAGCCCATGCTTGACGGCAAAGTAGAGATGGACGTTACCTATGTCGGTGGCAAGACTCTCGGCAAGGGACGCGCCTATGGGATGGAAAATAAAGAAGTAGTGGTCGGCATCCGCAAGCGCAACGGCGATCTCCGGTTCTTCCATGCCCACGATGCGAAAGGTGGAACGCTCGCAAAGTATATCCGCGAGAACATCTCCGAGGACGTGGAAGTCATTTTCACCGATGACGCTTCCGCGAACGATGCTGCAATGCGGAAAGCCAAGAGGACGAACCACAAGAAGATTAACCACAGTTCCGGCGTCTATGTCATGGGAGACACCCACACTAATACCGTTGAATCCGCATTCTCCCTTCTCAAGCGCGGCATCGTGGGAACGTGGCACAGGGTTAGCGCCAAGCATCTTCCGGCCTACCTTGAAGAGATGGAATTTCGCTTCAATCGCCGGAATCGTTCCGATTTGTTCGTCGATACTTTGCGTCATATGGTTATGGCACCCGCGTTGACATTCGAAAAGCTGACCGCTAATACGTAACTAGTAAGATACAAGTCCGCCAGTTAAGCTGCCTCTTCCCTTACGCTGGTTAACGTGGAGAAAAAGGATATAGTCATAGCCCTTTTCGGGGCGGCCGTGGGAATCGCGGGTATTTTGCTGGTCGTCATCGGATTCATCTACGCGCATTCTGAAACGCTGGAACTATTGGATGACCGTAAGAAATATAAATTTGTCGCCAAGATAGGAATGGTTCCGTTTCTGGCTTCCCTGTTGTGTGCATTGTTTGGCCTTCGCTGGATGCTGTACCAAAATGAAATATGCTTCTCTGCAACCGTCTATTGTTTCTATCTGAGCATTGGATTGACGGCCCTCTACGGACTTGCGGCATTTCTTTTTTACCTCTGAGGAGGTTAAAATGGGTTACAGTGAGGCCAAGAAAAAGGACCTTGAGGCCAAGAATTTTCACAGGCTCTTTGAACACAGGAACCATAAGCCGAAGTGGATGGTTATAGCAGAAAAAGCGTATACGTATGCTAAGGATGCAATCACGGAAGGCCGTGAGCCACTGCCGGATGATATTTCCGATGCGCTGCTGCCAATTCTTAACAAGGATGACGATCTTAGAAGGCACCAAAAAGAAAATCGCGCATCCTCTAGAAAGTACAAAGAAGCATTCGCTGACTACATAGTCCATGAGTTTTTGATTGAAAAATCCAGGAGGGAACAAGCAAATGTCGCAAACGCAGAACAACGGCAACATTAAAGATGCCGCCAAGAAATACGTCGATGAGCAGTTGGAGGTCCTAAAGAAACATGGAAGCGTTTCCAAAATATCCAAAACTGAGTACGACAATATTGTAAAACAAGTAGTGAAAGCGTCCGGCAAGTAGTTCATTGACTGAAAAATTCCCTTTCCATCTGCCGCTCAAATTGAGCAAATCGTTCCGAATATTTCTCTGTGTCTGTTTTATCCAACAATCTGACCAGCTTCCCGCACTCCAAGATCGCAGCGTCCGCGCCCAATCCACAACCGTCCACATAGCGACTAGCTAGGTCAACTAAGTAAATCCCCAGCCTCGTTGCCTGCTCGCACGAAAGTGATGGATGCTGTGCCGCTACACCTGCGAAATACCTAAGGACCGACGAATCTCCTCCACCAATGTATTCCCGTTCGCCTATCACCACTTGCTCCCCTTTGGTCCTGAAAAGAAAGCAGCGGTATTCTGTCTCTAGCGCGATAAGCGTCTGCAACCCCTTAGCCTCTTTAGATTTGAAAATTGGCAGCAGAGCCTCTCGGAAATAATTCGGTTCATGAACCAAATCACATTCGGTAGCTTCCTGCATAGCCTCGTGCAAGATATCCAAAATATTTGCACATATAGCCTTAGCCGAATCTGGACTTCCGCAGTACGCAGATGCGAATCTGAAAGCCATCGGGTATCCGGGTATATGAGGCTTCCCTTTCTTGCCTTCCTCGGTTTCATACCAACCAATCTTAGAACCCTCGAATTTTAGCCCTGCATCCGCATCCGTCATCTGTCGGTCGGCACACAACACCGCCCACTCACGATTGGTAAATCCAACAGCTATAGACATTTCTCCCCGCTCCTTCGGACGGTCATCCCGTCTTGAGAAGCTAGGGTAGACTTCTCCCCTTACTTTAGTCAAGTGAATAATCCTGCTTGAAACGATATGATTCGATTGGGGTTAACGGGTGGGGGTCTGCAAACGATGTGATTCCAAAAGAGTTAGTGGAACGTGGGAGTTTTCTGAGCGGACGAGCTTCAGAAAACGGCTGGAAGGCAAGGCGAGTTTGCGGCGTGAAATTCAAAAACCATTATAGCACATAGGTACTGTTTGTCAAGAAATTACTGGTAAGTGGTTTTGGTTGTGCGAGATAGCGAGTCACATGGCCGAATCAAATGCCGGAAAAGGAACGAAGCGTGGTCGAGGCACAAGTAAAGCGCACTCATCTAACCAGGCTTAGACCAATCAACGAGACGAAGGCGGGGACGGAGGGAACGGAAGGAACGATCACTGGTGACGAGGGTGAGGCCGGTAGCGAACGCATGGGCAGCGACGAGCATGTCCATGGCCGCGAGGGGACGACCCCGCTTCCAAGAGGCAGCGCACAAGTCGGCGTAGGCCCTTGCGGCAGCGGAGTCCCAGGGCAGAACGGAAACGCCGAGAAGGAATTGATTGACGAGTTCGGCGAGCTTTGTGGCCTGAGGCTTCAGGGCCAAGCCGAAGAGAAGTTCGGCTTCGGTGATGGAAGAAACGCAGACCTGAGCCATTGGGACCTGACGCAAATGCTCGCGAACAGAAGGGGGATTTCCTTTGAGGGCGTAGCTCACGCTATTGGTATCGAGCATGAAACGGAACATGCTTTTTTCCGATCAGAAGAGCCGACGTTTTTTGGGCGGACGGCGGTCGCGAGAAGCGAGGAAGTCGGCAGGAATTTCGACGGAGTCGGCGAGAGCAAAAAGATCGTCCCAGGAGCCGGGTTTGCGAGAGAGAATGACGTCACCTGTTTCGGGATCCTTGCGGATGAAGACTTCTCGAGAGGTGAAGCGGAAATCCGAAGGCAATCGGACGGCCTGGCTGCGGCCGTTTTTGAAAAGCTTGGCAATTTTGCGCATGGCAGGCCTCCATAGGAACGCCGGGCAGACGGCCGTCAGTGTCATATATCATGGTATATCACAAGTCTTTTGAAAGCAAATCGTTGCGCCATCTATGCATAAGGAAAGGTAAGCTGGATTAGCGGCGCTTGAGGGCTTCGAGTTCCTCGAGGGTGCGCGGCCAGTCCGATCCCAACAGCCGCGACAAAGCGCGATCCGCGAGAACTTTTCCACCAGTTTGGCACCGCGCACAGTAGTTCGTTTCGTTCTCGGCGTAACGAATCCGCTGAATCTTTGCTCCGCATCTCGGGCAAGGCTGTCCATAGCGGCCGTGAACCGCCATTTCCTTGCGAAACGCGGTG
>MNDE01000163.1 GCA_001914785.1 Acidobacteria bacterium 13_2_20CM_57_17 | reverse complement strand
ATCGGGTCAAGACACCGCACTTGGTGCCTCTGCACGCGAAGGCGAAACAGCTCAGTTCCGATCTCGACGTCCAATTTCGGTGGGTTCCGCGGGATCAGAACCTCGCGGGAGTTCTCCTCGAGACCTCCGCGATGAAGGATCCGAAAGGCTCATCGCGAGGCATCTGAGCGGCTCAAGACCGAACCCGCCTTGAGGTCGGGTGGTCAAGTGCGATTGCCTCGCTGGACAATCGTTCCCATGGGGCCCGAGTCCAATCCTCGCGACGGAACCGGTCATCGGAAATCGGCGTTGAAGCACGGATATGCGCGGAGGTCACAAACGTTGGTGAGTGCACCCGGAGTCAAACGTGTTCATTGTTCGACAACAAGAAACGGCCGGATGATACCCCGGACGGCATAGACCCCGTCATGCGAGGCGACCCCAACACGCCCGAGCCGCGCCAGCGCGCACGACCTTCCATGCCGCGCCTGGCTTTCCGTGTCCTTGTCCTCGTCATGAGCCTCGCCGTGGCGGCCTTCGCGGTAACGCCACTTGCTGCCGCACTCTGGAACTCGTTCGGGTCACCTCCGGCCGGCCACATGGTCGAGGATTCGGGTCTCACGTCCTGGAATCCGAACGTCGCCTGCGCCGCGGACCTCGTGACGATCCGGGATGTCCTGGGACCCGCCTATCCGTCCCAAACCGTCAACGGCAGTCGTTACCAAACGAACTCGACCGCGGGAGGCATCCCGCAGGAACGCGCCCTCTCCCCGCCGTGCACGATCACGAACATGACCGGCCAGGCGACCTCTTCCTTCGTCCAAATCAATGGAGTCTCTCTGTACGGCTACGGTGTGAAGACGACCGATTGTTCGCAATGGTATTCCAAGCAGAACGGCGGCGGCCGGTACCCGGGCAACCACACCGTCTGCACGAACGGGGGGCAGGTGATCACGATCGGAACGACCACGTCGGGGTTCCCTTTTGCGACAACGCGACGCTGGCCCAACAGCAGTCCAACGGAAGCATCTCGCTCGATGTCCAAGGCTTCGTCTTCTGGGAGGGCCCATGGCACTGGGAAATACACCCCTTCACCGCCTGGAGGTTGTCGTCATCTGTGACCCCCCCGTCGGCCCCTCAGAACCTTGAGGCTGTCGCCGGGGACGCGAACGTGGGCCTGTCGTGGCAGGCGCCGGCCTCCGATGGTGGCTCTCCGATCACCAACTACCAGATTTACCGAGGGACGACGGCCGGGGGAGCGACCTTCCTCGCGACCGTCGGCGACGTCCTTACCTACTCCGACACGAACGTGACGAATGGTCAATCGTACTTCTACCAAGTCACCGCAAGGAACGCCGCAGGAGAAAGTCCTCGATCGAACGAAGTCTCGGCAACCCCGAATCCGCCCCCGCCTCCTCCGGACTTCGACATCAGCGCATCGCCGAACACCCTGACGATCCACATAGGATCTTCTGGGACATCCACCATCACGCTGACGAGCGTCGGAGGCTTCTCCGGGGACGTGAGCTTGAGCGCGTCCGTCGCCTGCGCGTCTCTTGTTTGCCTTGTTTATCCCACGGCGGGAGTCAATCCTGACGTCGTCACCGTCGTCTCAGGTGGGACGGCGACGTCGACGTTGACGGTTTCCGCAGGCGTCTTGACGACGCTCGGAACCTACGAGGTCACGGTCACCGCGACCTCCGGTTCCCTGGCACATACCGTCACGATCACCGTGTATGTAACGTTGTGATCGGATCGCCGTCGCATTCGTCGAATGAGAAGCCGCCAGGGGGCCAGTGAAAAAGAGTTGAATTCCCCGAGCAGTCAATTGTTTTCAAGTGGTGCCTAAACCACCACCTTTGCTTCGTGGAACCTGTCATCCCGGAGATGCATCTCGCTCGTTCCCAGCGGTCTCCGTTGTCTTGCCTGGTCGAAGTTCTACAGCCAGGCATCTCAAGTTTGGCTAGCCGAGGCGGGGATGGGTCTTGAGGGGCCGGAACGGCGATCGGTTCGGTAGCGTCCCAATATCGCGGCCGCAGCCATTTGGAAGGCCGTCTCTACGTTCTCGCCCGTCTTTGCACTCGTCAGCCAGCAGGGGGTGGAAGATCGCTCGGCTAGGGCGACGAAACTCTCCGTTGATTCAATGCTCGGATGCAAATCGTTCTTGTTTCCCAGGAGGACCACGGGAACAGGCCCGGCGACGGATTGCGCTGCACTAATCCAACCCGGCAGCTCCTCGATCGTATCGGGACGCGAGAGATCCGCGACTCCGAGGATGCCCTGGCTGCCGCCAAAGTATGCATCCTTCAGCAAGTCCGCCAACGTCTTTTCCCCCATCACGTCCCAGATGAGAAGGACCACGTTCACGTCGCCCTCTGGCGTCCCAACCCGGATCTCCTTCTTTAGCATCCGGGCCCCAATCGACGGGGAGTATCGCTCCGTGAACTGATTGAGGACATAGCGCGCCACCAAGCTGCTCTTGCCGACGCCGGCCTCGCCTAGGAGACATACCTTGAACCGAAAATCTACGGCTGTTTCCGGAGGCTGAACCGCCGAGTGTCGTCTGGGGGACTTTCGCGCGCCTGGTCCCATTTCGGGCTGTATGAAAGGCATCATATCTTGGAGATTGCGGCGAGATTATCGACGGCGAGACCCGGGCCAGCTGCGAGAAGGAGGGGGTTTTCCAAGGCGAGCCGAATTCCGCAGCCGACTCACCCAGTCGGCTTCCTAGGCTGCTTCGCCTACACCTTCTGCGGAGCGATCCTTCGGACTCGTGAGTTCGCGCCTCCTGCCTTCACGAGATGTCGTTCGAGCGAACTGCGGACGCCGACGATGTCGTCCATGTTGCCGCCCCACGCCGCCAAGGTTTGATCGAACTCTTCTTCAATTTCGTCCAGACTGCGACGAGCCCATCGGCGAAGGTGCGCGTTGTCGGCTCCAACGAATACGACGGCCAGGAATACACGCTCGCCGCGCTCGATCAGGAGGCGATAATCCCCGAACTCGAGTTCCTTCAACACGTGATTTTCCCGGTAGGCAAATGCGTCTTGGACGAATTGCTGAACCACCGTCAGCATCGCGCCGACCAGGTCTCGATCCTTTTCTCCATCGGTTCCTCCATGGATCTCTTCTCGCCGGGACACGTGGTGCAGCAGAATTCCGGTCCGGTTGATGAGGAACACCTCTTCGATACGATAGCGGCGCGAACTCCAGACCCGGAAACCGAAAGCGCCGGAGATCGCCACGCCAATCATAGCCGCCAGAACCAATGGTTGTTCCAGTAGTCCTTTCGGCGGTTCGATTGCTCGGACAACGAAATCGCTCGTGCGTTTCGATCCAACCAGGACGCCCTTGCTATTGCTATACAAGGCTTCGAGGCTCATCGAAGCCACATCCCCGGGCCGAGCGGTAATATGGAGAATGAAGGTAAACACGAACCGGTCCGAGGCGACCATTGCAAGTCGGAGCCATGAGACAGAACTGGTTATCAGTTGGCGCGGCAAGCCGGACGTATCCCCGAGGAAAACAAGGCCGGAGCCGTAGCTGAGATTGAGCCAAACGAGGACGGCAGTCCGGCTCCCGGTGTTGTTCAGGAACACCGTGACGACGACATCCTCCCCCGGGATTCCCTCTTGGATGGGGACGATGGCCTCGACGGTGATCGCGGCCGTCCGGACAAGGAAACCGATGCTTCCGGCGGATCCGTTCACCCGATTCCCACTCGCGTCAGTTCCGTTCAGCCAAGCCAACAGATGGATGTTCCGTCCGTCGCTCGCCCACGAGGCGATCCGGAGATCGACGTGGAACAGTCGGACTCCCGTAGAGACGGAGGTGACATGCCAGCTCCAGGTTGATCCTAAGACGGCGGGCGCCGGCCCTGCATCGTCCGCAAGGTACACCACTTCATTGGGAAGGGTGAGGTTGATCCAGACGTGGGCAGCCGTTCCGATGCCCAGATTTGCGTAGGAGACCGTGACGCGCTCCGAGTCTCCCGGTTCGACCGTTACGAAACCCGAAAAGAGGTCGAGGGAAAGGAACGGGGCGCCGATGCGGACTGAATAGGTGCCTGACGTGCTCGTTAGGCGGTTACCCCAACCGTCGCGGAACGAAACATCGGCAACGAAACGGAGTTCCGAATTGTCGGACAGGCCCACTTGCAGGCTCACGGAAACCGAAATCGAGTAGCTCCCGACGTCGACCGATGGAAGGGACCATGCCACCGAACCTCCTTGGACCGAAGTTGGCAGAAGACTAGCGGACCGGAACGTCGCTTCCGAGCCGAAACTCAGGTTGATGAGGACGCCAACGGCAGCCTCGGTTCCGAGGTTCGAGTAGTCCAGCGTAACATTGATGATTTCCCCCGGATTGGCAACGGAGACACCGCTTAGGGTGGGACCGAACGACGGTCCGCTTCCGCTCACCGTCGCGGATGCGACGCTGTGGGCGGTCAGGGGACCGGCCAGCGCATAGTCGACGACAGCGGAAATCGCGACCGACAATCCGGGCATCAGGCTCCCGGATCCGTTCACCCAAATCGTGAAGGAGTGAGACCCCGGCGAAATCGAGGACAGAACGAACCGCACAGGATCGCTGGTTGTATTCTTGAATCCGATGGCGTCGTCGGCCGAGTACCCGAGGTTGGGGCCGAGCGTGACATTAATCCACGCCGTTGCCGAGTCGCCATCCCCGACGTTGTCGAAATGAACGGTGATTGCGAGGGGTTCCGTGGGATGCAGGACCGCCTTGTCAAGGAAAACGGCCGGTAGTATGCGGGCCCCGCCGACGACGATTCTTGATTGCGCGGTAGGGGCGGACCAGACAAAGCCTTTCGCGTCCGCGTATCGCAGGTCGAAGAGGGCAGTTAGCACGTTGAGGGCAGGGACCGCCCCGACTTCCGTCGTCAGCGTAAGATTATGCGAGCCATGAGGAATATTCGAGAAGGTCCAGTTGTAGTCCCCGGTCCGTGTTCCGCCGATCGCCGCCGCCGAATCGGACACGTACACGAGACCGGAAGGCAGTGTGACGTTCAGCCAAGCCGTTCCATTCGCCTGACCCGTATTGTTCAGGTAAATCGCGAACACGACAGGGTCGAGGGCGCGTCGGAACGCCGTTGGGGGGAACACGGTCAGATTCAGGGCCGGTGCGCGAACCTGGAATGATCCAGTCTCTTTTGCCCAGTCGCTGTTGCTGTCGAAAGCGCTCAACCAAAAGGTGTACGTCCCTTGCTTCGACGGCGATTGGTAGGTGTACGTGAAGAGCTTCCACACGGAAGGATACTCGGGGTCCGTCATGGTCAGGCTCAAAGAGTCGGATGCGACGGCGACCGCTCCTTCCGGGTCGACGAGATGAACGCGGATTTCCGTAATCTCCACACTTCCGAACGGGTGCGAGACGTTCGCCTCAATTCGGACCGCGTCCGCGGTCGAGAAATACGTTGCCGAGCCACGAGCGTCCGTCAAGCGGATGGAGTCGAACTCGACGTACGACGGGGTGTTGACAGTGATCCGGGACGGGAGTGATGATTCGTTGTACGCAACGAACAGCGCGTGACTTCCTTGATTGAACAGGACGAGCTCGGTTTTGTTGCCCGGGTCGAACGAATGATAGACGCTGCGAAGGTCAATGGTGAACGGTTCCCAATCACGAACGCCGTTGAACGTGAGATTGATGGTCGTTGCCGTCACGAGAGTGGAGGGCGAGCCTTGGTCGAATAGTGCGACTCCGAGGTCTCCCGTATCGTTTGGCAACGCGCTATCCATGTAAAGCGTCAAGGACGTCGGCCCCGTCATCCGGAACCGACGGGCGAGGGGGGATTGCAGCATCCACCTCGGGCCGTTCCAAAGGGAAGTCTCCGCAGCCACGGTCAGACCGGGCTGTCCGTCACCATCGAAATCGGCGAGGACGCCCATCGGTCGCGTCGTGCTCAAGCGATCGACAAGGTCCGGTATGCCGTCGTACGTGAGGAAGAGATCCCTCGGCTTGACACCTACGATGAGCCTCGTCGAGGAAGGGGGCACCGCCTTGATCGCCCCGGTTGAGTTCGAATAGTCGAGACTTGCCTGGGCCGCCAGGGTTGATCCCGCCGAGACAAGCTCGTCTACGCGGACCCCGATGCTGAAAGAGTGCGGCCCGTTCGTCAGGTTCGCGAACGTCCAGTTGAAATCACCGGTCTTCGTTCCGCCAAGGCCGCTGGCTGTGTCGGAGACGTACTGAATGCCGGACGGCAGAGTCATGTTCAGCCATGCGATTGGCGCGATTTGCGATCCTGTGTTATTGAGAAGCACCGAGTACGAAAAGTTCGCCCCGGGGTCGGCGGTCGACGGCTCTTGCAAGGCGAGACCGAGCGTTGGTTCCCGCAGGATTCCATAGGTCGTGTACGTCATGTCCGTCGGCGTCGGGACAATCCAGCCAAGTCCTTGGTCGACTTTCGCCTCGCCAGGCACCGCGTCCGCCGCCGAATGGTACCAAAGGTACCCGTCTCCCGCAGTCTGCAGGCTGCTCGCGACCATCCAATAGGTTGTCTGACCCTGGAGAATCACGGACGGGGCGAACGGAAAGTCCAGCCAACCCAATCCGGAACGCGCCTGCTGAGAATTCGCCAGGGCCACGCCGCTCGGGTCCCCCGCAGCGTCGGTCTCGATCGTAACGTTGAGGGTATCGGACTGGCTGAGCCCGGTGTTGTTCACGAACAGGGTAACGTTATGGAGGTCGAACGGGTCGGCGACGAGGAACGACTGGGCAGCTCGCATCCCAGACGCGATCGGATACCCAAGTCCCGATGTTTGGAGGTTCGCGTTGAACACTCGTTCGCCATATCCGGCGGCCGCACTAGACAGCGAAACCAAGACTGCCAGTGAGAGGAGGAGGAGGGCTGCGCCTCTTGCGCCTCGAACCACGACAGACTATCGACTAATTGTCCGTTTTTAGCTAGTCCCCCGCGTATCTTCCGTGATAACAAGTCTGACCGAAAGCCCGGGCGGGGGGAGAGGTCAAACGGGGGATCCGTTCGCGGCTTCCCAGAGCCATTGGAGTCGACGCGCCTGGGTATCGGTCGCCTTCGCGGCGCGCAGTCCACGATCGATGTCGTTGAGATTCTCGATGAAATGGCGAACGGCTTGCCAGTCCGGGGCGTTGATGTCCAAACCCGCCCGTGCGGCTTCGCGTTGCACGTGGACCATCGCACGTTCCGGGCCTCCAAATTCGTCGCAGAAGTCTGTAATTACGCGGTCCACCACACTGACCATCGGATCGACCTCCATCGTAGTACGTCCATCGTTCGCCACCAGCGAGGGCGGAACGGCTCCTCCTAGGATCTCTCCGGCCAGCAAGACAAAAGCGTCTTCCACGCGCTCTCCGGTCTTCGCGCTCGTGAGGAAGCCGCCCCCAGACAATCCCGCCTGACGCGCGAAGCTCTTCAATTCTTCGAGGGCGGCCCACCGATCTGACGAAAGGTCCAATTTGTTTCCGACGATGACGACGGGAACGTGCAGGTCCGCCTCCTTCATCCGCGGGATCCAATAGGTGCGAAGGCTCTCACGTGTTGCGTCGCGCGTGACGTCGTAGCCGAGGACAACCCCCTGTATTCCTTTGAGAACTCGATCTTGGACCCCATGGTAGCCGCGTTGGCCGACGACATCCCATATGAGCAGCTGGACGTTTTCGGGACCGGCTTGGGCTTGCACTTCCAAGTTCTTTTTCATCGGTTTTGCCCCGACCGTCGCAAGGTACCCGTCGGAGAACTGGTCCAACATAAAGCGACGAACGAGGGAGGTCTTGCCGACCGCAGCATCGCCAAGCAGAGCGGCGGCTAACTTGTGCACAGTCTTGAAGGGGTCCGAACGATATTTAAATCTGGCGCGGAGATGTCCGATGCTCCTTTCCATCGAAGTCAACGCGGCGAAGCCGGCCTGGAATCGATGTCGTGTGTACCGTTGGATGATCGAGCCGCGGCGCTAGTCCTGCTCGAATCGTTCTGGAGTTGCCATGAAGCCCGGCATTGCACTGTGAATTTGGGGAAAGCGGGAGCTCCTTGTTCGACCCACCACAGTAGTCCGGCAAGACTCGAATTCCCATCCAGGGAATTTACGTTAGACCCCGAACCGGCATTCCGGAAGCCCACTCGATGAGTTGTTCGCCTGGCCTCTCAATGAACATTCAATCAGGAGCGCGTCCAGAACCGTCGAATTCCGGCTT
>MNDE01000062.1 GCA_001914785.1 Acidobacteria bacterium 13_2_20CM_57_17 | reverse complement strand
ATCATAGCTATGGTTGCATTCTTGGGAATCGGCCAGTGCGAGGACGTGTGCTCGAATGGCCACTTTCTATGAACTAGTTTCCAAGCGGAAGACGGACAAGTACCCCGATAAATACATCTTGCGGCATCGAATTGCCCCTGGGAGAAGGCGCTACAACCGACTCGAGACACTCCAGGGGGTCTCGGTCTATTGGGAGTATGAAAAACTTGAGGATACTGCACGAGTCCGGGACCTGAGCTTGGGAGGTCTGTTTGTCGCGACACAGAAAGGGCTGGCCGTGGGAGCAACGCTCAGGCTTGACTTTCTTGTCCAGGAAGGCACGATCAAGGCCGCCGGTGTTGTGCGGCACGCAGAACCTGGACGGGGAGTGGGACTGAAATTCACGTCAGTGCGCGGTGAAGATCTCCAGCACTTGGTGGAATTGGTGAATCGCTTGGCGGCTCATTCTAGTTTCCGGCCTTCAATGAGGCAACCAGCTGCCTACTCCGCAAGGGAAGAAAATTGTTGATACCATTTTGCTTACGCGCCGCACCTGGGCGGTTGGGCCACGCGATGAAAGCAAGGCGTGACGGACGGAGTGGCGAGTGCGAGCGAACGGGCAGGAGAGCAAGGAAGATGCCGGCCCGATTTGCGCGTTATCGAGCATTTCGACGCAATGTCAGTCTTTGGGAATTTGGTTGCTGACTGAGTATTGAGCTGTCTTCCCGAGGGTTCAAGAGGCCCAGTAGATGGAAAGGGCGGCCCGATTGAGAGCCGCCCCATTGTAAAGTCAGAATTCCGTCAAATTCTGCCAAGCAGGTTACTACGATAGCGCTCATATAGAGCATTCGTCTGCCTACAATCGGACGCTCCGCTGTTTTTGCCGAAGGTGTCCGACTAGCGCTTATCAGGCGGAAATCAAGGAGCGGGTCGGTTTAAAGGACTCCAACACGCCATATCGCCAGCCCCTCGCTACTTTGTCTTGGGTCCGGGTCTCAGCGAGCGCCAGCTACCGCTGCCATTGCGTGGGTTTCCACATTGACTTTGATCTGCTTCGGCTTCGCTTCCTCGCGCTTCGGGAGGCTTAGCGTCAGCACGCCATTGTGATAATCGGCCTTGATCGCTTCCGATTTCACGGAGTTCGCCAGCGAGAAGCTCCGGCTGAACGAGCCATACGCGCGTTCGACGCGCAGATAGTTCTCCTCGTTTACCTTATTCTCAAACTTGCGTTCGCCGCGAATTGTGAGAATGTTGTTCTCCACTCGAATGTCCAGATCCTGCGGATTTACATCCGGCAGGTCCGCCTTAACGACCAGTTCATTTTCCGTCTCGTAGATGTCAACGGCAGGAGCCCACGGGGTCAAGTTCGACTCCTCGCCCGTACGTCCTACGCCATCGCCAAACACGCGATTGATCTGTTCCTGCAAGGTCGCAGCCCCACGGAAAGGTTGCTCCCAGCGATTCATTGTTCTCATTTTAACCACCTCAGCTAAACGTTTCTGTCTTGGCCCAAGGGGCAATTTCAGATAACTCATGTCAGCTCAGATTGCCGTCAGGCTCTGTCTATACTTAACCATAATAAGTTAAGTTTATGCGTGATGTCAAGGGGAATTCTTACTTCGCTTAATCGTGCTAAGTTAAGACGAAACCTGAGATGCGCGTCCTCGATGCTCTGCAAACTCCGGCGGAAATCATGAGCCTCGTCTGCTTGGCGGTTGCCAGACTTCGTCAGCATTCTGTCTGATAAGTTCGGGTTATCCGAAACTACGGTCGGCCACATGCCCTAAGGGCCGAATCGCGCCTAGGAAATCCCGCATCCATGTGTCCCCCCCCCGATAATTTTTGCGGTTGAGGTAACGAACAGGGCCTGGATAAGAGCCGCCGTCGCTCCTTTTGCACAAAGAAAGTTTTCGATTCTCCTTGACACACGCACTTTCGAAGAACAGTATCAGTTCGAAGTTTCGCTGTTTGAGGCGAGACTCCCGCTTCTCAGTCCATTCACATTAAAGGACAAGCGCCGCATCGAGCGCCAATAGGGCAGAACCTGCTAGGTTCTTTTTGATTCCCTCGTGCGGGGCCCATCCTCCTGTCCGACGTACAGGTCTGCACACCCAAGACGCCAGCGGTTCTAGGCCGCACCACTCAAGCCCGACTCGCGACACGCGAGGAGGAATGTCTAAGATAAATTATAAGGAGAAACACAAATGAAGAGCCTCTTGAAGTTTGTTGCGATTGGGATTTTGGCTGTTGTTGCCTCCGGCCCGCTGTTTGCCCAGAGCAATCCACTGGTCGGAACATGGAAGCTGAATCCGGAAAAGTCAAAATTCAATCCCGGCCCAGCACCGAAGAGCATGACACGGACCGTCGAAGCGCAAGGCGATGGAGTCAAATATACCTTCGACGGCGTTAGCGGGGATGGAACCGCCATAGCTTACAGCTTTGCGGTCAGCTTTGACGGCAAGGACAATGCCATCACGGGTTCAATGCCTAGTGGGGCGGACAGCATCTCCGCCAAGCGCATCGACTCCAACACGTTCGACGCGACTTTGAAACAAGGCGGCAAAGTAATTGGTACATCTAAAGTCGAAGTTTCCCAGGACGGAAAAGTTACGACCGTTACATCGAAGGGTACTAACGCAACCGGACAGGCAACGAACGACGTGTCTGTCTATAACAAACAATAGGCATCGTTAACGCCACCTAAGAACTCAATACAGCAGACCTTCTCAGGCGGCTCTTCATCGGGCCGCCTTTTTAATTTCTGTTGTCGCCATTCATCCACCTAACTCCTTCCATGAGAGGGCCGGGGAGTGTCAAGTCGGTTTTTCTTCTTCCTTCCTGTTGGCCCTTATACGATTAGTTACGGAGAGGTAGGGTGCCGGCATGTTATCTCAGGTTGAGCTAATCAGCGTGACAGAATCGTTTTAGCCAATTGCGGCGCGCAGTGAAGCCACGCCGGATTGACGAAACAAGTCTACTGCCCAGCGGCGGTTTGCCTGGCCGCTGCGGCCACAATTTTTTGTCGCTTCATCGAGTAAAGTTCCGAATCTGCTTGGCACAAGAGGCTCTCAATCGAATCACCGTTTTGGGGATAGACGGCAATACCGACGCTGACGGAAAGCTTTGGTCCCTTGCCGTCATTGGCAGCGCTTTCACAGACACGTCGTGCCACTAAGTTGGCCGCCTCTGCGTTAGTCTCCGGTAAGACAAGAGCAAACTCGTCTCCGCCGAAGCGCGCAGGAGTATCGATGTCCCGGCAACAGGAGCACAAAACATCGGCCACCCGGCAAAGCGCTTGGCTTCCTCTCATATGTCCGTAACGGTCGTTGATTAGCTTCAATCCGTCCAGGTCAAAGAACAACAAGGCAAACGCTCGGCTCGTGCGCTTGCTACGCTTGATCTCCAAATCGAGCACATCTACGAGGCGGCGATAGTTGGCCAGACCGGTTAGTGGATCGCTGGCTGCCTGTCGACGGAGGTGATCCTCCAGCTCACGCTGCCTGGTGACGTCTTCGGCGATGATCTCGTAGGCGCCCAAATCGCCCTGCTCGCTGAGGACTTCTCGTCCGCTGAGCCGGACCTTCACGGTCGAATGATCCTTCCGCTTCCATTCTATTTCGATGGGATCGACGAGAGCATCCGCGCCCGATTGACCCAACAATTGCGCACGTCTGCCAGGGTCTTGAATAATGTCGCGCGTGAAGTCTAGGTCCAGAGCCAAGAGTTCTTCTCTTGACCCATAGCCGAGGATCCTCATCATCGCCTCGTTTATTTCCAGCAACCTGCCGTCAAGACTGCAGCGGCAAATTCCGTAGCTTAGATTTCCTGCCAGGGCACGGTAACGTGCTTCCGAACGTCGCAAGTCCTTTTCGGCGCGATCACGTTGAGAGCGCAACGCTTTTTCATCGAGAGCTCGATGAATGGCCACAGGTAGGTGGCCAATACTATCCATTTCAATGCATTCGGCAGCACCTTTCAGGATGAACTCTGCAGCGGTTTCGCGTTTCAAGCCATGGACCAAAAAGATGAGGGGTATATCTTTCTTCATCTGGCCCAGGAGGTCCAGCACCTGCATTTCTTGCCAGTTGGGGCTGGGGTACTCGGTCACGACAAGGTCAAAGGACTGCGAACGGAGTCGTTCGGCGAACTGCTCGGGACTCACAACTACATCTGAGCTGACCGTAAATCGCGCCCTCTTGAGTTCATGTAGGCAGTTCTCAACATCTGCCAAAGAACGATGAATAAAGAGGATTCGCACGAGATTTTGTCTTCGCCCAAGTGCGTCGAGAGCAGAGACTTGTTCAACTTGCTCCAGGTGGGGTTTTGAATTCGCCGACATAACAAGCAAACCAGAATCCCGGGGTGGTAGTTCTGTTCCGCGCCCAACTGCCCCCCGGCTCGGGCTGAGTCAACTCGTAGAAAGAATATCTAGAAAGGGTTTTTATGTCTGTTCATTTTTGGAACATATTGCCCAGTACGATACTGGTCTCTATTAACTTATACAGTATATTTGCGGCGTGCGCCGGTCCGAACCAGCGACGAGGTGATTGGGAATGACAAGTCGCGAAACCGGTCCGCTTTCCCGCTGGGACTTGTCCGCCGCGCTCGAACTGATGCAAATGGATTTTAGGCAAGCGGGACACCTACTTATGCGAGCTCGAAGAATCCAACCCAGGCGGCTCTAACTCCCCGATGAACGTTACCCGCCAAGTGCGTTCTTTCCGAATCCGCGCGCAATCGGCGGCAGGCTCCTAATAGAGCTTCCAAGCTTCCACAGCGGGACTTCAGGGTGCGATCCCCCGACATTGGAACGTCGCAGAAAAACTCTACTGCCGAGGACTTCCCCGTCTCATCGCTGGGGATTCATTTACTTGCGCTTTGCAATCGCGGCGAGTTCGGAAACGAGATGACGGCCAACCGCCCTATAGGCTTTGGGCAGGCTTGGGCTTATAACTGTTGCCCGAAGCCTTTGGTGCGTGGGCGTTCCGGTACTCGTCCAGATCGATCTCGCTGATAAGATAATGTGTTTGCGGCGGACGGTTTGAATAAGTGGCCAGCTCACGGTGGAGTCTTAGAGAGCAGATCTCGGGACCGTCTTGGTAGCATACGCGGCGGGAATTGAATGCTTCGTTCACAATTGTCAGCGTAAATTCGCGAATCTCGCTCGAAGCTTGCCTCACATGGAAATTGTATTCACGGACGAGTGCTTTCGCTTCGAAACCGACGAACTGGACGATAACGTTATCGCTCATAAGAGCCTCTTCGTTCTAGCCGGTGAACCTTTCCTTGGCTTCCCTCTTTGCTTCTTGTTGGTATTGCCTCTGCTCCCCGCCCAGCGCTGGATTGCCCTTTTCCTGCCGTTAAGTTGCACCTGTTTTTCGATGCCAGCCGCCTCCAGGTATTTATGCATCGGGGCGACTGACCCTTCGGGCTGGGACTGGCCCAGTGTTTTTTTCCGCGCGCTCTGGGCCGTGAGCGGGCGAAAATGAAGCGGGTCCCTGAGATTCTGCAATTCCCGGTAATAATAAAGCGGCGTCGGATACCTTCGGTTAAACCTCAGCTTCTTTAGAAACTCGATTTCTTCCCCGGTCGCATCGCCGCTCACAGACTGGAGGCGAAGGAATTCTTTGAGCCCGGGCTCTTCCTCAGTTTGAGGAAGTTCCCTTTCGACAAACTCAAATTTCTTTGCATAACCCGGAATCAGTCTCTGATTCAAAACGATTTCCATCCCGAAGGTTGCGAGATCGATATCCCAGGATTCGATCAGCGGATCCAGGAAGGAAACGCAGTTCTCCACTGACACGCTGAAGGCATCCGCGTCCAGGAACTCGAGGATGCTGACTCGCAACGCTTCATAACTTCGGCCCCTGAGCCGCGCCACCGAGTGGAGCCAGGTTTCACTTTCCAATTCGTCTTTTGCGACTCTCTTGACCACGTCCAAGAGCTTTTGTGTGACGAGGCGCTCGAGTTCGCCGAAGGGCTGCTTCTCGAATATCACCCGCACTTGTTTTTCTTTGCCGGGTGCGCACTTGCGGAGAATCAACTCTCGAACTTCTTTAAACAAGGGCTTGGGAGGATCGTCCAGATTTCGCTTCAGTACTTCCTTACGCTGATGATCCGCCAGCTTCGTAAGATTGCCGCCTGGGAGCTTCAGGAATTTCCCCATCTTGTCGTAAATGTCTGTCCGGCCCGGTTCCGGGGGCAATTTTTTGCGAGTCAGCAGCTGCGAAATGTAGGACTCCGTGACCTCGGCGGCGGCCGCCAGATCTCTCTGCTCCAGCCCCAATTCTTCAAGCCGCCGCTTGATCACCAGGCAAACATCCACAAGGCCCTCCACGTGGCTTAACTCAACAGATTAACCATGGAGAATAATCTCAGATTCTGCTTGACACGTCAAGTTAATTAACTCACAGTAGTTAATCACTTTGATGGGGCCATCTGGTAATCTAAACCAAAATGAGTTACCTGAAATTGCCCTTGGCCAAGACAACCAAGGAGGTTGCCATGAACACCGTTACACGTTGGGACCAGTCCCGTGGTTTGACACCTTTGCAGGAACAAGTCATTCGTTTGTTTGAGGACAACGCCACTCGCGACCGCTCGGGTCATGCCGACCTGGCAACCTGGGCGCCACCAGTGGACATATACGAAACCGAGAACGAATTAGTGATAAAGGCCGACCTGCCGGATCTCGAAGAGAAGGACATTGACGTACGCGTTGAAAACAATTCGTTGACCATCCGCGGAGAGCGGAAGTTCGAGAAGGGCGTCAACCAGGACAATTACCTCCGAGTTGAACGCGCCTATGGTCCGTTCACGCGGAGCTTCTCACTACCGAACACAGTCAGCTCCGAGAGCGTTCGGGCCGAGTATCGCAATGGGGTCTTGAGCCTGCATATGGCGAAGCGCGAGGAGTCTAAGCCGAAGCAGATAAAGATCAGCGTCTCCACGAACGGCAAGTAATCCACGTCTCATATACGGAGGTCGGTAGGAGCTCCGGCCCCGTCCTGACAACAACACAAGGAGGTTGCAATGATTGGACTCAGAGAACCATCGGGAGAAGAGATCGCTCGCCGGGCTCATGAGCTGTATCTTCAACGCGGCGGCGAACACGGAAAAGATGTCGAGGACTGGGTTAGAGCCGAAAAAGAGCTGAGCGACCAACCTGTCGCGGGACCAGCAAAAACGAGGGTCATCCAAGCGGTTCGTAACGCGGCTAATTGATGCCCGCCTTATGAGAAAACATCTTGTCTCGTAAGTGACGCGAGCGAGACAACAGACCCCCGGCTTGAGCAGCCGAGAACGGACAGATATTCTGTTTGGAGGGGGCGGGCCAGTTCCCCCTTCACTTGTCCGGCGAAGGAGAAACTGGGCGGAAAAACGAGGTTGCCAATGGTTAGGAAACTCATCCAGTTGGTCCCCATCGACGGAACTCGATGGAGAAACGAGTTTGTCAACGGCCACGAAAATCATGGAGTGGGTGTCCATTACGGCATTGCTCCTGGTCGTGTCATGGCGCCCCGCCGCGAGTTACCAAATATCGCTCGAGTTCGTGGTTTGTTGGGGCGCCCTCGTGGGGGTGCTGGCTTTATTTTTCATCAAACGCGAAATGAAGACACACTATGACGTCGATAACAGTTCCAACCCCGCGAGGCGAGTCTCTGTAAAAGGTGTGGCTGTCTAAAACTCACTTGTCAGAAATACGCAGAAAATAGATCGCATCAGGATGCCCTGCAAACGATCCTCCGCCCGCTTAACTTCACTTGATTAACTATGGGAAATAAACTGAGATTCTGCTTGACACGTCAAGTGAATTAACCTACTGTGGTTAACGGACTGAGGGAGTCTTCAGAAGTGCTGAACCATTAGTGGTTATCTGAATCGCCCCTTTGGCATCGAGAACCAAGGAGAGTGTCATGTTTGCACGCAAAGTTTCGATGCACCTGAAAAACGACGGTGCCCAGGCATTCAAGCAGAAGATTGAAAGTGAAATTATTCCCTTGCTGCGCAAGCAGAAGGGATTTGTCGACGAAATCACCCTTCTATACCCAAGCGGAAAAGAAGTTCATGCCTTCAGTCTGTGGGAAACTGCGGAACACGCAGAGGCGTACAACCGTGGAACGTATCCCGAAGTGACGAAGATCCTGGCGTCCGTGGTTGAAGGTACACCGCGAGTGCAGACGTACGAAGTCCTCAATTCAACGATCCAAAGGACCGTCGCTGCCGTAGCGGCCTGAAGCCGGCAGGCCCTTTCGCTTGGCCGGGACGGACCAGTTCCGCCCCCGGCCCGAAAATGCCTAAGGATTCAGAGTCGCCCATAGCCCTGCCGATGGAGCGAAGGGCCATGTAGCGTAAGAAACCAAGGAGAGTCCCATGTTCGCACGCAAAGTAACGACACTTCTAAAGCCGAACAGCATTGCAAAATTCAGCGTCTTGATGGAAGAAGAAGTCATTCCCATGCTACGGAAGCAGAACGGATTCCGTGAGGAACTTACGTTCTTTGCACCCAGCGAGGACGCGGTGACGGGAATTAGTCTGTGGGACAAGGCATCGAACGCGGAAGCCTACAGCCTCGGAATGTATCCGGCAGTACTGAGAAAGCTGGCAGCACTCATTGAAGGAACTCCCAAGGTTGATACCTACGAGGTTGTGAATTCAACCTTTCACATGATCGCCGCCGCGGTGGCGGCCTGAAGCCAGCAGGTCCTTTCGTTTGGAGGGGGGTGGGCTAAGTCCGCCCATCAAGTTGTCTGGCAGAGGGGGAAACGCAGGAGCACGCGAGATTTCCAATGCTTAAGATGATCAGGGAACGGGCTGCAGATGCGCTGTTACGGCCAGAGCTCCTATGCGGGGAAGCAAACTTCCGCACCTTAGCTGAAGCTATTGCGTGTGCGGTATTCATTAGTCAAGGCGAGCGGCTGCACTATGTGAATCATGCTGCCGAGACTATCACCGGATATGCACGAGAAGATCTTTTGTCCATGACCTTCTGGGATTTAGTCCATCCTGATTGTCGAGAACTGGTCTCAAACCGAGGGGGCTTGCGACAAGGGGACGCCGAGCAGCATGCGGTCAAGATTCTCACAAAGAACGGCGACGAGCGGTGGCTCGATATCAGTACAACCATGATCGAATTTGATGGAATGCTGGCCAGTTTGGTTTCCGCATTCGACGTCACGGAACGCAAACACGCAGAAGAGAAGGTACAACTTCTCGCCGTGACTGACCCGCTTACTGGTTTAGGTAACTACCGCCGGCTCACTGAAGCGCTCGACGCAGAGGTCAAACGCACCGGGCGCACCGAACGACCGTTTGCCATTTTACTGCTCGACCTGGATCAGTTGAAAAACATCAACGACCGCTACGGCCACTTGATCGGCAGCCAGGCGCTATGCCGCCTCGCCGATGTACTCCGCGTCTTTTGTCGAGCAATCGATACGGGCGCGCGATACGGTGGCGATGAGTTTGCCGTCATCCTGCCCGAGACAACGGCGGCGGCGGCAAGGCTTGTTGCATCGCGCATCCGCAGCCGGCTAGCCATGGATAGTCTCCAGCCGCCGCTTTCCGTGAGCATCGGCGTGGCGGTCTATCCGCAGGACGGCGAAACGACGGAAGCCCTGCTTCGTACCGCAGATCGCGAGTTGTACGGGATGAAGCCGGTGTGAGGAAGAACCCACTCCGTTAGTTTGTATCTTTGTGAGTTCACCGGGCAGGCTGGTTCACAAGAAGATTTCTTCGAAGAAGAGAGATCAAGTAATCGACTCGCAAGTGGACAGGGTCCAGCATTAAGTAAGCGGAGGAATGTATGTATTTACTCGCATGGATTTTCATCGGAGTAGTCGTTGGATGGGCCGCAGGAAGAGTTCTTCATGGTGAAAGTTATGGCCGGTCCATGGACATCCTCATGGGTGTTGGTGGCGCTGTAGCGGGCGGATTCCTGATGCGCTCCGCGGGTTTTGGCGGCTACGGTGGAGCGACCGTTACAACCATGGTTGCCTTGATTGGGGCAGTGCTTCTGACTGTGCTCACCGCTTACGTGAACGGCAGAAGGCTTTACGCGCGGCAACTCTAAATGTTACGTAGCTATGGAAAACTCAAATGTCAGACACCAATAGTGCAGGGACCATTTTGATCAAGGAAGACACATGTTTGCCGGCGAACCTGTCGATCGAAAGTGAAACCTTCTTGCCTCGGTGGAGAGTCGTCAAGAGTGTTGATCGCTCTGCGCTGGCTCGAAACATCGAGGGCGTGAATTGGAACTTCTTTTACCTGGCCGGTGAAATAAGAGCCACCGTCTTGGGTCGCAACCAGCCAGGAACTCTGCGCAGGGCAGTGAAGTGTGTTCTGGCGAAGCAGGAAGGGCAGAAGTTTAACTCTCTGGAGATTACGAAAGTCGTTTCGAAACGATTCCTCGGCATTCCTTTCATGAGGGTTACCGCGCATTCCCGCCATATCCAACAATGTATCGGCCTAGTCCCCGCGAAGGATTCTGCCCTGAGAATGCCTGTTGCTGCTACGCCAGAATCCGGGCTGGGTAGCGGTGGGAAACGGGTTCGCCCAGAAGTGGCCACAAAGCAATATGTGGCTCTGATTTCAAGTTCTTAGCAATTCGTAGGAGATATGAAAATGAAAACGATGCGCAGTTCGATTCTCTGCTTTGTTGTTCTGCTTCTTTTTGCGCCATTGCTTTGTGCACAAGATCTTTCCAAGTATCGGCACTTCACGCTCGGAATGAGCTTGACCAAAGTGCTGGAGCGCACGGAACAAAGGGTGGCCGATGTAAAGGTAGTACACGACCGTCCAACGCTGATTCAGGAAGTGACTTGGTGGCCGCCGAACATTTCCGAAACATCCCTCCGATCGGACGGTGTCGAACAGATTCTCTTCTCTTTCTACAATGGCGAGCTCTACAAGATTTCTGTGACTTACAATCCATCTTTCACGGAAGGACTCACTGAGGGGGACATGGTGAAGTCCATTTCGGCGAAGTACGGTCCGGCCACAATTGTGGCGCCGGAGATCGGCTCCGCGACGAACGCGGGATATGAAACGAAGCAAAGGCCCGTCGTGTCTTGGGAGGATGCGCAATATTCCGTCAATCTTGTCCGTTCTTCTTTCAGCGATGTCTTGGGGCTGGTGCTGTCTTCGAAGCGGGCCAATGCACAAGCCGACCTCGCCATTGCAGAAGCCGTGAAACTTGACGAGCAAGAGGGCCCGAATCGCGAAGCCGCACGCCAGAAAAAGCAAACGGACGACCTGGAAGTGGCGCGGCAGAAGAACCAGAAAAGTTTTCGGCCGTAGGGTCGGGCGTAGTCACAACGGGCTGAGTACTCAAGTTTTGGAATAGATCGAACGGAGGTCGAAGGAAATGACTGCGAATATTACTCCTCTACATGACCGCGTCCTCGTACGCAGGCTGGAAGAGAAAGAAACCGCGAAGGGCGGGATCATCATTCCCGATACGGCGAAAGAGAAACCTCATGAGGGCGAAGTAATAGCCATCGGAGCCGGCAAGATTGAAAAGGGCCATCGCATCCCGCTCGATGTGAAGGTGGGTGACCGGATCTTGTTCGGAAAATACACCGGCAACGACATCAACATAGACGACCAGGAGTATTTGATCCTTCGCGAGGAGGAAATCCTGGTGAAAGTCAGCGGAATCGCCAAAGCGGCATCCGGCAAGAAGTAGGTTTCACCCGAACCGAAGATTTCGGACGGGCAGAAGTGTTCAATCACCCGGGAGGGTGACGTCTAATGGCAAAACAAATTGTAACCGGTGAGAATTCACGTCAGGCGA
>MNDE01000043.1 GCA_001914785.1 Acidobacteria bacterium 13_2_20CM_57_17 | reverse complement strand
CAAGGCATCACTCCCTCCCCTTTACGGGGAAAAGTGTCACCTATGTGTCCGGTACAATGTGTTACCTATGTCTCAGGCCGCTCATCTATAGATTCCTTACCAAAAATTCCACGAGTAACTTTTCGTCTGTTACACACTCCGTTTTCGCTAGAAGAGAACGGCCGGATGACGGCGAGTCTCGCTTGTACATCACGTCCTAATCGAATTGCTTTTTGAACTGAGCGAATTGTTGCTTCAGGTCAGAGATCTCCTTGTGAAAGTCTGAAACCTCTTTGCGTAGCGACGCGATTTCTTCTTCGAGATGCGCGATGCGGTTGCCGTCGGCGGAGATTGTGGTTGCAGTCTCCTTGGCTTCGGGCTTGGCCTCGAACGATTCCACATGGTCACGCAAATCAGCATCGCCGGACAAAAGGTGCGCGTAGCGAGACTCCTTGGTGCCAGGCTGGCGCGGAAGAACTTTGACGAGCGGCGGCTCGCGCTTCATCAGGTGCTGAAGGCTGGATTGCACGGCGCTGAGGTCGTCGAAAGGATGCATGCGCTCGGCGCGGGTGCGAATCTCGCCGGGGGTTTGCGGACCGCGCAGCAGCAAAACGCACAGAACAGCGATTTCGTGGCGATAGAAGTTGAAGGCTTCCTGGAGGCGGTGTTCGTACTTGGTGACGCGGCTGTCCGAGGCGCTGACGGAGCGGACCAGGGACTGTCCGTCGAGCGAATGCAAGGCCTGGCGGACGGCAGCTTCGTCGAGGTTCATGACAGGATCGCGATTCGATTTCTGGTTGCAGGCGTTGACGAGGGCGTTGAGCGAGAGCGGATAGTATTCGGGAGTAGTGATTTCTTTTTCGATGAGGGAGCCCAGGACGCGGCATTCGACTTCGTTCAGGAGGATGCTCACGGGGTGGAATGATACAACGGATGGTAAGCGGTGACTCGGGACTGGCGAGTGGGGAGGTTGAAAGTTCAAAGTTGAAGGTTGAGAGAAAAACATAGGGAGACACACCCAGGCCGGTTCGCAAGCTCCGGCCGGCGAAGAGGAAGTAAGGAGGTAATGAAGGAACGGGGCCTGCCCCTGCCCCCCACTGTTTTCATAAAGGATTGAGCCGACAGGGGTTAGGGGGTGGGGGTCGGCAAAAGAATTGACAGGAAAGGATTTAGAGAAGAAGTAAGGACGTAAAGAGGTGGCGAGGTCAGAGAAGGACGCACTGGCGAGCGCGAAAGGTGTGGTTTCGGAATGGGAATTGTTGGTACACACCCGGCAGTTTTCGTAAGAGTAGCAAACACAGGGCTTACAGGATACGGAACTTAAAAGAGTATACGGAGAATGGGATTTGCGTTTTTCATTTTGCTGAGAGGAACGCAACCGGGCTAGGCGCAAAGATATTGATGGTGCCGGTTTGAGGCGAGCCAGCGGCAGGGGAGGTGGGACAAGCAACGAAAAGCAATGTCAAAAGCCACCAGTGGCCGGCCGAAACGGACTGGGTCGTGCAAAATGTCGGCTCTAAACCCGCACCCTTTGATGAATCAGACCCCAAAGGATTGCGGCGCCCAAGAATTTCTCACCGCCTTGAGGGTGCTCCACCCCCCACGGGTGCTGCACGCCCCATCCCTCTAAGGTTGGAAGATAGTTTCATTACTTGTCCGCAGGAGCTACCCAGTGAATGGCCACGACTCCGGCGCTGTCCTCGGCTCGGCTCACGAGCAGGTTATCGCCTTCCGATCCCCATAGGCCAGTTATCACTCCTGATCTTGTGGAAAGCCCAACAGTTCCTTCCGCGGGCAGCCAGCGCACTGTGCTGGTCACATCGTTGAACGAAAGATAGAAGAGCCCGCCCTTGCCCGCGTGTGAAAAGCAGCCATAAGCCTTCTTGGAACCACTAGCTGTAAAACCATATAACCGGAGGCCGTAAGGAGGTTCCGCGTGATACGCTCTCGGGGCAACGTCAGCATAGGTCATCTCAAGGTATGCGCGCGCTGTGCGGCTATAAACCACAACTTCATTAGCCCCGCAGCGAACCTCGGCGGAAACCTCGGGTCCGGGGTGGAGGTGTTGAGGAAAGCTAGATCTGGGAAGGTAAGATCCGATTTGCCCCTTCTGAAAGTCAAAGTGACGCAAAGTATCACCAGGGTTGGGCTCCGAATGGGTATCATAGCCGGTCCCACCAAAGCTCCAGATGGTGCCGTCAGGTGCGCGACAAATATTGGCAGGAACAAATCCTTGTGTCTGGATGACATTTGTTACCTTCCCCGTCAGATCGGTCAAGGCGATGAATGGGGCGGCAGCTCCATCGCTCTTCTGAGCATTCCCAGCTGCAATGATTCTGCCGTCGGAAGTTACAGTGGCGGAGTAGATTACCACGCGCGGTGACTCCGGAAACCAGATCCTTGCTTCGCGCACTTTCTTACCAGATCTGTCGTACAGCCGGATATTCGGCTCGCCGGCTTGATAGGTTTCAACTACACGGCTGAGCAGATAACCGTTATCCCAATGCGGCATGGCAAGGCTCTCGCCAAAGAATGCTCCTTTATCAAAAACGACACGTTGAGTCGAGTCTGGCAGCGCTATAGCATGGACGCCGGTGGCGCTCAACGCCGATCCGGTATCTTGTCCTCTCAAACAAATCTGGGGGCCATGATCAATACAAGAAACGCGAACAAAAATTTGGATCCTCGCCCCGCGCACATGGCTGTTCTGTTCGGTCCCGGCATCACGCACCTCCTACTCTTTTCGGTCTTGGTTTCTCGGCAATCTAGGCGAAAGATGTTCATTGGCCGTTACTGACAAATGTTTTCTTCCCAGCACCAGGAGTCCTCGCGGCAGTTTCCAGTATTGCATGCTAGATAGTCAACCGCATATCCGTCGCAGTAAGAGGCGAGCAATGAGTCGCTATAAGTCCAGTCTTCTTGGCCACCACCGCACTGCGAACCACAGTTTCGGAGCTCAGACACCTGATAATGGGCGCCACAGCCCGTCCCCTGAACATTCAGCAATTGTCCAGTGCCACGGTTATAATGATAACTCGCCTGAAGAACGAAACAGGAGCCAGGATTTCTCCCCTTCCCTTTCAATGTGCGCTGATATTCAACCGCGAACCTGGGGTTTGGAGAGATACCATGAAAGATGGAGGGGATATGAATCCCGTTTCTGTCGATGATTCGAGCTTGTGTTGGACTGGCGGCGTCCCCGCAGTCAACGATCAAGAGGAATAGGGAAAATATTGCGATAGCAACCACGCATCTCCGGCTCAGTTCGGCTTTCATCTCCGTTTGCCTCCAAGCTAAAGGAAGGTAGATTTCCTGTTCGTTAAGACATTGGTCAACAAATCGGGCAATACCAAGTCGATGTGCTACATGCATAGGTTATGTGGGGGGGGGTAGCAGTCTGTCAAGTGAAAAGAATGGGCTGAGAGGAGGCACCCAACAGGTTGACACGGAGTTTTCTATGCTTTGCACCTGTCGGTTATCCTCGATGGTGGACAACATTCCTTCACCATACAATGATGTACGGGAACGGGGATGCCCCACGCGTTCGTACGCCGCCCCGAGAAAACCTTGTAGCCGACTTCCCTGCCATCTGAGAGATTTTCTTTGAGATAGAAAATGAGTAGAGTAGCGTCTCGCGGCGAAGGCATCGCGGAGGCAGGGGCGTCTGGGGGCGGCGAGTGGACTCGTGTTGGAGGCGATTGGCTCCAGCGCACAGCCTGAAGGCTGTGCCACTAAAGGCAACGACTTGAAGGCGTAGCCGGGATTCATCGCGCTGAGATCGCGATATAGGAAGGTTAGCGTCATGACGAAGGCTACGATCACGATTCCGCTGGACCCGTAAACGGCGCGGGCGTACGAATCCGCTGCTCCAGAGCAGAAGCGAAAGATGCAGGCGTTGCTGAACCTTTGGCTGCGCGAACTGGCCGCAGGTGAATACCCGCCGCTACAGCAAGTACTCGACGAGGTTGGACGCAAAGCGAAGGAAGGCGGACTTACGCCAGAGATTCTGGATTCGCTCTTGAAAGGCGCGTAGCAGGGCCACCCAAATTCGTCTCACAATTTATCGTCGGGGCCACCCAAGCCCCTGCATTAAGGTAATTCCTCGTCGCAGGAATCAGGTGCTTCCTGATGGTGCGCCTTAAAGAGTCTTGTGTAGCATGTCTCAAGTTGTTTCTGACGTGCAGGAACGCCCCAGCCCCCAAGCTCACATGGACATGGGTTCCGATGAAGCGCTAGGTGGTGTGCCAAAAGCACACGCTATGCGTTTGCATGGTCCGTCGAGAGGGGTGTAAGAACAATGAGGACGCTCTTTGACATTTTGAAGAAGGACCGTAAAGGAACATTCCAGTGGCTGGAAACTGTAAAAGACATAGAAACCGCCAAAGCTCGCGTACTCCAATTGTCTTCGGAGTCCCCGGAGGAGTTCGTCGTTTTTCGTGGGACAGACCTCCAAGTGGTTGCCACATCCCGGGCCATGCAAACCAACACCGAAGTACTCAGGGAATTCCCCCAGCAGCGATTACAGGTCTTTGCCGATTGACGGCTCAGTGTGTCGTGGGAAGCTATTGTTAGCTTAGAAGGACGCGCTGTGGGGACCCCTTCTTCCCCGCGACGGAGCCAGCGAATGAACGGTGCCCATCGCAGAAGGCCGAATAATAGGTATCTAGATGGCAGGATTGAGAAACGCCTTCCTACTTCAGTTCCCGTCTATCTCGCAAGCCTAGAAGAACCCCGCTCTCGGGAGCGAACACTTACGGAAAATGTCAGTCCCCACGGTGCGCGCGTAATCAGCCAGCGGTTCTGGCAGTCTGGAGAAGCGTCGCTTATTAGCCGTTTGACGGGAGAATTTCGGCAAATCGGAAGAGTGATTTATTGTTTGCCAACTGCGGGAGATCGCTTTTGCGTGGGCGTAGAATTCCAGGGTCGCACGGTTAATTGGGGTGAGCAGGGCGTGATTCCGTAAATCAGCGGACACCCCTTAGTCCGGTTTGCGGCCTGGGTCACGCACCGCTACCAGTTGTGTTGTTCTCTCATCACCACGACGTTCTCGGCAAACGCCTGGTCCTTGACTCTACGGACAGAGAAAATCACTTTTTGTCCCGGTTCGAGGATGTGACGATTCATAACGTCGGACCGAATGAAGGGAACCTTGGAACCGTCCGCCCCATCAATAATTCCAAACCCCTGAGCGTCAATTTTCTTTACGATTCCCGTCATTTTTGTCGGTTCTCCCGGTGAAAAACTCGCCCCTCTTAGAGGAGAATGCAGGGACTATCGCGCCAAGCTGGACACATGCCAACGTCCCTTCGTTCGCGTTGACTTCGGGAACCTATAGTATAACTCCAAGAGGATTACGCCTCTTTTTAGGCTTTTGTGGAAGATGACGTACTCGCCAGGCCACGACGCCGCGAGTGCCGTGACGCGCGCTTTTGCAGCGTCAAGGGTTAGCGCGGCCTCTACGAAACGCAGGCTTCCTTCGCCCCGCAATTTGAGGATGCAAAAGGGCAGGCCCAACCAGACTCCAAGTGGACAATCCTACAGGGGGCAGCGGGGGGGATTATCGCACGAATCTGGTGTGTTGGGTGCGGGCTACGCGACCCTTCCGGCCCGTCTCGTTTCCTTCCTTCCACTATGAGGGGAGATTTCTTTTGGGATGGAAAATGAGTAGAGTAGCGGTTCGCGGTCGGACGCGATTGACTTCAGCGCACAGCCAGGAGTGCCTGTGCCACTAAGGAAAAGTACGCGGCGAGTGGATTAGTGTTGGCAGGTAGCTGAATAAGCGCACAGCCAGGAGTGGCTGTGCCACTAAAGGCAATGGCAGAGCAGAGTTGAGGCGACGATGAGGACGATCAAAGGGCCGGCGATATTCTTGGCGCAGTTTGCAGGGGATGCGGCGCCATTTAACAATTTGAAGAGTATCGCGGCGTGGGCGAGCAAGCTCGGCTATAAGGGCGTGCAAATTCCGTCGTGGGATGCGCGGCTGTTTGATTTGAAGCGAGCGGCGGAGAGCAAGAGCTACTGCGAGGAGATTCGCGGCAAGGTGGCGGCGTGCGGGCTGGAGATCACGGAGCTTTCGACGCATCTGCAGGGACAATTGGTGGCGGTGCATACCGCATATGACGCGGCGTTCGACGGATTTGCGCCGGAGAAAATGAGAGGAAATCCGAAAGCGCGGCAAGCGTGGGCGGTGGAGCAATTATTGTTTGCGGCCAGAGCGTCGGCCAATCTGGGGCTTACAGCGCATGTGACGTTTTCGGGGGCGCTGGCGTGGCCGTACATTTATCCGTGGCCGCAAAGGCCCGCGGGGCTGATTGAAACGGCTTTTGATGAGCTGGCGAAGAGGTGGCGTCCGATCCTGGATGCATTTGACAAAGCGGGAGTCGACCTGTGCTTCGAGATTCATCCGGGCGAGGATTTGCATGATGGGGCCACGTTTGAAATGTTTCTGGAGCGCGTGGGAAAGCATCCCCGATGCAATATTCTTTACGACCCGAGCCATTTCGTGCTGCAGCAGCTTGATTACCTGGAGTTCATCGACCTGTACCACAGCCGCATCAAGATGTTTCACGTAAAGGATGCGGAATTTCGTCCGACGGGGCGGCAGGGGGTTTACGGGGGATACCAGGCTTGGGTAAATCGCACGGGGAGGTTTCGGTCGCCGGGAGACGGGCAAGTGGATTTCGGGGCGATCTTTTCCAAGCTGACGCAATATGACTTTCCGGGATGGGCAGTGCTGGAATGGGAGTGCTGCATCAAGAGCAGCGAACAGGGAGCGGCAGAAGGGGCGCCGTTTATCCAACGGCATATCATTCAGGCGGCGAGCAGCTCGTTTGATGATTTTGCGAGTTCGGGGGCGGATCAGAAGGCGAACCGGCGGATGTTGGGGCTGGAATAGCGTCCTCGAAAAGTCCGAAGGTTCTTTGGGGGAGAGGTTGAAAGTTAAAAGTTGAAAGGAAAAGAAGGTTTTGGGGTGAGGTGTGGCGAAGGGGACAATAAGTAAGTGAGACTTCTAATGGCTTGTTGGACTTCGATGGGGCGAGGGACATGACGGCAAACGTAAAGGTTGATGGAACGAAGCGGAGGCTGCGGCTGGGGATGGTCGGCGGCGGGCCGGGAGCGTTCATTGGAGCGGTACACCGGATCGCGGCGCGGATGGATGACCGGTTTGAGCTGGTGGCGGGAGCGTTGTCGTCGAATCCCGAGCGGAGCCGAGCGGCGGCGCTGGAGATGCACATCGCGCCGGAGCGGGCTTATGGAAGTTTTGCGGAAATGGCGGCGGCGGAAGCGAAGAGGCCGGACCGGATCGATGCGGTGTCGATCGTTACGCCCAATCACCTGCATTTCGGACCGGCGAAGGCGTTCCTGGAAGCGGGCATTCATGTGATCTGCGACAAGCCGCTGACCACGACGGTGGAAGACGCCGTGGCGCTGGCGGGAATCGTCAAGAAGAGCGGGCTGATCTTTGGCTTGACGCATAATTACACCGGCTATCCACTGGTGCGGCAAGCGAGAGAGATGGTGGAGGCCGGGGAGCTTGGGCGGCTGCGCGTGGGGCAAGTGGAGTACGCGCAGGATTGGCTGACCACGCCAGTGGAGGCGACCGGCAATAAACAGGCGGTTTGGCGGACGGATCCGGCGCAGAGCGGGCCGGCGGGTTCGCTGGGAGATATTGGGACGCACGCGTACAACATCGCGTGCTTCGTGACGGGGTTGCGGTGCGAGCAGGTGGCGGCAGAGGTTTCGATTTTCGTGCCCGGGCGGCGGCTTGACGACAACGTGCAAACGCTCCTGCGGTTTGAAGGCGGAGCGCGAGGAATGTTGTGGGCAAGCCAGGTGGCTACGGGGAACGAGAATAACCTGCGCTTGCGGGTTTATGGAGAGAAGGCGGGACTCGAGTGGGGACAAGAGAATCCGAATTATTTGCGGTTTGCGCCATACGGCAAGCCGCCGGTTACCATCAGCCGAGCCGGGGCGGGGGCAACGGCTTCTGCGAAACATGCGAGCCGGATTCCATCGGGGCATCCGGAGGGATATCTGGAGGCGTTTGCACAACTGTATACGGATTTGGCCGAGCAGATTGCGGCGCGAAATGCGGGGCGGGCTGCGGCGGCGTCTTCGCTGCTAGTGCCGGGAGTGAAGGAAGGCGTTGAAGGAGTGCAGTTTATCGAGGGAGTGCTGAAGTCGTCGAAGCAGAATTCAGGGTGGGTGAAGCTGCCTACGGCGGACTAGGTTGGCACAGGGCAAGCCCCGCCCCAGGCGGGACAAGCGGTACTGACCCTTGTTCGGAGGTGGGACAGGTAATCCCATTTCCGGTCGATTTGGCAGGGAGTTGGAGAAAGAAGTCTGGCTAACCCACTGAAAATGAGTATAGTTAGCGAAGGGAACCTGGGGCCGGAGAGTTGCGTTCTACCAGGTATCAATATATATGGACATCCAACGACCATCTAACGCTCGCGCCAAGAAGATCCGCAGGATCGTTTATGGCACTGCAGCGCTCCTCCTTCTAGGAGGGGTAACCTATGGACTCTCGAAACTCCGTCCCGCCGCGCCAAGCGTGGACCGGGCCACGATCTGGCCAGATGAAGTGAAGCGCGGGCCCATGGTGGTAGAACGCCGCGGCTTGGGAACGCTGGTACCCGAAGACATCCGGTGGATCGCCGCGCAGACGGACTCGCGGGTAGACCGCTGGGTGTTGCGCCCCGGAGCTATCGTCAAGCCAGATTCCATCATTATGGAACTGAGCGACCCGACGCTGCAGCGAGAGGCGCTGGACGCGGAATACCAGCTCAAGGGAGCGGAAGCGGACTTCGCAAACCTTAAGGTGCAGGTGGACAGCGATTTGATGAACCAAAAGGCGGCTGAAGCCGCCGTGCGCAGCGATTACGAGCAAGCGCGCCTGCAACATGACGTAGACGAAAAGCTATACAAAGAGGGGATCGGGTCAGACCACATCAGGAACTTGTCCCGAGTGAAAGAAGAACAGCTAGCCATTCGACTAAAGCTGGAGAGCGAAAGAACCGCAGTGGCCGCGGATTCGGCGAAAGCGCGACTGGCGGCGCAGCAGGCAAAAATCGACGAGCAGAAAGCGCTTTATCAACTGAAGAAGGGCCAAGTGGATGCGCTGCATGTTCGAGCGGGGATCAACGGCGTATTGCAGCTGGTGCCAGTCGAAGTTGGCCAGCACATAACGCCCGGCACAAACCTGGCGCGGGTGGCCGATCCAAAGAAACTGAAAGCAGAAATCAAGATTGCGGAGACGCAAGCGAAAGATGTGCTGATTGGGCAAAAGGCAACGATTGACACGCGGAATGGCATAGTGAACGGGCATGTTTCGCGAATCGATCCCTCCGTCGTGAATGGCACTGTAACCGTGGACGTGACCATCACGGATCCCCTGCCGAATGGGGCGAGGCCGGATTTGAGCGTGGATGGAACTGTGGAGATTTCGAATATTAAGGACGTGCTCTACGTGGGGCGCCCGGTGCATGGGCAGGAGAACAGCATGATCGGAATCTTCAAGCTTACGGAAGACGGATCCGAGGCTACGCGCGTCAATGTAAAGTTGGGACGAAGCTCCGTGAACACGGTCGAGATTTTGGATGGATTGAAGGTCGGGGACAAGGTGATCCTGTCCGACATGTCAGCCTGGGACAACTTTGACCGAGTGCGCTTGAAGTAATGATACTGCCGCCCTTCGAGGGCGCTTCGGAATTCAGGATTCCCGATTTCTGCGCCCGCTAAGAAATCGCAAGGGCGCCCGGCGGAGGATGCTAGAGATGCACACGCTCTTGCAGGACGTGCGCTACGGCCTGCGGATGCTCGGGAAGAATCCGGGCTTTACCCTCATTGCGATTCTGACGCTAGCGCTGGGCATCGGCGCGAATACGGCGATCTTTTCCCTGCTCAATCAAGTGTTGTTGCGGCGGCTGCCGGTTCGGAATCCGGGCGAACTGGTTATTCTGAAGTCGCCTGGACCGAAACGCGGGCACGTGTGGAGCGATGGCGACGATTCGGAGATTTTTTCATACCCGCTCTATAAAGGGTTGGCGAAGAACGCAGCGGTTTTCGATGGAGTAATCGCGCGGTATCAATTCGCGGCCAGCATCGCGAGTCACGGGCAGACGGAGCGCGGCTCCGGGGAATTGGTGACTGGAAATTATTTCGATGTACTCGGTGTGAGGCCGGATCTGGGCCGAGTGCTGTCGCCAACAGACGATGACGTGCAGGGGGCACATCCCGTAGTTGTGCTGAGCCATTCCTACTGGATACGGCATTTCGGCGGGGATGCGGGAGTGTTGAATCAAGCGATTCTGGTGAACAACACGGAAATGACGATTGTGGGGGTTGCTCAGGCAGGATTCAGCGGCGTCCAGGTGGGACAGGCGCCGGACATTTTTGTGCCCATGACCATGAAGGGGCAGATGACGCCGATCCGCAATGGATTGGATGACTGGAATGATTCGTTTTTGGCGGTGCTAGCGCGGCGGAAGCCGGGCGCCACCGTGGAGCAGTCGCAAGCGGGGATCAACGTCGACTACCCGGGGCTGCTGGAACAGCAGGCGGCAACTCTCAAATTTCGCAAGGGTGGAAAAGACGAAAAGGAGTTTCTAAGCAAGAAGATTGTGCTGGCTCCCGGGGCGCAGGGGAGGACGGTATTGCAGCGCGATTCGAGGCCGGCGCTGATGGCGTTGTTTGCGATGGTGGCGCTGGTTCTGCTGATTGCGTGTACGAACGTTGCGAACTTGCTGTTGGCCAAGGCGGCGGCACGGCAGCGCGAGTTTGCGATTCGCTCAGCGCTGGGAGCTTCGCCAGGACGGATGATGCAACAACTGCTCGTGGAAAGCTTCCTGTGCGCGCTGGGGGGAGGGGCTCTGGGGGTGATTTTGGGCACCTGGACAATGAACATTTTGACGCAAGCGGTCGTTTCTGAAGGTGGAGTCCAAGGGATCACCAGCCGAGTGGATGGGAGTGTATTGGGATTTGCCGCCGCAGCGACGGTAGTTTCGGCGCTGCTATTCGGGCTGATTCCAGCGTGGCGGGCGACAAGAGCGGGCGTTTCGCAGATGCTGAAGGACCAAGGGTCAACGACGTCCGCGGGACCGGGGCATGTGCGATTCCGGAAGTACCTGGTTGCAGGACAGGTGGCGTTCACGCTGCTATTGCTGACAGGAGGGGCGCTGTTTGCGCGGACGCTGTGGAACCTGCGGAAGCAAAATCTGGGGCTGAGCACGGAGAACCTGATCACATTCTCGATTGCGCCGCAGCTGAGCGGGTATAACGAAGCCAAGACGGTGGCGCTGGTCGATCAGTTGAGGGAAAAGCTGGCGGGGCTTCCCGGAGTGCTGGGCGTGGGGTCGTCGCAGATTCCAATACTGGTCGGAACCGATATGGGCACGAACATCACCGTGGAGGGGCGTCAAAACCTGGATACCGACGACCGGCATGTGAATTATGACGCGGTGAGCCCAAATTATTTTTCGACCATGCGAGTGCCGTTGCTGGCCGGACGCGAATTCAACGCTGGAGATACGGCCACGAGCACGAGAGTGGCGATCATCAATGAGGCCATGGCAAAGGAGTTTTTTGCGAATAGAAACCCGATTGGGGTACACCTGGCCATGGGCTCGGGGAACGACATCAAGTTCGACATAGAAATCGTGGGTGTGGTGAAGAACTGGAAACAGGAACATGTCCGGACGGCGGACCGGCCTTATTTCTTTCGGCCGTATTCGCAGTTTGGAAAACTCTTTGGCATGAGTTTTTACGTGCGAAGCCAGCAAGACCCGCTGCTGATTGCGAATACCATGCGGGAAACGGTTCGGGGAACGGATGCGAACTTGCCGGTGTACGACCTGAAAACGGTACAGCGCGTGCTCGATGAAGATTTGTTTGCAGAGCGCGTGATCGCAGGGCTTTCCGCGGCGTTCGGCGGGCTTGCCGCGCTGTTGGCTGCGCTGGGAATTTACGGAGTGCTGGCGTACTTGGTGGTGCAGCGGACGCGAGAGATTGGAATTCGACTGGCGCTGGGAGCAGCGGCGGGGCACGTGAGAGGCCTGGTGTTCAAGGAGGTTGGATGGATGGTGCTGGCGGGCGCGCTGGCAGGATTGCCTGCGGCGTACGGGCTGGCACGGCTGAGCGAGTCGCTGCTGTATGGAGTGCACGCAGGAGATGCAGCTGTGTATGTGGCATCGATGGGGATTATCTGCCTGGTGGCGTTTGTCGCGTGCTACATTCCATCGCGGAGAGCGACGCGGATCGATCCTATCGTAGCGCTGCGCTACGAATAGGCGCGGATGAGAATTTGTTTGTGAAGGCAAGGAGTTGGTGCAAGTAACCGAGTTTCCGAGATCGAAAACGAGAAGGAGAGCCAATGACCGACAATTCAACACTCATTAAAATGGACAGCGTGAAGAAAGTTTTCTACACCGATGAGGTCGAGACACACGCCTTGTCCGAGATTCACCTGGAGATCAAGAAGGGGCAGTACATTTCGATCGCCGGGCCGTCGGGCTGCGGTAAGTCGACGTTACTCTCCATTCTCGGGCTGCTCGATTCGCCGACGGGCGGCGAATACACCCTGAACGGGCAGCCAGTCGCGAATCTTTCGATCAGCGAGCGCACGCGGATCCGCAACCGCGAGATCGGATTTATTTTCCAGGCGTTCAATTTGATCGGCGATTTGACGGTGTATGAAAACGTGGAGCTGCCACTGACGTACCGCGGCACGAGCGCGGCAGAGAGAAAGCAGAAAGTGCAGCACGCGCTGGAGCGCGTGGGAATGGCTCACCGGCTGCGCCACTATCCGTCGCAACTTTCCGGCGGTCAGCAGCAGCGTGTCGCTGTGGCGCGCGCGCTGGTCGGCGATCCGCTGATCCTAATGGCTGACGAGCCTACTGGAAACCTCGACTCGAAGAACGGTGAAGCGGTCATGGAACTGCTGCGCGATTTGCACCGCAACGGCGCGACCGTTTGCATGGTCACACACGACCAGCGCTACGCGAATTTCGCCGAGCGCACGATTCATTTGTTCGACGGTCGCATCGTCGAGGAAACGCAGGAAGCGCGCGTCGGAGCGTAACGCCGAGGCGGCTCATGGAAACATTCTGGCAGGACGTACGATTCGCCGCGCGAATGCTGGCGAAGAGCCCTGGATTCACTCTAGTCGCGGTTTTGACTTTGGCGCTCGGTATCGGCGCGAACACGGCGATTTTCAGCGTCGTGGATGCAGTTTTACTCCGCCGTCTTCCCGTTGACTCACCAGACCGCCTGGTTGCGGTGCATAACCGGCTTCCGAAAGTCAATCTTCCACGGACGGAGATTTCTGCCCTGCAATTCCGTGACTACGCCGATCGCACCGACGTATTCGAATCGGCCGCGGCCATTACTTTTCCTAATTACAATCTTACCGGCACCGACCAGCCCCTGCGCTTACGAGGCATGCGAACCACGGCGGGCCTGTTTCCCGTCCTTGGGGTTCGCCCAGTTGCAGGGCGTGTGTTCACGGCGGCAGAGGATTCATACGGGGCGCAGCATGTGGTCCTTTTGAGCCAGAACGCGTCGGAGCGCATGTATGGCTCGGATCAAGGGAGTATCGGCAAGCGTCTTCAGCTCGACGGAGAAAGTTACGAAATCATCGGCGTGATGCCCAGAACGCTGGAAGTGATTTACCCGGACGTTGAATTGTGGACGCCGATGGCATTCACGCCGCGGGAATTGAACGAGGAGCGGCGCTGGTCGCTGACGTTTGAGATGCTGGGACGGTTGCGCTCAGGTGTGAGCCTCGCTGCCGCGCGGGCCGCCATGGCAACAATGGCCGCACGAATGAACGGGTCAATGGATTCTTCCATTGGAACTTTCGGGATTGAGGTACGGCCATTTGTCGAAGAACATGTAGGAGACGTGCGCCAACCGTTGTATGTCCTTCTTGGAGCGGTGTCGCTGGTCCTGCTGATCGCTTGCGCAAACATTGCGAACCTGATGCTGGCTCGCGGCACGGCGAGGTCGCGGGAGATGGCCATCCGTGCAGCGATGGGGGCGGCGCGCGGCCGGATCGTCACGCAGCTCCTAACGGAAAGTTTGCTTCTCGCGGTTCTTGGCGGGGCACTAGGGTTGTTGATTGCGGAATGGGGATGTCAACTACTGATCCGCATGGCACCTGCGGACCTGCTCCACGCCACCGCTATAGGCCTGAACCCTGTAGTTCTCCTCTTCACGCTTGCCGTGTCTATCGGTGTGGGCGTCTTATTCGGACTCGCACCGGCTCTGGAGGCGGCGCGCAAGGATTTGGCGGGCACCCTGAAGGAGGGAGGGCGAAGCAGCCAGGAGGCTTCCGGAAGACAAAACCTTCGCAAAACACTGGTCATTTCCGAAGTTGCACTTGCGATTGTCCTATTAATTTGCTCCGGGCTTCTGCTGCGCAGCTTTGAAAAGCTATTGGAGGTCAGGCCAGGATTCGACCCGGCGAATGTGCTGACGGCGCAAGTATCTCTTCCCAGAACCAAGTATACGGATGAAGCGAAGCTGGCATCGTTTTCGGACGCGCTGCTCGCGCGCGTCTCTTCGCTGCCAGGGGTGCTTCACGCGGCAATGGCGGACCAGCCGCCTCTGACGCCCGGAACAGACAATTCCGTCTTTTCCATTCGCAATTATCATCCGGGTCCCAAGGATCCCCAGCCGCACGCGGACACGATCTACACCACGCCGGATTATTTCGTCGCCATGCGTATTCCGTTGCTGCAAGGCCGTACCTATTTAGAATCGGAAATGCGACCTAACAGGGGTCCCATCGGTGAAGGATCTGTGGTGGTGATTGACGAGGCGCTGGCCAAAATATTCTGGGGCCGGGAGAGTGCGCTCGGGAAACAATTAGGATGGGGGGACAAAGGGCCGTGGGCAACCATCGTGGGCGTCGTCGGCACGGTACGCACCGACGATCTTGCGGAGGAGTCCAAAGGCGCGATTTATTTTCCCTACCATGCCCCAGGAATGACGCTGGTGGTCCGCACGGCTTCTGATCCCAGGCCGTTTGTGGCGGCTATCCGCCAACAGGTTCAAGGTGTGGATCCCGACCAACCGATATACGACGTAAAGACAATGGAAGAGCGAGTAGCAGCTTGCGTAGAACGGAGGCGATTTTCGGCGACGCTGCTCGGTTTGTTCGCGGGCTTGGCGTTTGCGCTCGCATTGATCGGGTTGAACGGCGTGATTAGCTACTTGGTTGCGCAGCGAACACACGAAATCGGCGTCCGCATGGCATTGGGCGCCCGACCCGCTGGAGTGTTACGGCTCGTCCTGGCGCAGGCTTTAGGAATGGCTGCCGCCGGAGTTGTCACGGGATTGATTGTGGCGTTCTTTGCAACTCGCTTGCTCGCGAATCAGCTATACGGTGTTGAGCCCGTCGACCCTACGACCTTTCTGGCGGTTCCCACAATGCTGACGGCAGCCGCGTTGGCGGCTTCCAGCATTCCTGCCTTGCGGGCGATGCGCGTCGATCCGCTAGTTGCCTTGCGCTATGAATGAAGCGGATCATGTCCCCTTGAGGTTGACGGCAAAAGGAACGAGAATTATTAGCGGGAGCTCAAGGAGATGACGTGGAGCCATTAATACGGTTGCGGAATTTGGAGAAGGTGATCGAGGCAGGGCCAAATAAATTTTGGCTATTGCGCAGAATCAATTTAGATATTCAGGCGGGCGAATTTGTGACCATCATGGGCCCGTCCGGCGCAGGAAAGTCCACGCTGCTGAGCATCATCGGGATGCTGGATGGCGCGTGGAGCGGGGACTTCTACTTTTTGGGCGAAGCGGTTCACAAACTGAACGTCAAAAAGCGGAACGAACTGCACAAAGCGAACATTGGGTTTGTGTTTCAGAGCTATCACCTGATCGACAATTTGACGGTCTTCGAAAATCTGGAAGTGCCGCTCTCGTACAAGAACGTGCCGCACAAAGAGCGCGTCAGCCTGGTCTGCGACACCCTTGACCGGTTCCACATCGTGGGCAAGAAAGATTTGTTCCCCAATCAGCTCTCCGGAGGCCAGCAGCAACTTGTTGGAGTGGCGCGCGCAGTGATCCTTAGCCCGAAGCTGATCTTGGCCGATGAGCCGACCGGGAATCTGCATTCCGCACAAGGCGAAGAGATCATGCAGCTTTTCAAGAGGCTGAATGACGGCGGGACGACCATCATCCAGGTCACGCACTCGGAGAGAAACGCTTCGTATGGTAGCCGCATTATTCAATTGAAGGACGGATGGGTTGTGGGAGACAACGCCACAGCCGGCGCGCCAGTCGGCGCCGCACAACCCGCGTGAGTGGACGCTTGCCAAGTGCGAAGCGGTACCTCGATCGCTTCACACCGTGCTTGAACAACAGCAGTAGGATAAACTTCGCAAAACCATTCGAATGAAGACGACTAGCCCGCACCCTTATCGAGTTCTTTTGGCGGACGACCAGGCGGACATCCGCGATGCTTTGCGCTTGCTTTTGAAGCGCGAGGGCTATGAAACGCAGGGCGTGGCTTCCCCGGCGGAGGCGCTGAGGGCCATCGAATCGCGGGAATTTGACGCCGTACTGATGGACCTCAATTACGCGCGAGATACGACATCGGGGCAGGAGGGGCTCGACCTGCTCACGCGCATTCAAATGCTCGACAGCACGCTGCCGGTGATCGTGATGACGGCCTGGAGCAGCATCGAAGTGGCGGTAGAGGCGATGCGCCGGGGCGCGCGCGATTTTGTTCAGAAGCCCTGGGAAAATACGCGCCTGCTCGCCATTCTGCGAACGCAAATCGATTTGCGGCAGGCGCTGAGACAGGCATCGCGCCTGGAAGCGGAAAATCGCATCTTGCGCGCCGAATCGCGCCCCACATTTTTGGCGAAATCCGCGGCAATGGTGCCAGTGCTGGAGCTGATTGGACAAATCGGACCGTCGGACGCAAACGTTTTAATTACTGGAGAACACGGCACCGGGAAAGAAGTGGTTGCGAGAACGCTTCATGCTCTGTCGGGGCGCGCGACCAAGCCGATGGTGACGGTGAATGCGGGCGGGCTGTCCGAAGGTGTGTTCGAGAGCGAACTCTTTGGCCACGTGAAAGGCGCGTTCACAGATGCGCGAGCCGACCGCGTTGGACGATTTGAACTCGCGGACGGCAGCACACTGTTTCTGGACGAAATTGCGAACGTTCCCCTGAACCTTCAGGCGAAACTTCTTCGCGTTCTGGAAACAGGTGACCTCGAGCGTGTCGGCTCGTCCGCAACGCGGCGCGTGAACGTGCGTGTGCTCGCGGCAACCAACGCCGACGTGAACGCCGAAGCCGCTGCCGGCCGTTTCCGCCAAGACTTGCTGTTTCGACTAAACACCATCGAGATACACGTCCCTCCGTTGCGTGACCGCAAGGAGGATGTCGATCTCTTGGCGCATCATTTTCTGCACGGGTACGCCCAGCGTTATCGCAAGAATATTTCCGCTTTTGACCCCGCCGCCATCAAGGCCCTGCATGAGCACGCCTGGCCAGGCAACGTTCGCGAGCTGGATCACGCGGTGGAGCGGGGCGTACTCCTCTCACCCGGACCTGCCGTGCGCGCGGCCGATCTCGGCTTGCGCGCGCAGGCCGCCGGCGGAGCGGCCAAGCTGGAGGAGATGAGCCTCGACGAAGTGGAGCGGTACCTCATCCAGCGCACTCTTTCCCGACACGAGGGGAACGTCAGTCAGGCAGCCAAGGCCCTGGGACTCAGTCGCAGCGCAATGTATCGCCGGCTGCAAAAACATGGACTGGAATGAGGGAATTGTCCTATGAGCGCCGGGTCCAGCTCCTCGCGCTAGCAGCGGGTCTTCCAGGTTCGCTGATCGCCATGATTCTCTTGTGGCACGGAAGTTATTCTTCCGGTACGGTCTGGACGCTGGCCTTCCTCATTTTTACCCTGTGGCTTGGCTTCGCATTTTCGCTGCGGCATCGCGTCGTTTTTTCCTTGCAAACACTTTCGAATCTGCTGGCGGCCCTGCGGGAAGAAGACTTTTCGTTGCGCGCTCGTGGGGCACGAAGCGACGATGCCATGGGTGAAGTGATGATTGAAGTGAATGCCCTCGGCGAGGTCCTTCGGCAGCAGCGCTTGGGCGCATTGGAAGCTAATGCGCTCCTGCGAACCGTGATGGAGGAGATCGACCTGGCCGTCTTCACCTTCGACAACAACGCGAAACTGCGGCTGGTCAATCGCGCGGGCGAGCGCTTGCTGGGCCGACAGGAAGAGCGCCTGCTAGGGTTTACGGCGGAAGAACTTGGGCTCGGAGCGTGCCTCGAAGGCGAAGCCGCGCACACGATGGAATTGGCTTTTCCAGGCGGCTCGGGACGCTGGGGGATGCGTCGCGGGACTTTTCGACAGGGAGGCTTGCCTCATCACCTCGTCGTCCTAACGGATTTGAGCCGCACGCTTCGCGACGAAGAGCGCAAAGCGTGGCAGCGGCTTATTCGCGTGCTTGGACATGAATTGAACAATTCGCTGGCGCCGATTCAGTCTGTCGCTCAGGGTTTGGAAAGCGGACTGCTGAACGCCTCCAAGTCTTCGGAGCTGCAGGGTGAAGCGTCTGCTTCCATTCTGGATGATTTGCGGCAGGGTCTGGGCATCATTCGTTCGCGCACCGAGGCGCTTGGGCGGTTCATGGCCGCGTACGCGCAACTTGCGCGTCTGCCACAGCCGAAGCTGCTGCCTGTAAACGTCCCGGAATGGATCGGCCGGTCCGTGAAACTTGAGACGCGCGTGAAGGTCAACGTCACGAAAGGTCCCGAGGTGGTGATTTCGGCCGACGCCGACCAACTGGAGCAGTTGCTGATTAACCTGGTTCGGAATGCGGCGGACGCGACACTCGAAACCGGCGGCTGCGTTCAGGTGGGCTGGTCCCGAAAAGGCGCTCACCTTGATGTTTGGGTTGTCGATGATGGCCTGGGACTGCCCAATACGTCGAACCTGTTCGTTCCTTTCTTTACAACCAAGCCGGGCGGGTCCGGGATTGGATTGGTTCTGAGCCGACAGATCGCCGAAGCTCATGGCGGTGAGCTGACTCTAAAGAACCGCTCTGACGCGCGCGGGTGCAGGGCATTGCTTCGGCTCCCCGTTTAATGCGCATTTCGCTTACTGGAAGCACGTGACGAGAGTACATTCCGACATTGCAGGAGGGAACTCCCTTATGCCCCCGCAGGACTTTGAAGACTGCCTTTCAATTCCAGCTCGATTTCCACCGAGTGATTAACCCTGAGGAAGAAGTTGCTCGGATTCTTGAGGCCCCAATCGATGAATGGAACCTTAAACTTCGCGGTGCCCGTCCAATGATCTCCCTCGAATTCCGCATGGACGGGCACAGTCAGTTCGTGCTCGCGTCCATGCAATAGAAAAACTCCGTGGACCTGAACGGTGAAGACTCCTTGCGGAGCGATTTTTCCTTCCACATGGTCAGGCCGGAAAATGATTTCCGAATATTTGCCGCTTTCGAGAACGTCTTTGTGCATTTTCCTGTCGCGTCCATCATTGCCGCTGTTACCGCTCGCCGCGTCCACGATGATTTCACCGCTGGCCTTTCCTGTCGACGTATCCAGTTGGAGATTCCCTCTCTTGAACGCGAATGATCCGTGGACAGTGTGAACGGTACTCTCAAGCGTCCAGTGGACTTTGCTCTGAGATGGATCGATCTCGAGAACAATTTCATTGGCGGGAGGCTGGGGCGCAGCGTGCTGCGGCAGAGCGCCGAGCACTACCAGAGCTACGGGCGCTGCCGCCAGATAATGGAAGGCCATCATGAGACGGCTTCGGGAGCGATTCATCTTTCATCCTCTCGGTTCACGCCGTCAGGAATTGCCAACCAAGGCGCAGGCTTGTTGCTGCCAAAAACTCGGGGGAAGACTCTCCCAGGTGCACTGCCAGCAAGCGCGAGAAAAGTCCCGGCTCGCAGGCCAGACATCGCAGCGTTCGCGCTCGTAAGGACGGGTAGCGATCCAGCAAGAGAAGCAGGCGGCTCATGGTATTCGGACGCCTTGCTAGTTGGCAGTGCGCCCGCTGATAACGCTCAAGGTTTCCGCTGCCCAGTGCATCGGCCAGCGCTATCGCTTGCTGAAAACTCAGGCAAAGTCCTTCCCCCGTGATTGCGTCGACACTTCCAGACGCGTCTCCAATCAGTGCGATATTCCCGCGGTAGACTTGATTCAGTCTGCGCGTCACGGTCACAGCGCCTCGCTCCAGGGTGCTTGGCTCCGCATAATGCAAGTGGCCAGCCAACCTGGGAAACTCCTTCCAAGCATCCTGATCCTGCAGTCGCATTCGCGGATCGCGCGAAATCAAAGCGACGCAAGTCTCGTCGTTGCCGAGCGGCGTGACATACACTTGTGCCCTTCGGCCCCAATGAACTTCCATGCAATCGGTCCACACTTTCCCGCGAAAGTGCTGCCTCTGCGCAAACCGTGTTTCTCGGCGCGTTGACCGATCCAATCCGATCCAACGCCTCACGCGGGAGTGGATTCCATCGGCGCCGATGATCCATTTTGCCTTGAAGATCGCATTGCCAAGGACGACGCCGTCGGTGCGCAGACCAGTGACTGGCGTGTTCCAGAGGAGTCTGACTCCGCACTCTTGCGCCCGGTCGATCATTCTTTGGTGGAGGACTGTTCGACGCACTCCGAATCCGCTGGCACCCGAAAAGCTAGCTTCCACCGAAGTTGCAGCATCTACAAATCGGACTGCGCGAAAAACCCGGCCATCGTGTGGCCGAATCCCCACGCCAAGCTGGCGCAGCGCCGCCACTGTGCCCGGCATGAGTCCTTCACCGCAAGCTTTGTCAATGGGAGGTTTTGCTCCGTCTGCAACCGTAACAGTAAAACTCTTCATTCGCGCGGCGATGGCCGCCGCCAATCCTGCCGGGCCCCCGCCAATGACCAGCACACCAGTGCTTTCCCCCATGTCATCTCCCTGGATCTTTCCGCTCTGCACAATTGAACGTGCATTGGTTAGATGTTAGGAACCTACAGAAGATTGTCCGCTAGCGCCACAATTTATCGCCCGGCCGGGAGTTGAACGATATGTTGTGAGCTGAAGTTGCATAAACTGAATTTATTTCATTTAGCATAAGTATTAATTTGACTCATTGACTTCCCTGCCCCATCCTGCTACTTTGGATGGCGAAGACATATGCTTTGCCTATCCATCACAAACCTCCGGATTTTTTCAAGGCATGGGAACGCTCGAATTGTAGACTCGATTGTTGTACGAATTATTCCCGTCCCCGAAGAGGGGCAATAGGCGGATGATGGCGGCCTAGCACAGCATCACAGAAGCTTTCAAGGCCATCATCCAGTCCTGGTTGATGGTTTTTGTTTTTTTGGGTTGCAACTTTTGTTGTGGGAGCGATGGATGATCGTGGAAAGGACTCCGCAGTGAGCGACTCTTTGCCCAAACCGCGCAGCCGGGCTCTAGTTGATGGCGCGAACCGCGCGGGCGCGCGCGCCATGCTTCGCGCCTGCGGCCTCCAAGATGATGACTTCAAAAAGCCGCTCATCGGTGTGGCGAATACCTGGATCGAGATTGGTCCCTGCAACTATCATCTCCGCGAACTCGCGCAGCACGTAAAAGAGGGCATTCGCGCCGCCGGCGGAACGCCTCTGGAATTCAACACGGTCTCCATTTCCGACGGCATCACCATGGGCACGGAAGGCATGCGCGCATCCCTTGTGAGCCGCGAAGTCATCGCTGATTCCATCGAACTTGTTACCCGCGGAAATCTCTTCGATGCGCTGGTTGTTCTTGTTGGCTGCGACAAGACGATTCCGGGCGGCATCATGGCCCTGGCCCGGCTGAATATTCCGGGACTCATTCTATATGGCGGCTCCATTGCCCCTGGTCAGTTTGAGGGCCACGCCGTCACGATTCAGGACGTCTATGAAGCCATAGGCAAACACGCGCGCGGCGGAATGACAGATGCTCAGCTCAAGTCCCTTGAGGTTTCCGCATGTCCGGGAGCCGGCGCCTGTGGCGGACAGTTCACCGCGAACACGATGGCGCTGGTCTGCGAATTCCTGGGGATTGCGCCGATGGGACTCTCCAGCGTTCCTGCGACAAATGCGGGAAAAGCTGCCGCTGGCCGCCGTGCTGGTGAGTTTGTGCTCGAACTTCTCCGCCGCGACATCACTCCTTCAAAGATCATCACGAAAGCGGCGATTGAAAACGCCATCACCGGAGTTGCTGCAACCGGCGGCTCCACAAACTCTGTGCTGCATCTTCTGGCTATCGCCAACGAAGCGAAAATTTCCCTTTCCATTGATGATTTTGACCGCGTCAGTTCGCGCGTGCCAATCATTGCCGATCTCAAACCTGGAGGACGTTTTGTCGCAACCGATCTCTACGCGGCAGGCGGCACTGCGCTCGTCGCAAAGCGCTTGCTTGAAGCTGGATTGCTCCGCGGAGATGCCATCACCGTCACGGGAAGCACTCTCGCCGAAGAAGCAGCCAAAGCTAAGGAAACGCCGTCGCAAGAAGTCGTACGCAAACTCAACGCGCCCCTCAAGCCCACTGGTGGCCTCGTTATCTTGAAGGGAAATATCGCGCCCGAAGGCTGCGTCATCAAAGTGGCGGGCCACAATCTGCAGAATTTCCGAGGCCCCGCGCGAGTATTCGACAACGAAGAGGCGGCCTTCGCCGCCGTCGAGCAAGGCGCCATCAAGGCCGGGGATGTAATCGTCATTCGCTATGAGGGACCAAAAGGCGGCCCTGGCATGCGCGAAATGCTGGCGGTAACCGCCGCGCTGGTCGGCGCGGGTCTGGGCGATTCGGTCGCGTTGCTCACGGACGGAAGATTTTCCGGGGCCACACATGGTTTCATGGCCGGGCACGTCGCTCCCGAAGCCGCCAGTGGTGGGCCGATCGCGGCTATCGCTGACGGCGACACCATCATCTTCGACATCCCCAAGCGTCAACTGAGCCTGGATGTTAGCGCAGCGGAGATTCAGAAACGTCTTGCCGCGTGGAAACCGCCGCAACCGCGCTTTACGAGCGGGGTCATGGCCAAGTACGCATTGCTTGTTTCTTCTTCGTCTCTTGGCGCGGTTACCGCCGTGCCCGCCGCTTTTTCAGCGCCAGCCGCGTCTGGCTCGTTTGCGAGGACTTCATGAAGCTTACCGGTGCAGAAATTCTTTGCGAATCGCTCACGCGTCTCGGTGTGCGCGAGATTTTCGGGTATCCCGGCGGCGCGATTCTGCCGGTCTATGACGCACTCGGCAAGTCGAAGCTGCATCATGTCCTCGTGCGCCACGAACAGGGCGCCACGCACATGGCCGATGGCTATGCGCGCGCCAGCGGCGGAATCGGCGTGGCCATGGCTACATCCGGTCCCGGCGCAACGAACATGGTTACGGGAATTGCTACCGCCATGATGGACTCCTCTCCGGTCGTCTGCATTACAGGCCAGGTCAGCAGCAAAGTCCTGGGCTCAGACGCCTTTCAGGAGATCGATATCACGGGCATCACCATGCCCATCACCAAACACAACGTGGTGATCACGAAGGCGGAGGACATTGCCCGGACCATTCGTGAAGCCTTCCTGATCGCCAACAGCGGGCGGCCAGGCCCAGTGCTTGTCGACATCACCAAAGACGCGCAGCAGGCTTCCGCTGAGTTCAATTGGGAAGCGTCTGAGCCAAAACTTCCGCCGAAACGCGTGCGCAATAATCACGATCAGGCTGAATTCGACCGCGCCGTCGAAATGTTGAACACTGCCAAGCGCCCCATCATTCTCGCAGGCCACGGCATCATGGTTTCCGGCGCGATGCGCGCCTTTGAGCAGTTCGTCCGTGCCGGCAATTATCCCGTCGCCATGACGCTCCTCGGCATCGGCTGCTTCCCTGCCAATGATCCGCTGAACCTTGGCATGATGGGCATGCATGGCGAAGCTTGGGTGAATAATGCCATTCAGGAAGCTGACCTCCTCATTGCTGTCGGCATGCGTTTTGACG
>MNDE01000063.1 GCA_001914785.1 Acidobacteria bacterium 13_2_20CM_57_17 | reverse complement strand
CCCAGGCGTCGTCGGTGCGTGATGGCCGGGAATGGCGGCAAGCAGGACGCTTACTAGAAATAGCGCGCCGAATAAGATGCCGGCTTTAGCGGCGAGATGGATGAACGTGCTGCGTGCTGACATGACGATTTCTCCTCACCTAATAATACGCATTGAGGTGCGAAGGGATTTCAGCGTGCAGTGCAGGACGTGCCTCACAAAAACTGGCCGGGGGTACAGGAGGCAAAGGACGTAAATGAGGTTAAGGAAGTAAAGGAGAATGCCTCGAACTTGAACCGTTGCCCGCATTGCCAGACACAAAGACTCGGCGTGCTAAAATCTTCTGCGTGAAAAAAGAGACCATTCGGCCAGCTAAATATCTAACCGGTGGACTGCACCTTCCCGGCGATAAGTCTATTTCTCACCGCTATGCAATGCTGGCGGCGCTGGCCGAAGGAACCAGCGAGTTGCGTCACTTTTCCGCGGCAGCCGATTGCCACAGCACGCTGGCCTGCATGAGCGCGCTGGGCGCGGAAGTGAAAATCGAGAAGGATACCGTTCGGGTGGCCGGCCGCGGGCTGCGTAGCCTGAAAAGCAGTTGGCGGGCGCTCGTTTTCCTCCAAACTTACTGGCGACGACTCGCTGCAGAAGCGGCCCATGAGGCGCGTGATCGGGCCGCTTCGCGAAATGGGCGCGGATATTCGCGCGCGCGAGGACAACTATGCCCCGCTGGAGATTCGCGGCGCCAAGCTCAAATCCATCGACTACAACATGCCGATGGCGAGCGCCCAGGTGAAGTCAGCCGTCCTTCTCGCCGGATTGTTCGCAGACGGCGTCACCAGTGTCACCGAGCCAGCGCGGACACGAGACCATACCGAACTCGCCCTCGAAGAATTCGGTGCGGCCCTCGAGAAAAACGGCCGCACCATTCGAATCCATGGTCTCGCCGGCGCAAATGGCGGTGGCAAGCTCGTCGGCAAATCGCTGGACCTTCCCGGTGATTTATCTTCCGCCGTCTTTTTTATCGCCGCCGCTTCCTTGTTTCCCGATTCGAATATCCTGATTCACAACGTGGGCTTGAATCCGACGAGGACCGCCATTCTTGACGTGTTTGCCGCGATGGGAGCCTCGATTCAAATTCTCGGACCCCGGATCGCTCACGGCGAAATCGTTGGAGATTTATCCGTGAAAGGCTCCCCGCTCAAGGGCGGCGTCATCGCGGGCGAGCAAATCCCGTTGGTAATCGATGAACTCCCCATGCTCGCCGCGCTTGGTCCTTACACCGAAGAAGGCATCGAGATTCGCGATGCCGCGGAACTTCGCGTCAAAGAAAGCGACCGCATCACCGCGCTCGCCGAAAATCTTCGCCGCATGAACGCCACAGTCGAAGAACGCCCGGACGGCCTGAAGGTTTCCGGCCGCACTGCCGGGAAATTGCGCGGCGCCGAAATCGATCCACGCGGCGACCACCGCATCGCTATGGCCTTCGCCGTCGCTGGTCTTGCCGCCGAGGGAAGTACCGTCATTCGCGATGCCGATTGCGCCGCCGTTTCCTTCCCCACATTTTTTCAGGAATTGAACCGCCTTGCCGAGCGTTAGGGGAAATACCTGATATCGATTTGAGGTTTATTTTTCTCGCCATTTTGATTTAGCGTTTACACGGACATCTTCAGCTTTGCCTGACGATGCATCCCGCAGTTCCCGCCCTCCTCGCGAACTCCGGCCGCGCCGCTGCGTCCGAAGTGCAGCTCATCTCAATCAGGGAGTGACCTCATGAAAATCAATCGCCGGGAATTGTTGAAGAATGCCGCGCTTGTTTCGGGCGCAACACTGGTCAGTGCGCCTTTTTACTCCGGAAAGAATCTGTTCGCGCAATTGGCGCTTCCAACTTTGCCAAGTCCGGAAAATTCGGGCATCGAGCACATCGTCATTGTGACCATGGAGAACCGCAGCTTTGACCATTTTCTCGGCTGGCTGCCGAACGCGGAAGGCAAACAAGCCGGCTTGACCTACGTGGACAGCGCCGGTGTGAGCCACTCGACTCATTCGCTTTCCGGCGACTACACCGGTTGCCCCCATCCAGGTCCAGATCATTCGTACAGCGGCGGCCGCGTCGAATATGACAATGGGCAAATGGACGGATTCCTTCGGGCCGGAAGCAACGACGTCTACTCCATCGGTTACTACGGTGAGCAAGACATTCCGTTTTACGCCGAGCTGGCTCGCAACTACACCGCCTGCGACCGGTATTTCGCTTCCATCCTCGGGCCGACATTTCCGAATCGGCTGTTTCTTTATGCCGCGCAAACCGACCGCCTGTCCAATAGCACCAACTTCAGTTCACTTCCGACAATCTGGGACAGTCTTGCCTCTGCCGGAGTAAGCGCGAACTATTTCTATTCGAATGTTCCGTTCACCGCGCTGTGGGGCGCGAAGTATCTTGGCATCTCGCGCCTCTACGAAGAATTTCTCCTGAGAGCAAGCACCGGGACGCTTCCCGCCGTTTCCTTCGTCGATCCGAGGTACACAATTCTCGACGACGGCACCGGCAACGACGATCATCCGCACGCCGACATCCGCGAAGGAGATTTGTTCCTCCATCGGACTTTCGAAGCTGTAGCACGGGGCCCGAAGTGGGCCAACACGGTTTTCATTGTTAACTTTGATGAGTGGGGTGGTTTCTTCGAACATGTCGCGCCGCCGCGAGCCACCGCCGCCAACAACGTGGACACCGATCTTGTGAACGGCAAAACACTGCTCGGCTTGCGTGTCCCCACCGTCGTCGCGTCGCCTTTCAGCCGAGGGAATCCGGCTGATCCCAGAGTCAGCGCGCTGGTGTTCGATCACACTTCCGTTTTGAAATTAATCGAATGGCGGTGGGGTCTTGCGCCACTGACTCCGCGCGACGCAAGCGATGATGTGCTGAATCTCGCTTACGCATTGGACTTCAGCCAGCCGGATGCGGTGGTGCCGAGCCTGCCGAAGCCGCAAGCACCTCTCGTGGCCGCTCCATGCCTGCAGAATCTCTTCGGCGGAATCCTGAGCAGCGCGGGGACTGCGACGCCCACCGGCGTTTGGCAAGAACTGGGTAAGCATGCGGCAGCGCACGGCTTCTATGTGAACCACCTGCTCTAAGCAAGCGCGCGCATCATCTTTGAACTCAACGGCCGCTCAAAGCTCATCGTCCGGGCGGAGGCACTCTTGACGAATGTCTCCGCCCGAAAAAATTTCGTTGCGCTAGATTAATTGTTTTTAAGGAAGCTCTTAACTGGTCTTGTGGATGGAAATCGACCCGTAGCTGGTCTTCAAAATAATCTTCGGTCCGCGCCCGCTTCCGTATTTTCCTTCCAGGTGCGAATCGCCCGACTTCGGCCCCGAGGTCAGCTTCAGCGAATCCGCTTGAAACTCGCTGTCAATATCTCCCGAATGGCAATCCGCCACAATCTCAAAGCTCGCTGACTCCGGCAGGCTCAGCGTAATCCCCGCCGAAGCGTTGTCAATCTCGATGTCTTCCTTCGGCGCAACCGAAAACCGCACATTCACATTCCCGCGGCGATTATCCACTTTGACTTTACCCCCGGCATTCTCCAGGGTGATGTCATCTTGGGTACGCACGCTTAGATTTCCGGGAGCATCAAAAATTTCCAGGTTGCCCGGGTTCGCCTCCATGTGGCCGGCTAGTTGCGAAAGGGTCAGATCGGTGCGGTGCGAAAGGAAGCGCACGCCCTTGGCTATTTTGTCGGCACGAATCGCTCCGTAAAATTCTCCGTCGATGGTCAGCGCGCCCGTCGCGGCCGACACGTTTATTTCTCCGCCGTGGCCGGAGATCTTGATGTTGCCCTTCGTGTCAGAAACTTTAATGTCGCTCTTCCGGGTCTCGATGCTCACGTCGCCGCCCGTGCCGCGAACCTCGACGTCTCCAACTCCGTTCGTCACATTGACAGGCTTGGCCATGTCCGCCACCGTGACATCGCCCTTCTCGTTGCGGATCGTCAGCGAAGCTTTCTTCGGAACCGCCACATCGAGATCGAAGCTGATACGCGATTCGCCCGCGCTGACTCCAGTGGGACGAATCTCGTAGCCGTCGCCATTCTGCGCGATCTCGACGCCTGCGCGCTCGGCGAATTGCTGAGCATCGCTTTCATTCCACGCCTTGGCGTTCTTTTTCCCGGAAACTCTAATTTGCGAATCTTCCGAAGGACGCACGCTGATGTTGCCGTGGCCGTTGCGTATCGTGATGCGCGCATCCGCGGGAACGGATTTGGGCGCTACGTTCAAGTCAAACTCAAAACTGTTTCCCCACTCCCGAATGTGGCCTGGCAGGTTTTCCCTGCCGTAATCAACCGCCACCACTATGCCAAGAAGACTTAGCAGACCCAGCACAAGGAAGACTTCGGCACCGCTTATCTTCGCTGCTCCCGGATCGCCAGCGCGGCTCGCGGCCGTGCGTTCATACAATTTGATCCCGCCCCAGAGAATCAGAATCAGCGGCCACCAATGGCCAATCACCACACCGATACTGATGCCGCGGTAGTTGTGAAGTAACAGCAGCAACCCAACGAAAAGTAACAAGAGGCCGGGAAAAAATGAGCTGCCGCGTGGACGGAGATCAGCCATAGAGTCCTACTGCCCCTGTCCCTGAGCGGGAAATTGACTCTGGGGAGCAGGAGGCACAGTGCCCGGCGCCGCCCCCGCCGGTGGAACCTGTCCGGAAACGTGACCATCGGACGGCGCAGCCGCAGCGGCAAGACTAATCGCGCCGATCACGATGAGAATGACGGGATAAGTGTTGCCAAAAGAAAGATACGCGCCTCGCATCTGGTCGAATAGAAAAAGCACGCCAACGGTGATGATGATCGCAGGCCCCATCAACCCGCGAATCGTACATCGACGGCATGTGCATCGAATCCGATCACTCATCCAAGAAATCCTCCTAAGAACGCCGGTCCAGCCGGTTGCGCATCATCAAAACGCCCGCGCCGATCAAAACTGCCGGCCAAAAAAACTGCGAAATCCGGTACCAGGGAAACCAATCAAAATTGTGCAGCAGCAGCAAGACTCCCGCGCCAATCAACAGAATTGGGCCAATCGGGCGCTCTTTCGTAAAGGAATCCAACGGGTCGGAAACAGTCTCGCCCGTCTGCCGTGCCTTTGCTGTGCGGTAGGCCTCAATCGGCATATAGACCCATAGACCAGCGACGCAAATCCACAGGGCCGCTTCCGCCCCTCCACTCATCGAGCCGTCAATTCCGGTAATGAACAGCACCAGGAAAATGGCGAGATGAATCATGCCTTTGCCATATTGTTCGTTATAGAAGGCACCCATTCCCGGCAGAAATCCCAGGAAGAAAGCCAGCACAGGGCTCGATCTCGCTTGGCTTGGCGACGTAGGGGGCAAAGCGGAAGCTGGCATCTGATACGGCGATGCCGCAGGCGGAGCTGCAACAGCAGGCGTCGGAGCAGGAATGCCTACGATGGTCGCCAGGCACTCTTCACAATAGAGAACGTCGCGCACTGGCCGCACACACGTCGAGCACATGGCTTTGCCGCAATTCCGGCAGTACCCCACTGCGTCCACATCGGAATGGACGGCACAATTCATTGCGTTCTCCTCTCACCAATCGAGCCGCTCAGAAAGGGACATTCCAAAGCGAGTACCCGCAGGTTCCGGCCGAGTTCGTCGGCACGGTTCTGCTGCTTGGGCGCGGACGGATTCGTGTTGTCGGTGCGGCCCGGCTGCTTGTCAGGAGAATTCTTGGGGATTGATTGTTCTCTGGTACTGGGATTCTGGTCATTTTCGTTCAGGCGCGTTTGAATTTCGTAAACGACACGCAAATCGCTCACGACCTTCACGGCGTGCCCATAAGCGAGATGCGCCGCGCTGTTCGTCTTGCGATAAATCGTGGCTGGAGCGAGATCCGCCAGCTTTGGCTTGCGAAACGAGAAACCGGAAGCCGCAAGAATGACGACGATCGTCGCGGCCATCGAGGCTAGGCTGTAAACGAACCGCGGTGATTGCAGACTCTTCAGCCACCGCCTCAGATTGCGCCAATTCGGCGCGCCCAGAGTCGCCGTCAAGATCGCACTCTCGAGTTCCGCCGGCGCTTCCACCGGCTCCAGGGCGTACAAGCTGCCTAGCGTCCGCGCGACCGCCGCGACCAGCGGCGCGCACCGTTCGCACGTATTCACGTGGTGGTTGAAAGCCGTTTGCTCCGCGGGCTGAAAAAGTCCGTCGAGGTACTCGCTCAACCGCGCTTCGGTTTGTTCGCAAGTCCAGTTCATAAAATGCTCTGCGCCGGCTTCGAAATCTCCGCCTCCATTAAGAGGGCCGCACTCCCATCTGCTGCAAAATCCTCGCTAGTTCGATTCGTCCGCGATTGATTCTCGATTTTACTGTTCCTTCCGGAACCGCTAGCACCTGTTGAATCTCGCTATACTCCAATTGCTGCAGGTCGCGCAAGATCACCGCTTCTCGCAATTCCGGCGAAAGCCGCGTCAGCGCCGACTGTACTTGGCCGCTCAACTCTCCTAACAGGGCCTGCTCATCCGGCCGCCGTCCCGCGGATTCCTTGTTTTCCACCACCGGCATCTTGTCGTCCAGCGAATCTGTTACGCGATCTCTCTTCGTCCTACGGTAATGGTCAATCAGCAGATTGCGCGTCACGCTCGTCATCCAGGTTGCGAATCCGCCATGAGCCGAACGATAGCTGCCCAGAGTCCGGTACACTCGGAGGAAAACATCTTGCGACAAGTCCTGGGACTCCGTTCGGTTTCCCGTGAACCGGTAGCAGATGTTAAAAATGCGCCTGCTGTGGCGACGCACAAGTTCCTCCCAGGCCGACCCGTCGCCCTGGAGGCATTGCTGGACCAGTTGGGCATCCTGCTCCAACGTATCTTCAGCCTCATGACCTGCTACGGTGCAAGGCGTGTCTGCGAGCCGGCTACTCTCTCAAAAGCCGTCTGGCAGTCCATCTCGGCCTGCCAACTATGGAACGTAAAATGCTCTCGAAATGTTCCCCGCGGTACCTTGTCCCTGGCTACCGACCATTCTGCCCCGCATCTTACTCAGCACGTTCCTAAGACACAAGAAAATCAATCAAATAGGGACGATGGTGGGCCGAGATTCTGATATGTACCCGTTCCAGACCGACCGTCAATAAGGCATCGCGACCGGCGATGTGCGCGAACGCTGGCCCCTCCATCCACCAAAACGCGTATTTCTGTAACGTAACATATTGAGAAAAAGCATCTTGCAACCATATCTTGAACGTGTTCACTTTTCTCTTGACACAAATGTTCGCTATGGCGTATTATTTGAACATGTTCAAGTCAGTTGTGACGCCATGAATCCAGTCACCAAGCCCGCTGGTGAAAAGACCAAAGAGCTAATCCTGTCAACTGCAGTTGAATTGTTTCGCAAATCCGGGTTCGAAACCGCCACCATGCGCGATATCGCCAGCTCTGCCGACGTTGCCCTCGGTGCTGCTTACTACTATTTCCCTACCAAGGAAGCGATCGTTTCCGCCTATTACGACCAGGTGCAACGTATTCACGCCGAGAAGACGCGTGAAGACTGGAAAGGGAAGTCCGGCCTTCGCGAACGCCTCGGCGTGGTGTTTCATTCCAAGCTAGAAATCCTGAAGGACGACCGCAGCTTCCTCGGAGCGCTCTTTCGCTACACCGGAGATCCACAGCACCCGCTCTCTGTTTTCGGTAAAGGCACTCAGCTTCAGCGCGCGCAAAGCGTGGCCATCTTCCACGAAGCGATCGCTGGGACGAGTATCAGCGAGGAAATGCAGGGACTTCTTCCCGCCGCCCTGTGGCTCGTGCATCTCGGGATGATTCTTTTCTTTATTTATGACGAAACGAAAGGCCAGCAGAGGACGCACAAGCTCGTGGACAGCGTTTTGAACCTTCTTACCCAAGCCATCGAGTTGACCAACTCGGCCCTTATTCGCCCCTTTGTCCAGCCTTTTCAAACTAAGATGCTGGAGATCCTGCGTGAAGCCGGTTGGTAGCAGCGCAGCATGCTGCGCGCCATCTTGGCAACATCTTCGAATTTCCAATTTTCGAATTTCGAGTTTCCAATCCGAGGAGGAGCAATGACGAAAACACAAGAGCCGCTCACACACTGGTACCCGGCAACCATAGCGGCGGAGCGGCCTTCCGCATGGTGGTACTGGGGACGCGCCGTCTACGTCAGCCGCCGCGACTACTGGCGAATCACGAAGAAATTTCTCGCCGTTGGAATTCCGCTCGGGCTCATCGGAGTCTTGCTTCACTACGATCTGGCGTTTTGGGCAGCTATAGTGCTCGCTGAAATCGGCCTGCTCCTTCTCGCCTATTCACTTTTCGGTTTGTATCGCATGTACGGTCATCCCGGTGTGCTCTACATCCGCCGCCTTGTGGAGCTCGGCGGTGTGCAGGGCAGAGTGACCGTCGCGGATTTGCACATTGGAACGTATCGCCACGCTTTTCTGCTTTCGGACGTTCTGCCGGAAGCGACCATTCAAACCGTGGACTGCTGGAACGTGGAAGGTGAGTCTCCCGAAGAAGCCGTGCAGGATGTCCGGGATCTGGAATTTCCTCCATCCGGCAATCCACGAATCATTCCTTCCAAGGCAGACCATTTCATCGTGCCGTTAGCCGATTCCTCCTGCGATGCCGTTTGTTTCGGCTTTGGCACACACGAAATCCCCACGGGCGGACCGCGCGAAAAACTCCTCAGCGAAGCCATCCGCATCTTGAAACCGGGCGGAACAGTCTTGCTCTTCGAGCACGGCTGGGATGCGCATAACTACGTCATTTTCGGCCCAGTCATCCACCACGTCACCAAGCGCCAGGATTGGGATAAGTTTCTGCGCGAACGTTTCAACGATGTGCAGTACGCGCGTAGCTCGCAGGCCGTCGATCTCTTTGCTGGGGCGCGTCGCTAAGGAGCAGCTCGATGAGCGGCCAGAGCAGAGACGGGGACGTCATCGTCATCGGCGGAGGAATTGCCGGACTCGGCGCCGCAGTGCGTTTGAAGGATCGCGGGCTTGAGCCGTTAGTGCTGGAAGCCGAGTCCCGCGTCGGCGGCCGCATGACCACCGACCGCGTCAACGGATTCGTGATCGATCGCGGCGTTACTCTCTTCGGCAATGGCTTTGGTTCCATGCGCACTCTCGTGAAGCGGTTGGGCCTTTCGCCCCTGGTGTGCAAGGCCAAGTTCAGCGTAGGCATTCAAGACGCCGCCGGGTGCCGCGGCTACCGTGGCGGACGCTTCGAAGATCTACTCTTCGACCGCGGAATTTCGTGGCGCGCGCGTTTGGCCAGCGTCCGTTTTGGATTCGACTTGCTGCGTCATCGCCGGGCTCTCATTCACGGGCGCAGTACGCTTAGTGATTCACTCGACGGTGAAGATGCGCGCACGTATTTCCGGAGAATCGGCGGCGAAGAAATATTCGACCGCATCTTTCTCCCCGGCCTGAATGGTCCCGTGGGCGGAGCTGTCGATACCTCGTCGCGCGTCATTCTCATGCAAGTGCTTTGGAACCTGCTCGTCCGTGGCCAATGGAATCTCACCGATGGAGTAGACCGCATCCCAGAAGCCGCAGCTTCCGAAGTAAAAGTTCTGACGGAAGCCCGCGCCGTGCACGTTGAGCAGAGAGATTCAGGAGTTCAGGTGGAAGCCGAAGTAAAGGGGAAGCAGCAGACGTTTCGCGCGCGCGCCGTTATCTTCGCTATTCCTGGCCAGCTCGTTCCCGCAATTTGTCCCAATCTCCTGGAAGGAATTCGCGCCTCGCTTTGTCGCACGCAATATTCCCGCATCGTGAACGCGGCGGTGGCACTCTCCAAGCCGCCGAATACCCCCTACGCTGGTTATGCCTTCACGGAAGATGTCGTCCCCGGCGCCGAAATCGAAATGGAGCATTTGCGCGCCCCCAATCGCTGCCCGGCTGGCGCCGGCATGGCTGGAGTTTTCCTTTGGGACACGCCTCAACGCCGGCGTCTGGATGCCGGCGACGAATCCCTCAAACAGCAAGCCAGCGATGTCGTCGAACAGAATTTCCCCGAATGCCGCGGCAAAGTTCTCTTCGTTCACCTCGTCCACTGGAATATCGGTATTGCGCAATTTCCACCGGGCCGCCTTCGCGAAATGACCGCTCTCCGCAAGCAGCTCGCCACCTGCAATTCTCTGTTCGACCTCTGCGGCGACTATCTCGACGGCCTCTCCAGCGAAGGCGCCCTCCGCACCGGCGAAGAAGCCGCTGTCCGCACCGCCCAAAAAATTAGGCGCAAACTGAAACGCCGTGCGGCCAGGCAACTTGACGCGAGTGCTTGCGCCCGTTAGGCTGGCCAGCGCATGCAAAAATCGTCGAGGAAGTTTCTTGTTGTCCTGATCGGACTGCTGGTGCTGGGGTTTGTCGTCTACCGTTCGAGCGGGATGATCAATCTTGCGGATTTCAGCGGGGCAAAGTTGCTCCACGCCATCCCCAATGCCGATCCCTTCTTGCTGATTCTTTCCATTGTCGCCATCTATGCCTGTTACGCGCTGCGTTCGTTGCGCTGGAAAGTCTTCCAGCGAAATTTGGGCCCCTCGCGTTTCTGGACGATTTACGCGATGACGCTCGCGGGCTTCGCGGCTGTCTTTCTTCTTGGCCGCGCCGGTGAACCGGTACGGCCGCTGTTGCTGGCGCGCAAAGAAAAGCTGCCCATTGCCGATCTCTTTGGAATTTATACGCTCGAACGCCTGTTCGATTTGGCAAGCGCGGCAGTCATCGCCGCGGTCGGACTCCTCTTGTTCCAAGCACATGGTCATGTTGGCGAAACTGCGGGCAAGCTGGAAACTGCGGCAAGGACTACTGGCTCGGTATTATCCGCCGGGGTCGTTGGCGCGATTGCATTCTTGATTTACCTGCGGCTCCACGGATCCGCCTTGCTTGAGCGCCGCTTGCAAGGCTGGCGAATTGCGGACGGCTGGCGCAGCAGGATCGCGGGAATTCTTCTAGGATTCGTGCGCGGAGTTCAGGCCATTCGAACTGTCAGCGATCTCGCGCTCTCCGTGTCTTATTCCGCGGTCCATTGGTTCCTCGTTTTGCTCGTTTATCTCTGGGTTTCTCTCAGTTTTGGCGGCACGCTCGCCAGCCTCAACCTCGGCGACGCCATGCTAGTGATGGCATTCACTTTGGTAGGTTCGGCGGTGCAGTTGCCGGGAGTCGGCGGCGGCTCGCAGGTAGCGGCGTTCCTTGCTTACACAGCAGTGTTTGGAGTAGAAAAAGAGGCCGCCGCTGCTGCGTCCATTGTCTTGTGGCTGATTACGTTTGCGGCGTGTAGTCTTGCGGGCGTGCCGCTGCTGATTCATGAAGGGCTTTCGCTTGGGAAATTGCGGGAATTGGCGGAGCACGAAAAAGAGGCCGCGGGCGAAAGTCCTGCCCAGCAAGGAGAATCAGCCCGGTGAAGTGTCCTTTTTGCGCGCACATCGACGATAAGGTGATTGATTCGCGGGAAGGCCGCGTCGGCGACACGATTCGACGCCGTCGCGAGTGCTTGAAGTGTGGCCGCCGGTTCACAACCTACGAACGCATCGACGAAATTCCTTATATGGTTATCAAGAAGGATGGCCGCCGCGAACGCTTTGAGCGCCAGAAAATTCTGCAGGGACTTTTGAAAGCGTGCGAAAAGCGGCCCGTGGCGACGCCGAAACTCGAAGCGATCGTGGATGAAATCGAAGGTGTGGTGCAGGAATCCACGGAGCGCGAGCTGACCACCACGGAAATCGGCGAAATGATTATGCACCGGCTGAAAAAACTGGATAAAGTCGCATACGTGCGATTTGCGTCGGTGTACATGGACTTCAAGGACGTGCAGGAATTCATGAGTGAGCTGAAGAATCTGCTGAAGGATCGCGTCAAAAAATAGTGTTTTTCCTTTCCGAGGAATTCCTGTGAGAAAACGTACCGCCATCTGTTTATCCACACTGCTCGCGTTTGCCACCCTCTGCGGAATTACGACTACCAGCGCCGCGCGGAAAAAGCCTGCCCCAGGGATCAATGCGGAAAAGATTCGCGCGCACGTGAAATATCTTTCAAGCGACGAGCTAGAAGGCCGGGGAACCGGGCAGCGCGGCGGCGACCTAGCCGCCGGATTTAAGAAAGACCCTCGCTCCCAATGGTCCCGACCTGGTCGGGACTCGCAAACCACGCTCGTTGCTCGGGATAGATATGCTTCGTCGCATGTCTAGTTAACAATAACGACCCCACCCTCCCCCTATGTTTTTCATAGGTGTTGCATCTAAAGGACTTAGCGTCTCTGTAAGTGGTTTAGAATCAACACTTGCGGGACACTTCCATAAGTGTTGATTCTAAGGAGAGTTAGAGACGCCATTTTTCGTTTCTGCTGCAAGTGTTGATTCTAAATGACTTGGCGTGAGGAGAGGTGAGGAGCCATAACGCCGCCAAAAACGATCAAACGCACCTGGAATGTTACGAAGTTTTACCTGACAACTAGTGTACCAGAACGTTAAAGAAAGTCAAGGGAAAGTTGATGCCGGGTGGCTGCGGACGGGAATGCGAGAGACCAGCCGCCCGGATAATTCGGATTTGATAAATGCGTTTGTGGCAGAGGCTCGCCCAGGCTGAAGGTGACATGAAATGTATTGCTTGACAGCGGAGGCGGTGAGTTATATATGTCCAGTCGTCTATACAACTGGATGGGGGACGCGAGTGGGAGCAGTCGTTCTCGACAGGCAAAGCGTGGTGCCGCTGTACTACCAGATTCAGCAGGGTCTGAGCGAGCAGATCCGGTCAGGCGAACTGAAACCGGGCGCGCTAATGCCTTCGGAGCAGGAGATAGCGGCGCGGCTGGGCGTCAGCCGAATGACGGCGCGGCAGGCGCTGAAGTCCTTGTGCAGCCGGGGACTGGCGTTCAGCCAGCGCGGCAGAGGCACCTTTGTTTCACGGATGAAGCTGGAAAAGAATTTCCGGCAACTGCTTTCGTTCAGTGAAGAAATGAAGGATCGCGGATCGCAGCCACGGTCAAGAGTTTTGGCGTTCAGGCAAATTCATCCCGGGGAAGATGTCGTGGAGGCGCTGCACTTGAATCCCTCGGAACAAGTGATTCTCTTGCGGCGCGTGCGGATGGCGGATTCGGCGCCGCTGTGTGTTGAAGCGACACATCTGCCCGTGCGGCTTTGCCCCGATTTGCTGGAGAACTTCGAGCCGAGTGGGTCGCTCTACCGGGCATTGGCGGAGCAATACGGATTGCAAGTACACATGGCGGATGAAGTGGCGGAGGCTTCCGTTGCGACGGAAGAGGAGGCAAAGCTGCTGCGCGTTCGCGGAAAGTCGCCGGTGTTTCGTTTCACGCGCACGGCATACCTTCACAATGGGGAGCCTGTAGAATTTGTGAAGTCGATTTACCGGGGTGACCGCTGCAGGGTTGTAAATCGCTTGACTCGGCAGCTTGAAATCGTCAGTTAAGGTCATCAGTTTTAGTTCAAGGGGGGTGGGTGATGCGAAGGTTATTTGTTTTGGTGCTGGTGGTGGTTCTGTGCGCAGGGTGGTGCGGAAGAGCGGCGGCACAAGAAGTGACGGGCTCGATCTTAGGCACGGTGACGGATTCGAAGGGCGGTGTGGTGCCCAACGCCAAGGTCACTATAACCAATACGGACCAGCAGATCGTGGTGCGCACGCTTACGACCGACGATCGCGGTCAATACGTGGCGCCACTTCTGCCGATTGGGCAGTACTCCGTTACGGCAGAGATCGCCGGATTCAGGAAGGTCACGCAGAGCGGCGTTACGTTAAACGTGAACGACAAACTAGCTGTTAACTTCAGGATGGAAGTCGGCGCGATAAGCGAAACGGTGAATGTGGAAGCCGACGCCCTGCACGTGGACACGCTAAGTGTGGTGCCCACCGGCTTGATTACCGGCACGCAGGTACGTGAGCTCTCGCTTGGTACGCGCAACTACGAGCAACTTGTCAGTCTGATGCCCGGTGTCTCGATGGGCAATTTGAACCAGCTTTATGTCGGTAATTCGCTCCCGTCCGGTCTTGCGGCGACGGTGAGCTTTTCCATCAACGGTCAGCGCAACGGCTCGAATTACTGGACCATCGACGGAATCGATAACGTGGACCGCGGCTCGAACCTGACGTTGAGCAATTTCCCCAGCGTGGATGCCATCAGCGAATTCAAGGTGCTGCGAAGCGAATACGACGCGGAGTTCGGGCGCGCGGGCGGGGGCATAATCAATGTGGCCACCAAGTCCGGAGGGAATAGCTTCCACGGGAACGCGTACGAATTCTTTCGGAACAACGTGCTGGCAGCCAACAACTTCTTCAACAACGCGGCAACACCGCAGGTTAAGAGGCCGCCGCTGCGTTACAACGACTTTGGTTACACGATCGGCGGACCGGTATTTATCCCCAATCATTACAACGCGAACAAGGATAAGACCTTCTTTTTCTTCTCGGAAGAATTCCGCCGCGTGATTACGTACACGACGTTTGGGGCAACCGAGCCGACAGCGGCGATGCTGGCAGGAAACTTCCAGAATAATGTTTGTGTGACCTTTAACGCGGGCGGGACTTGCACGGCGAACTCCAACACCATTACGACCTTCAACCCTGCTGCCGCCGCGTACATCAAGGATTTCTACTCGAAGTTCCCAGGGCCAAACAATCCGACGGGTAGCATTTTCTCGCTGCTAACGGCGCAGCGTAACATCTTTAACGGGCGGCAAGAAGTGATCCGCGGCGACCACGTATTCAGCTCGAAATTGTCCGTGTTTGCGCGCTACGAGCATGATTCGATTCCTACGCAAGAGCCCGGAGGGCTTTTTACCGGCGACGTGCTTCCCGGCGTGGCCACGACTAGCACGAATTCACCTGGCTGGCAGGCCATGGGGCACTATACGTTCACGATGAGGCCGAACTTGTTAAATGACGGAGGCTATGGCTTCAACTACAGTGCGATCATTAGCAATCCGATAGGGCTGGAATTGAAATCGCAGTCACCGGACGTCGCGAGCGCGATAACGTTGCCATTCGCCTCCACACTAAACCGCGTCCCGTCAGTCCTTATTAGCGGCATCTCGACGATCACGGGATTTGGGTCGTATAGAGACTACAACCGGGATCACAACGTCTTCGATAACCTTACGTGGATCAGGGGCAGGCATACCCTTAAGTTTGGCGTGAGCTACCATCACTACCAGAAGGCGGAGAACGCTGGCGGAAACAACGTGGGCAGCTTCTCGTTTCCCGCTAGTCCATCGCCGACGCAGTTGGGGGCTAATTGCGTGACGACTGCCGCCATCTGTTCTACCGAGCAGGCTTGGGCAAACTTCTTGCTCGGCAACGTGGCGACCTTCTCGCAGTCTTCTCAGGATGCCGGCGCAGACATCCGCGAACATCAATGGGAGACTTACGGTCAGGACGAATTCCGCATGAGCCCGCGCGTGACCGTTACGCTGGGCCTGCGGTATTCGTGGTTTCAGCAGCCTTATTCCGGCAACGGACAATTGAACAACTTCGATCCGCTACTTTACAATCCGGCGAATGCGCCAACGATCAGCACGAACGGCAGATTGTGTCTGGTCACTGCCTGTCCAGGCGGTGGAACGCCCAACCCGAATTACGATCCGCTCAATGGATTCATCATTGCGGCCAAGAATTCGCCCTTTGGATCGCACATCAGCAATACCGACAACAAGAACTTCGCGCCCCGTATCGGCATTGCGTGGGACCCGTTCGGGGATGGCAAAACCGCCGTGAGGACGGGCTACGGGATATTCTACGACGCGACGCTGGTTGGAACCTTCGAGCAGAACGTGTTCAACGACCCTCCGTTTACGACGTCTGTGTCGATCGTCAGCGCACCGTTCACGAACCCGTCTGGAGGAAACCTAAACATTTCGGCTAACCCGCCCGCGTTCGGCGGTTCCGGCAGCGCCGCGTTCATATCGCTCCCGTGGCATACGCCGTACACTCAGCAGTGGAGCCTGGATATTCAGCGGCAGCTCAAGAAGGACATGCTGGTGGACATCGGCTACTACGGGAACAACGCCCATCACTTGCTTGGGGTCATAGACATCAACCAAGTCCAGCCCGGTGTTGGAGCGGCAAATGGTCTTAACCCCGCCACCTTCACCAGCGCGACAGCCGAGCTGCCGCTTAACCAGTTCCGGCCGTTCCTCGGTTACGGCGCCATCAGCGGCATCCAGAACAGGTTCAATTCGAACTACCATTCTCTACAGACACAGTTCCAGAAACGATGGGGAGCGAATTCGCTCTTCGTTTTTAACTATACCTGGTCACACAACTTGACCAACAATCCGAGCGATCGGTCGAACGCTCCGCAGAACACATACAACATTAACGCGGAGTATGGGCCATCCACGCTGGACCGCCGCCAAAATGTGACCGCGAGTTACGTGTACGATTTGCCGTGGTACAAGGCACAGGCAGGCTTGGCTGGACACGTCCTGGGAGGTTGGGAAGTGTCCGGGCTGGTGTACTACTACACGGGCACACCGTTAACTGTGACCACTTCCAATACCGATCCAGGAGGGCTTGGCCTCCTTGGCGCGAGCGCATCCAGCGCGCGGCCAGACATCACGGGCAACCCCAACAGCGGGGCTGCCCACACCGTTGCCTCCTTCTTCAACACGTCGGTATTCACACCAACTCCGACAAACGCTAACCGTCCGGGCAACGCGGGTCGTGGCGTCGTGACTGGGCCGAGCTTCCAGCGCTGGGACGTCTCGCTCTTCAAGAATACCAAGCTGCGGGGCGAGAATATGTATGTGCAGTTCCGCGCAGAAACGTTCAATCTGTTTAATCACACGAACTTCCAAAACACCAACGTCAGTACGAATATTACTTCCGCGACTTTTGGGAAGTTGATTCCCGGCGCTTCGGGAGCAGCTGATCCTCGTATCTTGCAGCTCGGCCTGAAGCTCTATTTCTAAGGCTGAGACGAGAAACTGAAGTGAAAACGGCCCCATCAACACTGGGGCCGTTTTCGTTGTGCTCATAATTACGGGTGGGCCTCCGGTTCCGTACAAACCCAGAAAGGAGCGGATGCTACGTCGCCATCAGCGGGGCCACACGCCTGCGGTGAAGGTTTTGATGGTGTGGAAGCCGAGTTTTTCGTAGAGCTGGACGGCGGCGTGGTTGTCCGAGGTGACGGTCAGCGTTAATTCCCTGAACTTCATGGAGCGAAGTGCTTCGGCGGAAGTTTGCATGAGCATGCGGCCGAGGCCATGGCCCTGGTAGCCGGGCAGCACGCAGATTTGCGTGGTGTGGCCGACGCCGGGGGAGACTTCGCTGGTGAGAACCGCGGCGACGAGTTCGTCACTTCCGGGCTCGTGAAGAACGAAAGACGCAGCCGGCACGAATTGGCCGCATCCAGGAAGCAGAATGATGTTCTTTAGGAATTTAAGCGCGCCGGCGCGGCTACGGTATTGATCGTTGATCTCGCCATCGACGTGATTTGTGTAGGCCAGATAGATCAACTTCGCGCAAGGATCGAAATAGCGATCGTTCCAGCGATTGAGGCGCATGCCCGCCGAAGCGCCGGCCTTGGCGTCGTGGGATTTGTGCAAGTCCAGCAGCATGAATTGGCGCGTGTAAAGGTGGAAACCCTGGCCGATCAGCGGCGTGTCCACAGGGCCGCTGAAGGGCATCAACTGCGCCTCGATGCGCGCGAGATGCGGAATGGCGCGCATGGAGACGAGCAACTCTTCGAGCAGGCGAGGGGCAATAGAGTCCTGCGGAAATTTGGAAGAGACATATAGGCCGCCGATCAGGCCTTTTTGATCTTCAAGGACGTAGAAGGTGTACCCGACAGCGACGCCGTTTTCGAATGCGACGCATCCGGCCAAGGCGTGCGCGTCCAGGAAGCGCTTGATGAGTTCGAGGGCGCCGCGGTAGTCCCAATGCAATTCGTCGCGCCAGTGCCGCGCTTCTTCTTCGAGAAGCGGCTCAATCTGACGGACCGTAGTCTGTCGCAAATCGATGATGTTCATGAATAAAGGAAAGCGGCGCGGCCCCTGCAGCGCTATTCCATCATAAAGGAAGTGCAGGAAAGAGAGAAAGCAGAGGAGGTAAGGAAGGAGACACAATAGAACGCGGCGGCTCAGGGAGCGATGGAAAAGATGTGCTACGATGCAAATCATCGAAAGAGTATTGTGAGGTAGAAAGAAGCGGCGTCCGCCGCCAGTCCAGTTGCGCAGACGACGAATGCAGATCCTTTACGAACTCCGTTATCCAAGCAGGTTATCCACCAAGATACTCATGGCACTGTTGGCCCTGGTCTTTTTTGCCGTACTGGCAACCACGGCCATTGCGGGGTTCCTCGTTTATCGCATCGTAAAACCCCAGCGCAGCAGCACAGAAATCAACATGGCAAGTTTTCCCGGGCGGCCGGAAGTGCTGGAGTTCGTTGTGCCGGGCGGAGCCGAAAAGCGGGAAGGATGGTTCTTTCCGGGGTTGCGAGGAGCAGCGACGATTATCCTTTGCCACGGGTACGAGTCCAGCCGCGGTGAGCTGCTGACGCTGGAATCGGCGCTGCAGGATCACCAGTACAACGTGTTCATTTTCGATTTTGCGGCGCACGGGGCAAATGGGGGAATCAGCACGCTCGGGTATCACGAAGCGGATGAAGTGCGCGGGGCAGTGGACCTGTTGGCGACGCGGCCGGACTTGGATCCGACTCGGATGGGGCTTTGGGGCTATAACATGGGTGCTTATGCGGCGCTGCGCGAGGCGGAAAACGACAAGCGAATTCGCGCCATTTTACTGGATTCGGTCTACGACGAGCCGAGGCAAATGGTGAAAGTGGGCGTGGAGCGCAACGGACTGGGCGGGTTTCCGCTGATGGTGCGCGCGGCGGAGTTTACCTTTGGATATTTGAACCACGCGCATCGCGACGATCCGCCGCTGTCGAAGAAATTGATTACGCTGGCGGGTGTGCCGACACTTTATATTCAGGCGGGGGACGATCCGGAACTCGCGGAGACTACTCGGCAAATGTTCTTGAAGGCGCCGGAGCCGCGCGAGCAGGTGATTATTCCGCATGGAAATTTCGTGAGCTTGGGCGACGAAGAAAAGCGCGCGTATGAAAACCGCGTAGTGTCGTTCTTCCTAGTGAGGCTGCCGCCCGTTGGGCAGCGTGGCCGCTGATTCACCGTCGGACTGCCAGTAGCGGGCCTGCCAATTTGTATGACGAGCGCTTCGAAAGAGCTAGTGTCCACCACAGTAAACTCTACCTGCCTGCGGCGTAATTCTGTGAGACCTCTCGGCGAGACAATCGCGATTGCGGATTGATTTGGTTGTCCAATCCACTCAGGGATTTCGCGATTCAGGTAAAAGTTCAACCCATACTGCCATCCGCGATTAAGACGAAAAGTAACGACGGCTAAAGATTGCGGGTATTCACGCACAATCTCAGCGACTCGCCGCGGGGAGACTATGGCGTCTATGCTGGGGAGCGCTAAAACATCGATGACTTCGACGAACATTACGAAGCAGAGCAAACCAGATACCAAGAGAAGTATCTTCCGCCCAGTGAAAGCGAACACAAGGCAGGCATTTCCGGTTACCAAAGCTATGATTGCCGAAACCAGGACGAATTTGCCTGGCAAGAAGCTCACATGTTCCAAATAAATAGCTCCGCTTGCGGTCGCCACTGCTAGCACCGGAGTTAGCGCGAGGACGGCATAACCACTTGGCAGTGCAACCTTCGGCGCACACAAGGCCTTAGAGAGCGATATTGCAGTGAGTAGACCAAATGGCAATACCGCCGGAAGGATGTAGCCGGGGAGTTTCGATTTGGAAATGGAGAAGAATATCAGTGGAAAGAGAATCCACGTCAGTAGGAAGACTGACCAAAAGTCAGCTCGCATCCCTAATTTCTTGCGAAATATATAGCTGACGGAACTGATGCTCATGCCCACCCAAGGAAACAAGGCAATGAGGAGAATTGGTACGTAATACCAGAAGGGCTGGATGTGCTGGAATTCGGGAGTGAGATAGCGTTTGAAATTGTGCTCGATGATGAAAATGCGGAAGAAGTCGGGATTGCGGCGGGCACAGAGGATGTACCAGGGGAGAGCAGTGAGGCAGAAAGAAGCGATCGCGGCGGGATGAAAGAGGCGGAAGGCGTCGCGCCAGCGCTTGGTGAAAAGCGCCCAGAAAAAAATGGCGCCCCCGGAAAGAACTATGGCGGCAGGGCCTTTCGCGAGAACGGCGAGGCCAAGGAAGAAACCGAACAGCACGAGGGCGAGCCAGGGGGTTTGCGGAATGATCGGAGAATTCTCATTGCGCGTGAGGCCGAGCACGACAGCGGCTGAGACCATCGCGATCGTGAGCATTCCGCTGAAGGGCATGTCTGTGGCGGCCGCGTGAGAGAAGCCGATCATGCCGACGGTGGTTGGCAGCAGAAGCAGCAGCCAGCGAGCTGTTTCGACACCGTAAAGACGAAGAGCCAGCCAGGCCATCGCGAGCGTGGCGAGCAGGGCGGAGATGGCGCTCGGCAATCGGGCGGCAGCTTCGCTGACGCCGAAAAGCCTGAAGCAAAGCGCAGCGCCCCAGTAGAAGAGCGGTGGCTTCTCAAACCAGGGTTTTCCGTACAGGCGCGGAGTGACCCAGTCTCCGGTCTCAGCCATGTCGCGTGCGATCCACGCGTAGCGCGGCTCGTCCGGGCCGACGAAGCCGATGGCGCCAAGATGGCTGAAGTAGCAGACGTATACCGTCGCCGCGATGAGAATGGCCCAGGCAATTCGGGCGGTCGTGCTGGAGCGGGGCTTTTCGGCGATGGGAGCGGTAGTTTCGATCACGGAAAGGTGAGTCTAGCATCGAACCACTATCTTCCAGCGACGGACCTCTTGCATACTGTCGCCCGGCGGCAAACTCGAGTGAGCTCGGATACGCAATGAAGGAATGGATTGAATACGCGGCCGTGTGGGTCATTCTGAAGGGGCTGGGCGTCTTGCCGCAGCCGCTGGCGAGGAGTTTTGCTTCGGGAATGATGCGCATTTTTTATGCACTGCTGCCTCGATTGCGGAAAACCGCGGAAGTCAATCTGCGAATTGCCTTTCCGGAGTGGAGCGACGCCCAGCGAAAGAAAGTCGTTCGTGGAATGCTGCGCAATCTGGGTTGGATGGCGGCGGAGTTTGTCCGGCTTCCGAAGTAC
>MNDE01000103.1 GCA_001914785.1 Acidobacteria bacterium 13_2_20CM_57_17 | reverse complement strand
GCCCAACCACCCATGGCGGACATTTCAATATGGCAGAAAACAGGACATTTCTACTTTGCGTTGACAGCAGACGCCCTAGCCTCAGGTGCTCGCGTTTCACGCGCTGCTCAAGGGTGGCTTGGCGCCCGCGAGTAGAGCCAGTTCGCGCCACTTCCAATGGCAATCGACATCTACGAATCCGATCTGACGCAGACATGCAAGCTGAACCTCGAAATCAAGGAGCTTGTTCGAGGGATCCTCTGCCTCGACTGTGTAGCCGATCGCATTGAGAAATCGCAGGTGCAAGGAATCGTTTGGCGAGGCAACATGCTCCAGGTTGAGGAAGACTCCGCCGGGGTTAAGTAGGGCAAAGATTTCGGCGTACAGGGAACTTTTGCGCGAGTGGGACACATGGTGGATCGCAAAGCTGGAAACCACGGCATCGAACCGACCCAACTCCGGAAGGGTGCGATCGAGATCGTTGCTCGATGATGGTAATCCCGGGTTCACTTCCGAAGGTATCCCGCAGCACCTGGAGCATGGTCGGTGAAAAATCCAAAGCCACGCCCACAGACGCAGGTCGCGCCGATTTGACAAACCTCAGGAGGCGACCGCCCCCGGCGCCGAGATCGAGGAAACGGCCGAGTTGTGGAGGCAGAAATTCAAGTAGTGTCGCCTCGCCTTCGCGGCGATGAGGAATGGAGTCCGCCCTCTGCAGATAGTCCTTGGCATGTTGTGGAGACGGCATCCGAAGTTCCTGGAGAGGTCACGGCGCTAGACGCCCCAGCCGTAACGCTCGGCGTGTTCGAAAGTGCGCTGCATCTCTTCCCGAAGGACTTCGGTGAAGACGGAGCCGCCGACCGCGCGGGCACCGGGCTCGGTGATGTCGGGCGTCCGGTAACCACCAGCCAGCACTCGGTTGAGCGACTGCTCGACCCAGTCCGCTTCCAGCGAAAGCCCAAAGGCGTCCCGGAGCATCATCGTGGCGCTGAGGATCGAGCCGATGGGATTGGCGGAGTCCGTTCCCGTCAGCGACGGCGCGGAGCCGTGAATGGGCTCGAAAAGCGGGGCGGACGAACCAAAGCTGGCCGATGGAATCAGCCCAATCGATCCAACTAGTGCCGCGGCTGCGTCGCTCAAGATATCGCCGAACATGTTGCTGCTGAGCATCACGTCAAATTGCGAGGGACGCAACGTCAACTGCATCGCGGCGTTGTCCACGTACATGTGCTCGAGTTTCACGGCGGTATAGACTGCGCTCATAGCCGAGACGGTGCGGCGCCAAAGCTGCGAGCTGGTCAATACGTTCGCCTTATCCACCGAACACAGACGCCGCGAGCGGTTCTCCGCGCGCGTGTAAGCAAATGTGGCGATGCGCTCGATCTCTGGCGTTGAATACGATTCAGTGTCCCACGCGCGCTCGACCCCTTTTTCTGTGGTGTTCCCGCGCTCGCCAAAATACATTCCACCGGCAAGTTCGCGCACAATCTCAAGGTCCAGGTCGCCGAGCCGGTCGGCCTTCAAGGGAGAAATACCCCGCAGCGGCTCGAGCAGCTTCACGGGGCGCACGTTGACGTAGAGTCCGAGCCCTTTTCGAAGGTCGAGCAGCCCGGTTTCCGGGCGCTTGCCTACGGGCAGCGCATCCCACTTGGGTCCGCCGACGGCTCCCAGAAAAATGGCGTCGGCTTTGCGACAGGCGTCCAGCGTTTTGTTGGGAAGCGGGGTGCCTGCGGCATCAATGGCCGCGCCACCGATAGGAAATTCCATGAAGTCAAACTGGTGATTAAATTCTTGCGCGGATTCACGCAGGACGGCCGCGGCCGCCCGCGTCACCTCCGGGCCGATACCGTCTCCCGGCAGAAGGACGATAGTCTTCTTCATGGTGGTGCCCATATTATATTGACAGAAATCCGGCAAGCCACGCGCACTTTGCAGGAAGGGTCAGAACCGCGCGATACAGGCTTTGCAAACCTCTTGGGCGCAGCCCCGTCAGGCGGCAGAAGACGATTCCGCAGCCATCGCCGCGGGCCGCCGTCGAATCACTTCGTGCGCAATGGCCAGAATGTCTCGCGAACGCACCTGCTTGGACTGATCGGCCAGCGCGGTCACGCGGCTGTAAACTTCCGCAAGCTCGGTGTCGCTCGCGTCGTAACCCAAATCGCGCAGGGTCATGCGCAGAGCGTTGCGGCCGGAGTGCTTTCCGAGAACCAGCGAACGTGCCGGCACACCAACCGTCTGCGGCGAAATGATTTCATAAGTGAGTGGATTCTTGATGATGCCATCCTGGTGAATTCCCGCTTCGTGCGCGAAGGCGTTTGCGCCCACAATCGCTTTGTTCGGTGCCACTAGTGCTCCCGTGATTTCAGTAAGCATGCGGCTGGTGGGGAAAAGCTCTTCCAGGCGAATGCCCGTCGTGACACCGAAGGTATCCTTGCGAACCGCCAGGGCTACAGCAACTTCCTCGAGGGACGCATTTCCCGCGCGTTCGCCAATTCCGTTAATAGTGCATTCGATCTGGCGCACGCCGGCGCGAACCGCCGCAAGCGAGTTCGCGACTGCCATACCCAAATCGTCGTGGCAGTGCGCGCTAAGCGTGACTCCCTGCGGATCCCCAAGGTATTCACGGACCTTGGTAAACATCGCGCCATACTCTTCCGGCACCGCATAGCCCACGGTGTCCGGCAAATTCAGGACCGTCGCCCCGGCATCTACCGCAGTGCGGCACACCTGGCACAGAAAATCGATGTCGGTTCGTCCGGCATCCTCGGCGGAAAACTCCACTTCGCCGACATGCTGCCGGCCGAAGCGAACCATCGAGCCGATGGCTTCGAGAGCCTGATCACGGGTCATCTTCAGCTTGACGCGGAGGTGCAGATCGGAGGTGGCGAGAAAGATATGGAGGCGGGGGGCAGCCGCCGGCTTCAGTGCTTCGACGGCGGCGCTTACATCTTCTTTTCTGGCGCGCGCGAGCGCCGCGATGGGCACAGTGCGAACTTCTTCCGCGACCTTTTGAACTGCTTCCAAGTCACCGCGGGACGAAATCGGGAAGCCGGCTTCAATCACGTCCACGTTCAGGGCGGCAAGCTGCCGCGCAAGGCGAATCTTCTCCTCGGTGTTCATGGAGAAGCCCGGGGACTGTTCGCCGTCACGGAGCGTAGTGTCGAAAATGCGTACGACGTCCATAGAGTCTCCCATGCCCTAGTAACGCACAGGAGGCACCTTGCGGTCCAATTTATCTTTATTCTACTTTTGATAATTTCGCCTTATACTGGCGGCGACTGGAGGTTTGCTTGGATCTCGGCGAATTGCAGGTATTCCTGATGGTTGCAAAAGAAGGCAGTTTTTCCCGCGCCGCGGAGCGCCTTTATCGCACCCAGCCCGCCATCAGTCTGGCGATCCGCAAGCTGGAGGACTCGCTCGGACAGCCTCTCTTCGTCCGAGGGGCGCGGCCCGTCCGCCTCACTGATGCAGGGACGCTTCTGAAAGACTACGCAGAACGCCTGATCAACCTGCGCGATGAAGTCAAGAAGGGTCTCTCCGAATTGGAGGGATTGAAGCGCGGCGAACTCTCTCTGGGCGTCAACGAGAGCTCGATTCACGCCCTGCTCCCCGCATTGGCCAAGTTTCGTGAAAGGCATTCCGGCGTTCAGGTGCGTGTACACCGCATGCTCTCCCGGGACATCCCTCATGAAGTCCTGAACTACCGGTTGGATCTGGGAGCGATCTCTTTTGTCCCTCGGGACGCGCAGCTTCTGGCCACGGAAGTCCGCAAGGACGAGCTGACCCTGGTAGTGAATCCCAAGCATGTCCTGGCGAAAAAGCGCGAAGTGGACGTCGCGGAGCTTGGCGAAGAAACCTTTATTGCGCACAGCGTCGAATCTCCTTTTCGCCGCCGAGTCATCGAGTTGTTTGCGAGAAACCGCACCGCTCTCAACATGCCCATCGAAATGCCCACCATCGAGAGCATCAAACGCTTCGTGCAGATGGGCATGGGCGTGGCCATCGTGCCGCGCATGTGCGTGTATTGGGAGATCGAACGCGGTTGGATGAAGGAAGTAAAAGTCCGGCAAATGAATATGCCGCGGCACGTTTATCTGATATCGCGCCGCGGGGCGCGCCTTCCGCATGCCGCCAGCGAACTTATGCGCATCCTTCGCGAGGAGTGAAACGGGCTCTACTCCCTGTCTTAAGGAAAGACTTATTCCTTGCTTAAAAAACCCGCAACTAGTTGATTTTTCAGAATGAATTCCTATTGTATTTGCCTACTTGCTTATTTACATTGACGGCCCTACTTTTCGGGGTTAACGTCAAACCGCTATCGTCTCCCTCTCGGAAACCTAAAAATGCCGCATGACTGACGTCCAAAGGAAGACACATGGCCACACAACTTAAGTCCCGTCCGTTTGCACCTTTCCTTTTTCAGAAAAGAATTCCGCTCTATCTGAAGGCTCTCAAATTTCTCCTTACCTTGAGTTTCATCGGCGGATTCCCTTCCGCCGCAGAAGCACAGACCTCTTCTCAACAATATGTCTATGGCTCCCAGCCAAACTCACCGACTTCCGTGGTGTCCGGATTCACCAAGGCCGCGCAAACAGGCGGGCTCAACCCGATTACGGGGTTCCCAATCCCCGAACGATTTGAAGGCGGACTCATGGCCATCGACGGCCAGGGCAAGTTCCTCCTCGTTTTGAATGCCTCCCTCCCCGCCGCAATCCGTCGTCACGCCGTCGGGAACTTCGACGATCATGCTTACGACATCGGCGACGTCTTTGTCAGGGACGCCGCTCCAGCTCCAGCCTGTTCAACTGACGCTGACAGTGAAGTAGTGAGCCCGGTTGTTACCTCGCAGCGGACACGCGGTAAATCACCGCCGCTCCGTCATCCGATACCAACAGGGACCCGTCCGGCGCAACCGCAACGCCTACTGGCCGTCCCAGCACATCCGGCCCGCCGGGATCGGGAACCAGCCCCGTCAGAAATGGCACCGGATCAGCGGAAGGTTTGCCATCCTTGAACGCCACAAACGCAACCTGGTATCCCGAGCGCGCCGCCCGGTTCCACGAACCATGCTCCGCGACGAATGCGCCGCCCCAATAGCTTTCAGGGAATTGCTTTCCGGTGTAGAACGCAAACTGCAGCGGTGCCACATGCGCTCCCAGCAGCACATCGGGAATGATGGCTCGCGCTACAAGTTCCGGATGCTCCTGTTTCACGCGGCTATCGACGTTGTCGCCGATGTAGCTGTACGGCCAGCCGTAAAAACCTCCGTCTTTCAGGGAAGTGAAATAGTCCGGCGGCAGATCGTCGCCCAATTCGTCGCGCTCGTTAACGGTCGTCCACACTTCGCCCGTCACCGGTTCAAGCGCCACACCCACCGGATTCCTGAGCCCCGTTGCGTAGCGCCGCGCATTCTTTCCATCGGGATCGCATATCGTTACCGCAGCGCGCCGCGGATCTTCACCCGTGTTTATGTTCGATTCGGAACCAATGCCGATGAACAGATGCTTTCCATCGGCCGAAAAGGCCAGCGATCGCGTATCGTGTCCGCCGCTCGGCAAATCGAGCAGGTGCTCCGCTTCCCCGAGCCGTTTGGACGTCTTGGGATCGTACCGAAAACGCACGACCTTGTTGGTGTCCCCCACATACGCGTAGTTTTCGTGGAACGCGATGCCGAACGGGCGATTCTGGCCGCTCACAAAGATTTCGCGCTCTTGCGCTCCACCGGTATGCCCGGGATCGCGCATTACGATGATTTCCCCGGACCCCATGTCCGCCAGGAAAATGTCTCCATTTGGCGCGATCGTCAGCCATCGCGGACGCTGGAAATTCTTCGCAAATATATTCACACGAAATCCCTGCGGCACGGTGGGCAAAAACCCTGGCGGAGGCGTCCGTTTTTCCGGACCGTTGCCCGCCGATTTTGTTGCGAACGGCGCTGGCATCTTCGGCTTTTGGCCGTGCGTTACTTGCGCTGGCGCCATAGACGGCACCAAACATGTGAAAGCTAAAGCAAGAATATTTCGTGCTCGCATAGCGATACCCTTTCCCTGGACGATTTTCGTTTTGCTCTCTTATAATGCCTCAGACGCATGGCCCGTTCCAAATGACACCTTTCCCAAGCGAATTTTGGCGATCCAACAGGGCGCTCCCGAATGGCGGCAAATTCCTCCGAGGCTGTCAGTTTGAGAACAAGTTGTTACTTCTCAACTGATATTGCGATAGATTGAAGTGGGGCGTTTTTCTGAGAGAGTGCTAATCCTGGAACACCATTCCTCGTGAGGAGAACCGTTATGAGATCAATCGCATGTGCAGCACTGTTCTTGTCGGCAACAGGTATGATCCTTGCGCAGAACAGTTATGCCCGCGCCGCGGCGAAGCCCGTCACCGTGGACATCAAGAATGCGCAAGGCCAAAGCGTCGGCACTGCGACCCTGACGCCGGCCACCAAGGGCGTTACCATCAAGATTGACATCAAGAACCTGCCGCCTGGCGAACACTCCATACATATCCATCAGGTGGCAAAGTGCGAGCCTCCCGACTTCAAGTCCGCTGGTCCACATTTTAGCGGTGGTGGCCATGCCCATGAGGGAATGCCTGCGGGCGATATTCCGGACTTTGCGTTGATCGTCGCTGCGGATGGCACGGCTCACGCCAGCACGGTTGCGCCGAACGTGACGCTCGGCACGGACGAGAATTCCGTCTTCAGCAATGGCGGCACGGCGATTGTCATTCACGCCGTCGCGGGTGGCACCGGCTCGGGTGCGCCGCCGCGCATCGCTTGCGGCGTCATCACCAAGCCGGAATGACCCCCGACCACGCCGCTTCTCAAAATTATTTCTTGTCCGGGCGCTCGGTCACGGCTTTGCCCGCTGCGCCCGGCAGCGGTGTCTTCTTGCCGCCCGTGGCCTCTCCATCGACTAACGCTTCGAGGCTCGGATAGCCGTAGATGGTCGGCGCATGATTCTGCATGAGGCCGCCGGTATCGGCCGTGGGTCCGTAATTGCTGTGCAAGTCTCTTCCCACCATTCGGAGCATCGCCATTTGCTGGCCTCGATGGTGGGCGGTGTGCGCAATCCTTCGAACCATCACCCATGCGCGCGATCGCTGCACGTCAAAGAATCTCGTTTCCGACTCCCACCAAACTTCTTCCTTCGCCTGCAGGGCCGCGAGCCTCTTTCCGCTATCTTCCGCATAGCGCTTCATGAATTCCAGACGAGTCTCTGTCACGGGAAGCGGCGGCGCGCCAACGTCAATTCCCAGCATGTTGATGAACCAAAGATTTTCGCTCACACATTGATGCACCATCTGTTCGTGCACGCTTCGCCCTCGCGGGTCACTCTCTCGCGGACGAATCGGAAGGTCCCCGTCGCGGAATTCACTCCACACGCTCACCACCTTGATCCGTTCGGTTTCGTATGTTTCAACAAGGAATTCGTATCTCATGAAGTCTGTCCTTACGCGTGGTCTTGGCAGCATTCCTCGCCAACCCTTATTGTTAACAACTCGTGGTTGACTAAGCCACAATACAGGAGTATTTACACCCTTACGCGTGCTCCGCTTTGCTCCCTCCCGTTTTCGGCGCGCACGTCCAAAACAACCAAGGAGATCATCATGCCAAATTCTGTCCAAGCAATTCCTAAGGGGTATCACACCGTGACGCCATATCTAACCTGTAAGAACTCAGCCAAGGCGATTGATTTTTACAAGTCGGTGTTCGGCGCCACGGAAATTATGCGAATGGCCGGGCCTGACGGAAAAATCGGTCACGCCGAAATACAAATCGGGGACTCCCGCCTTATGTTGGCCGACGAGTTCCCCGGCATGTCCAGCGCGCCCACGCCTGGAACCAAGAACCCGTGTGGTCTTTTCCTGTACTTGGAAAACGTGGACGCTACCTTCAACCGCGCTCTCGCTGCGGGCGCTAAGGTGGACATGCCACTTGAAAATCAATTTTGGGGCGATCGCTACGGCAAGCTGACCGATCCCTTTGGCCACCAGTGGGGCCTTGCGCAGCACATCGAAGACGTAGCTCCCGAGGAGATGAAGCGGCGCTCCGCAGAGTGGACCGCGAACATGGCCAAAGCCGCCGGGAAGAGCTAAAACCTTCTGACTTCATCCAACGGAAAGGCCCCGTCGTTCTGAACCGGGCTGGCGGGGCCCTTCATTTCCTATTCCAAAGGCCAAAGCCAGGCCGCGCCGCGTACTCCACTGGCGTCTCCATGTTTAGCCGGAAGAATCGGCGTGTCTGCTTCGTGGCCAAAAACGTACTCTTTCAGACAGGGCGGAACATTCTTGTAGGTGCGCGGAATCTGCGAAGCGCCTCCACCTAACACGATTACATCCGGGTCAAGAAGATTGATCAGGTGCGCTAAAGCGCGCGTGAGGCGGTCTTCAAATCGACCGAGAGCGGCAAGCGCGGCCGCTTCACCTGCGCTACTTCGCGCGATGATCTCGGGACCATTGAGGGCGACTCCTGTCGCGCGATTATAATCTGCTTCCAGTCCCGTTCCGGAAATCCACGTTTCGATGCAGCCGTTCTTCCCGCAGTAGCAAGCCGAGCCGGGAAACTCGTCCGGCCGCATCCACGGCAAAGTGTTGTGTCCCCATTCGCCGGCGACTCCGTTCGAACCGCTGTGCACACGGCCATCCACGGCAATTCCACCACCGCAGCCCGTCCCTAATATCACTGCGAAGACGATGTGCTTGCCCGCGCCCGCGCCGTCAGTGGCTTCGGAAACCGCCAGGCAGTTGGCGTCATTTGCGCAACGTACTTCACGTTCCAGCGCGCGGCCCAGGTCCTTGTCGAACGGTTTCCCGTTCAGCCACGTGGAGTTGGCGTTTTTCACCAAGTCGGTCTTTGTGGAAATGGTTCCGGGGATTCCCAGGCCGACCGTGGCGCTTCGCCCGAGTTTTTTCTCGATCTCTCGCACCGCTTCCGCTATGGCGCGCACCGTGCCGTCATAATCGTGCCGCGGCGTAGCAATGCGGTGGCGATGCAACTCCCTGCCATCTCGCTCGATAGCGATGAATTCAATCTTCGTGCCGCCAAGATCCACGCCAATGCGAATGTGTTCCTGCTTTTCTTGAGTTGTCGGCATCGATGTAGCTTCCCCGCTGAGGTAGTCTACACCGCAGAGCATCTCTGTGAATGGCTGTGTTTTTGAAATTGTCGTGCAGTCGAGGGGGGGCTTCAGCGCCCAGGCGCTATTCGTCGCCGCGGACTTGCCACCATTCGAGGCGTTCGAATTCAGCCAATTTTTCGGAGCCGTGTTCCTGATACCAGCGGCTCCAGAGGAGCGCGTCCGCGGGCAGATTCTTATCCGTAATTTCCTGAAGAGCGAGGAAAGTCCAGCTTCGCATTTGCCCGGTTGTGCGAGGATTCATGACCAGATCGAGGAGCTTCGGCACCATTCTCATGCGCTGCTTGCGGGTGAAAATTCCGCAATCGGAGATATTGCAGCCCGCGCGATCGCGCACGGCGTTGGCGGGATCTTCCGTGAACGAAGTGAACAGCTCGTCGAGAACTTCATCTTTACCGAGGAAGCGCATTCCCTCGACAGCCCACTGGCGCACAACTGGATCCTTATCGTTCCGCGCATAATTCAGGAGCAGGCCATGGATGCGCTCGTAGTCCACACCGCGGCCCGCCAGCATGCCGACGTAGTAGACTGCCCAGGCACGGTATTGCGGGTCAGATTGCGCGCGCTGAATCAACAGATCGGCTGCATGCTCGTTCTTTTGCCAGCCTTCCAGCACAAGATTAATGTCCGCGTTGGCGTAACGAACTCGCAGGTCCTTTGAAAACTCGGAGCGCCGCTCCAATTGCTTCATGCGGTCGCTCATTCGAATGTGGCCGCGCCAGCCGTCAACCAACTGATCGAAAAGTTCCAGGGCACGCGTGTCGTGGCCAATAGCGCGTTCAAGCAATTCTTCCGCCTGCGCCTGGGCAGGGAGTGCGCGCACGCGGTCCACATCCTCATCCGTTAAAGGCGAAGAAAAAACGCGCGGCATTACTGGCCGCTTAACAGGAGCCGCTGCTGCCGTCCGCGAGTTGCTTATGCGGGAAGTGAACGACGACATCCGCCAAGCCATGAAACCGAACATACCGAACACCATCACAAAGAACACGCCGAGGGATGCCGCCGTCGACGTGCGCGGCCGTGCCTGAGTGAATGTCTGCCCTGGCTTTTGCAGGATGGGTGTGACAGGCACACCGAGCGGCAGATCCACTTCCACATGCGTGTCCAATTTCAAGCCGGACAATGTTTCGATCTGCGATACCACCCAGCGGGCTTCCTGGCGGCTGGCGATTTCGTCGGCTAACGTGATTTTGCTGCCATCCTTCAATCGCATTCGAATCGCGTGCAGCGCGTTGTCCGAACTGCCGCCTTGCTGCATGCTGACCACCGGCAGAATGGAAACCACTTCGGAAACTTGGATTGTGCGGGCGCGCCCCAGGCCGAGGATTCCCCGGCGCGAAAGAATCTCTCCGCTGCGGACGCTAATAAGCGAGCTGCCAAATGTAGTGTGCAGGAAACCCGCGATGATCAGCACGTCCGCCAGGCCGAAAAGAACAAAAAACAACATCGGCGCATGTTTCTGGTACATCAGGTAAATCACCGCGCTCCAGACCACGGTGACAACGAGCAGAATCAGGGCGCGGCTGGGATTCCGCAACGGCGGGAAATAGAATTCGGTGCCGCCGGAACCCGGCGAAACGACGGCCTTGATATGCGCGGGCTGCGGGACGTCGTTGGAATCCGTGTCGGTTGGCTGCGATGCAGGAAAAGCGAAAGTGTCCGCTCCACTTGTAATTCGCATTCCGAAATTACTCGCTGGTGCGGACGAAGCTGCGCCGCGAAAAACGGGGATTTCAAAATCGTCAGAGTAATCCACCCCGGGCACGTCCGCCTGCGCGTGGAGTATCCAAAGAACCTGGTCGTTCGGATTGTCGAGATTGGTGACCAAACTGTCTGCGGGGACTGAAAATTCCACGGGAATGGCACGGCCAAGCGGCCCTGGCTGCACGGCCCCGGTGGGAACATTCTGGTCCGCCTGCCATAGAACGACCTTACTGGTGCTGTGGCTGTCGCCTGATCCAGTGACGATTTTGCGCACGCAGGAAAGCTTTAGATCGATGCCATGCTCCGCGCGAGTTTCGAATTTCAGGTGAATCCTTCCACTCACTTTTTCGCCCGGTAAGAACGGAAGCGCATCGAACTCAAAGTAAGTGTCGCCGAAGCGCCGGTGGCGAGTCGTGGCGCGCAAAGCGTTTACGAGAAGAATCAAGCCGAGTGACGAAAAACCGAGAACCAAGAATACGCGAGGATCGTTCGCGCCCACCATCTTCGGAACGAGATTCGCAGCCACGGGAACCGTGATCATGTTGCATAAAATGCAGATCACCCAATACGTGATTTCGCTCTTCTTGTTCCGGCTGTCCGCCCGGCGCGAAGCCCAATCGGCGCGCCACAACCAGGGAGAAAGGGGATTGGATTCCTCGCGGGCAGACTGTTGCTTTAAGAGCGCGTATCCCCGGAAGGCTGCATAGATGAGCCCGCCACCAATGAAAACAAAAACCGAGGCAACCATGATGCCCATGGCGAATTCGAACGTACCGAAATTCCCGCGGCTGACCAACTGCGCGTAAATGAAGGCGAGACCTGCGCACAGAAAGGGGAGTCCAAAAAGGGTCAGGAAAGCGGCGGCGCCCTTGGAAGGCTGTGTCATTCCTTGATTCTAGAATCGTTCGGTGAGACAAAGTAGAAACAGTAGGCTGAAATTGCTATCGCGGTTATACCTGAACTCAGGGACAGGCCTGTCTTTCCATTTCCGGACAGAACAGATTAAGTGCGGCCCTGCAGACCGGCGATTTTAAGCGGCGACCAATTTCGGCCCGGGCTTGCGGCGAGGCTTGCTGGATTCTCCACGCAGCTCGCGCTCGGCACGGGTCCAGTCCTCGAGCGCATTTCCCGGTGCGCCACGGCGCTCCAAATAAATATGGTAGGCGCGCAACGCGATCTCTTCCGTGGTCGGATGTACTCCGGCTGCCCGTGGCTTTCTCATGGTTGTCGAGGAACTTTTCACATTCTTGGACATACTCCCCCCTTCGACTGCTGCTTCTATCTTACAATTAGTGCAACGCCATCTCTTCGAAATTCGCTGGAGATGCAATCGAAAGATTCAATCGTTCAAATCGAAGAAACGGGAAGCCGTGCAGATGGAGAACAGTCTTGGAAACGCGAGGTGCCGGAAATCTAGGTGCGCCGCGGATTCAATAACCCTCGCTCTCGGCCAGGATGACTCGCGTGTGCCGATTCCAGAGCGCGACTTTCGTGCCGGGGTACTGGGCAGCAAGCGCTGGGAGCCGCCGCCGGGCCGTCTCTAAGTCCTTATAACTCTCCAATTCGAGGCGCTGACCGTCGGCGTCCATAATCAAAATGTCGTAAATGGCGTCGAGCACGAGAGAAACCTTTCCCGCCATGATGTACTCCTTCCTTTAGCGTAGTGCGGGAAAACTGGAAATCGTTTCAATTTGAGAAGGTGGGGTCAGTCACTCGCGAAGAGTGAGTCTTCAACTACTTGAAGCCCCTGATCAGCGAGCGGCCACGCCCTTCGGCTCACCAAAGGCGGGAACGACGCCAAGCTGATGCATCAGTCCCCAAACATCCCAGCTGACGTAGGAATCCATGACCTTGGCATTCACGGTGTGGATGATTGTGATTCCGTCTACGGACACTTTCTTGTTCGTGGCGGGGATTCCCATGAATTCGCCCTTGTGCGTGCCGGAAATAGTCCACGCAATGGCCAGCTTTTCATTTTCACCAAAAGAGTCTTCGATGATAAATCGCAGATCAGGAAAGGCAGTGATAAAACGCGTGACTAGGCGTTTGTACGCTTCAGGGCCAACCGCCGAACCAGTGGCGTTGGGATCGTGGAGAGCGTGACTGGGAGAGAGGATTTCGTCCACCAGTTCGAGCCGGCGTTTGTTCCAAACTTCCTCATAGAGTTGCCGAATGATGGCTTTGTTTTCGGCATCGGCTGACATGGGGTTCCTCCTCCTCCGGATCATAGCGAACCGGCAATCACGGAGATGGGCCCTGCCTCACGAAGCGATTTGCAAACCTGGAAGGGGTGAGGCCTGCCAGAGCGTACTCCCAGCTGGAATTGATTGCAATTGTTTCACGAATCTCCACGGGAGGTTGTTCATTGCGCTGCAGATAGATGACCAAAATGCACCGGGCCCGCCGCAGAGAAATGCGCGGCGGGCCCAGGTAGATGCTGAAATGGTTTCAGCTTTGGGAAGTTAGCTCTTTGCCGGGATAGAAACCGGCTCAGAGAGTTTGAACGTCAGGTACGTCTCGGCGGGGAGCTTGACGTCTCTCTTGTTGGTTAAGATGGCTGCAGCAGTGCCGGCGCCAGCGCCGACTGGACCCCCTATCAAAGCGCCTGCACCGCCGCCGGCGAGCGCGCCGATGAGCACGCCAGTTCCGGCGCCGCCACCAATCATCAGCAAGTTTCGCTTCTTGTGGTTCTTGCTGGAGCGGTGAAACGCCGTTGTATGGATGGGATAACTTGTCCCATTCACCCTAACGCTGTGGAGGGCGAGGCGCAGGTCCGCATCTCCCTTGATTCGTCCACCGTGCCGTGATTCCACGATGACGCCGCTAACGCGGGCGCCCTTGGGAATCACTGTGTTTCCATCGACGATGACCGGCTGCGCAACAGTTGCTGCGAAGCGATCACCGGCTTTGGTCCGGTCCGCCGAGACAGGCTGATCGAGAACCACCTGGATCGACGTGTGTTGCGGCAGCGTCGTAGTGTCACGGCTGCCTGCACGCACCCTCATGGCGACGCCAAGCCCAAGTGTCAGCGACAGTGCCGCCAGACCTCCGACCACACCGTAGGAGCGTTTGGTTACTTTCATGAACACCTCCGGCAGTTTCGAACGCAGTGTTTTTGCCAGAGGATGTCCTTCTAACATACTCAAATGACGTGGTTTATTGATGATACATTCCGATCGGGAAGTAAGAAATTCCGGCTGGGCGTAATCTGGATGTACCGTTACTACTAGATGCTACACTTCGGCACCCAGCAAGGGTGGTAAATAAAACCACCCTTCGCCGGAACCATTAGTGAAGTTGTTCGCGTAGTAAGCGCCAAATGCAATCGCGAACCGTGGGTCCGCGAATTACGAAGTAACGCGCACGCTGATCGCAACGTTGGAGCCTCTTTCCTGCCGATACGTTACATCGGCGCTGGCGCCAACTTTCAGGCTTCCGTCTATGGTCGTATTTTTATCGATCATGAAGGTCATGGTCTTGGGAGTGCTTGGATCCTGCTGCAGGTTGTGAGTTTGCGATTGTCCCACGGTGAGAGTGAAAGAAGTCTTCTCCACCGAAGCAATCTTTCCTGACACGGACTGCTCTTGTGGAGCGTTGGAATTGCTTGACAAACTTAGAAGCGCGGCCATGTGGGTCGTGGGCGGTGAAAAGGCCCAGACTGCTACAACGAGAGTTAGACCGGCCACAGTGGTAAGTAATACTCGTCCGACATTCTTCATTTTTGAACCCTCCTAGGATTTTCGGCCGAGCCTGTTTGTTTTTGCAGTAAATTTGCCACGACCACTGGTTGGCGTGAAAAATCTTACATCCTCTGTCGAATATTGAGCTTACGAGGAGCGCTGGCAACAGAAATCTTCCCGGGAAATGGGTACTAGAACGAGAAATCTCTTCATCATTGATTTCAAATCCGACTAGATTCTGCACACAAACAAATACCTGCCCCGGAATTAGGGTGATCTCTGGCGCGAGCTCGCTAGTCTGGAATTGTCTGGGGAACTCTATTTCGTTGCGGACTTTGAGTCTGCGGCAGGCTGAGTTGCAGTATCAACGAAAGAAGGATTGAGAGAGGCCGTGAGGTCGTAAGACTTTCCGCGGTCGGTGAGTCCGGTGACGAGCAGTTCGTAACGGAAGCCCTCCGGATGGCTCTTGCTCCTCAGAAGGACGAGCAAGCCTCGCACTTCCGCTTCGGAATGGACGATTACCTCTCCTTCCATAAGTAGTGGAGTGACGAGCGTGCCGTGAAATTCAGTGCCGTCGCGATCGATGTCAGAATCGACGGAATCCAGCATTCCTACTTCCAGGACCGTGCCCTTGGGAAGGGCGTCCAGAGCATCTCCAGTAGTCTGATTAAGACGAGTTTGTAGATGAAATTTCAGGACGGCGCCTGCGGCGACTCGGACCGGTGCAATAGCAACACTCTGACCAAAAGCGGGGTTAGCAAGCAGGCTGACCGAACACAGAAGCACAGCGAAGAAACGGCGCATGGGCTGGGCCTTTCTCCCTCAAAAAAACGAGAGCGACACACTAATAATTTTAAGTTCGCCCGGGGACGCAGTCAACGCGAACGTCAGGATGAGTTGCGAATCCTACACCGCAACGCCATACCGGGAATTGCGATAGTTGTTCGCGAGAGAACTAAGGATGCCGGAACGCGACTAGGACGGCGCCCCAACCATCGGATGCGCCGAGCGAGGCCCCGGCTGAGGCGGCTCCCGCGATTGATTGTCTTTGCTCTTCGACGATTAGTTTCGTGTTGGGCTCTACGGGCACTCGCTCTTCAATGGTGTAGCCGCTCCCGGAATTGAAACTCGCGGGATTGGCCGTCACGATTTCTCCTAACAGCAAATCTCCGCTGAAATTTGTGGTCACAGTACTGGTAGCAGGCGAAGCTGAGGTTCCCTCCGCGACTGCGGAAACATCGAGAGAGTTGGAGGTCGCCACGCCTGAATATTCAAGAACGGCGAAGCGCATGGTCCCCAGAATCGTGTTGGATACGGTAATGGTATTGGCTCCACCGGCGATGTTTTCGGCGTAGAAGATGCCCAGAGTTTCGGCGTCCACGGTCATATCGAAACGAATCGCTTGCTTATAAACATTGCCGCGCGAATCGCTGACGCTGAATGCTTGGCCGGATTTGCCCGCGCGAATTACAACAGCAATGAAATTTCCGGCGGTGTTGTTGGCGTTGAATGCGAGCGGCGATGAACTTGTTGTGCCAGCGTCCTTGCTGATGTGCTGAACCAGAGCAATGCTCGGTGCGGCTGAATTGACGTTGAAGGCCACGCCATTGCTGGCCACCCCACCGACAGTTACGACGACGTTGCCAGTGGTCGCGCCAGAAGGCACGGACACAGTGATGCTGCCGGTGCTCCACGAACTCGGTGTGGCAAGCGTGCCGTTAAATGTGACTGTGCTGGTGTCTTGGATCGCCGCAAAATTTGCACCCGTGATTGTGACCGGCGTTCCTACTAACCCCGACCTCGGATTCAAGCTAGCAATACTCGGCGTTGGCTTGGTCACAGTGAACAGCACCCCATTGCTGGGCTGACCGCCAACTGTCACGACTACATTCCCTGTTGTTGCTCCCGCCGGTAGTAGCGTCGTGATGGATACAGAGTTCCATGAACTAAAGTTCGGGTTGTCCGGCGTACCGTTGAAAGTTACCGTGCTGCTTCCCCGGCTCGAGCCGAAGTTCGCGCCTGAAATGGTCACATAGTTCAGGACGCCACCGGAGGTCGGAGTCAAGCTGGTAATACTCGGGGGGATGGTGAAGGTCACACCGTTGCTTGCGACGCCGCTTACGATAACTACAAAGTTCCCAGTTGTCGCCCCGGCTGGCACCGGAGCAACGATGCTAGTGGGGCTCCAACTCGTCGGTGTGATGGTGGTCCCGTTATACGTAACCGCGCTGGTACCCTGTGAGGCGCCGAAGTTCGCACCAGAAATAATGACCGAAGTGCCCACTGGGCCGCTTGCCGGGCTCAAGCTCGTGATCGTTGGTGGCAAGGTGACTGTGAATAGTACGCCGTTGCTAGCGACTGCGCTAACAGTGACCACAACATTTCCAGTTGTCGCCCCGCTCGGTACCGACACGGAAATACTCGTGTCCGTCCATCCCGCAAGTGTTACTGCCGTTCCGTTAAATGTGACCGTGCTGGTACCCTGCGATGCACCAAAGTTCGTACCGCTGATAGTGACGGAAATACCCACCGGACCGAAACTCGGGCTCAAAGCGGTGATGCTGGGCGGTGGCGGCGTGACCATAAAGCTTATGCCGTTGCTCGCGACTCCGCTGACTGTAACCACCACATTCCCTCTGGTAGCACCGGCCGGAACTGGCACGGAAATGCTTGTCGTGCTCCAACTCGTTTGAGTTGCTAACGTTCCATTGAACGTGACCGTGCTGGTGCCTTGCGAGACACCAAAGTTCGCTCCAGCAATAGTGATTGGAGTCCCCACTGGCCCGCTTGCGAGACTCAAGCTCGTAATCGCTGGTGGCGGGGTCGCTGTGAATGCTACGCCGTTGCTCGGGACTCCGCCAACAGTGACGATGACATTTCCTGCTGTCGCGCCGGCCGGCACCGACAAGACAATGCTTGTAGCGCCCCAACTGTTGGCTACGCCAGCGGAAATCCCGTTGAACGTGACCGTGCTTGTCCCTTGGGCGAAACCGAACCCGCTTCCCGTTATTGTCACCGTCGAGCCGGCAGGTCCGGAGGTAGGGCTTAAACTCGAAATGTTTGGAATGACGGAAAAGGGAAGCCCATTGCTGGCCCCGCCGCCTACAGTGACAAGGACGCTTCCGCTCGTCGCTCCGCTCGGCACCGGCACCGCGATGCTCGTGTCGCTCCAGACCGTTGGAATGCCTGCTGTCCCGTTGAATGTCACAGTGCTTGTGCCTTGCGAGGCACCGAAGCCCCCTCCAAAGATCGTCACCGGGGTCCCCACAACGCCTGAGTTCGGACTCATGCCCGTGATCCCGAGTGGATATGTAGTTGCACTCGCAACATTAGAATAGCCGCTTAGGTTGCCGGCGGCGTCCTTCGCGCGAATGCGGAAAGAGTAGCTAGTTGCGGGGGTCAGGGGACCTATAGACACAAATGGCGTAATGTTTCCAGGTAACGGCGGATTCTGAGTGAAATTCGCGCAACCCGCCCCTTGGCACTGCTCGACCAGATAGTTTGCTACTGCGACATTGTCTGTAGATGGCGTCCAAGAAAGTTGAATCCCCAAGGAAGGGGACGCCCCCGCCACTAGATTTGTCGGGGCGGTGGGTGGGGTTACGTCCGGGCCGATCGTGAAGGTTAGGCCGTTACTGGCGACTCCACCCACGATTACGACGACATTTCCAGTGGTCGCCGCAGCCGGCACAAGCACTCCAATACTTGTCGCGCTCCAACTGCTGGCTGCACCGGCGGAAGCCCCGTTAAACGCGACCGTGCTTGTTCCTTGCGTCGTCCCAAAATTTGTTCCCGCAATCGCTATTAGACTGCCGATGGGCCCGGAGAGAGGATTCAGGCTCGTGATGCTCGTCGCCACCATAACCGTGAAGCTTGCTCCATTACTCGACACTCCCCCGACAGTCACAACCACGTTGCCGGTCGTGGCGCCCACGGGCATCGGGGCGACGATGCTTGTTGCGCTCCAACTGGTCGGCGTTGCTGGCGTGCCATTGAACGTGACCGAACTGGTTCCTTGTGTTGATCCGAAATTCGTCCCGGTGATGGTTATCGAGGTGCCGATTCCGCCCGAATTGGGAGTCAGACTTGTTATGGTTGGCGAGGTACTTACGCTGGTCGTGGCCGACTTGAATGCCGCGATGGCGGCTCCCCAACTGTCCGCGGCTCCCAAGGACACATTTGCGGACGCGGTACCAGATGCCGGTTGCACCTGGTCTTCAACGATTAGCTTGGTGCCAGGTTCAGCGGGAACGCGCTCTTCGATCAAATAACCGGTGCCTGCGGTAAAGTTTTCGCCGTTCCCTGTCAGGACTGCTCCCAAGAGCAGATCTCCATTCGCGGACGTAGTGACGCTCCCGCTGTTCGGCGCGCTGCTGCTTCCCTGCGCCGCTGCGGTCGCATCCAAGGAATTCGTACTTGCGACGCCTGAATATTCCAAAACCGCGATTCTCATGGTGCCTGAAATCGTATCGGACACCGTGACCTGGTTCGCTCCGCTGGCGATATTTTCCGCGTAGAAGATTCCCAAAGTATCGCCGTTGGGCGCGTCGGTGGTCACGTTGAACTGAATGGCTTGATGGTAGGTGTTGCCGTTGGAATCCCTGACTGTGAAGGACTGACCGGAATGGCCAGCGCGAATGGCAACGGCAATCCAGTTTCCCACAGTATTGTTCGATGGGAACGCGAGCGACGAAGACGTTGCCGTGCCTGCGTCCTTGCTGGCGTGCTGAACGAGAGTTACAGCCACGGGCTGCGGCACAGGATTGCCCATACCGGTAAGGCTCACGGTGTGGGGGCTGCCGCTGGCGTTGTCCACAATCGTCAGCGTTCCCGTGGCGTTGCCGCTCACAATGGGCTGGAACGTGACATTGATGGTGCAATTTGCGGCGGGGGCCAACACTGCGGAGCAATTGTTTGTTTGTGCGAATGGTTGAGTCGCGGCGATGCTGGAAATGCTCAAGCTGGCGTTACCGGTGTTCGCTAAGGTGACGGGTTGCTGAGCACTGGTCGTTCCCACGAGCCGCGGCGAGAAGGTCAGGGAAGTAGTAGATAAAGACAAGACGGGAGCTGGAGTGAATCCTGTGCCACTCAGGGAAACTTGAAGGCTTGTGCCATTTGTCCCGTTCACCGTGAGGAGTCCGGCGCGTGGACCGTTTGTTGCTGGCGTAAACGAAACGTTGAAGCCACACGAACTACCGTTCGGCACGCCAGGAGCACTGCCCGGGGACGTTATGACCGGGCACGTGGTGCTCTGCATAAAGTCCCCGCTCGTCTGGATGCTCGTGATTTGGAAGGGAGTCGCACCAGTGCTGTTCAAAGTAACCGGCTGCGGATTGCTCGTCACACCGACGGGTTGCGGTGAAAAAACGAGGCTGCTCGGAGAAATCGCCGCGGCCGAAGTATTCCCGACCTCATACGCGCCGAGATCAACGATAGCCACGCCGTCGTTGTTGCCATCCACGATGCGCGGGTTGCCATCGAAATCAGTTGCCGGCAGGTTCGGGGTAGTGTTGTCGCTGGCGTCGATTGCGGAGGACCCCAGCCTGAGATGAAAATCGCCGTTGGCCGCACTCATGAACAGCGGATCGGACGAGAGATTTCCGTTTTTTCCCGTTTCGTTAGCGCAGCTACCGTAAAGATTATTACTCTGTGGACTGAACACATCATTAAATTGGAACACCGAAGGAGGGTTAGGCGAAAACTGTCCGCAGTCGACCACACTTTGATTTATCATCCCCACGATAATATTGTTGATCAGAGTTGTAAATCCTTCTGCGAGAACGCCTGAACCCACTGACAGTCGGGCATTGTTGTAAACAATAGTATTATTCATTAAGAGTAGATTGGGGGACCCGTTTGAGGAAATTCCCGCCCCTTGATCGGCTGAATTCCCAACAATGAGGTTATCTAGGATCAGTGCATCAGACTGATTAGCGATCCAAATACCTCCACCCGTCGCAGCAGGAATTAGGCCTGATACCGAGTTTCCGGAGATCAGGTTGCCGCGAATGATCGGAGTACCAGCGGCGAAGAGTGAAATTCCACCGCCTTCAGCGCTGCTGAGTGCGTTGTTTGTAATCGTGTTGTTTAGAATCTGAGCGCTGCCAGCGCCTCCGATCAAGATCCCACCGCCACCGGTGCCGCCACTACCGCAGCACTGATGATTCAACGTGATGGTATTCCCCTTGATGATGGGTGACGCAAATTGAACGGATATTCCGGCGCCTTCAACCGCTTGATTGTTCGTAATCACGTTTCCGCTGATCGTAGGCGACGCATTAGTGATGTAAATGCCGCCTCCCGAACCCTGGGTCGGAGCACTGAATTGGCTTAAGCCGTTGCGGATGGTGAATCCGTTCAGAACAGAGTTGGCCGTCTCGCTGTTGGCAAAAATGACGACTGCGTCATTTGCGTTTCCGTCGATGATGGTACCGGACGGACCGCCGGAACTGGTCACCGTGATGGCTTTACCGTTGAAATTGATATTCTCGATGTAGGTGCCGGGAGAGACGAGCACGGTGTCGCCGTTGCTGGCGGCATTGATGCCCGCTTGAATGGTTGGTTGATCCGCAGGGACGTGGATCGTTTGTTGACCGCAGAGGCTCGCCGGAAGCATGAATAGAGCAAGTAGGCCGATCTTAAAGACGGAAATGCACTTGGCAAACCTTCCGCAGGAATGGAGCATGACCATTTTCCCCTTGTGACCGAGCAAAAGCGGGTGAGGACGCCACCGCTATACCGAACGATAGGTGCAGATTTTAATACCTACGCCGTCAGCTTGCAAAATCTTTTTGATGAATATTTTGTCGAAGTAAGGGAAGCGTCGTTATTCAAACCGGTTGGGGACGCCAGGACCTGGCGCACAGACTTATGATACACTGACTAGGCACACACTGAGTGTGAGTTCATGAAAAGCAAACGCGCCCATATTCTGCTGCCTTACGATCTGGTCAAGGAAATCGACTCGATTGTCGGACCCAGGGGCCGCAGCGCCTTCCTGGTCGAAACAGCCCGGGAGGCGGTACGACGGAGAAAACTTCTGCGTTTCCTGGAAAGCAATGCTCCGGCTTGGAGCGACGCGGATCATCCCGAGCTACGGCGCAGTGCGGCAGAGTTTGTCCGTGAGCTTCGACAGGAGAGCGAGATGAAACGCAACAGTAAGCGACGGCGCGCGAAGAAATGAAGCTATTGCTGGACACGTCGATCCTGATTGACGTCCTTCGCCACAGGAACCAGCGCAGAGAATGTCTTGCCGAGCTTGTGCGAGGCGGACATTCCCTCTCGACCACGACGCTGAATATTGCGGAGATCTATTCCGGCATGCGGCCTGCCGAGGAAAGCAAGACGGAAGCATTACTCAGCGGGTTACAGTTGTACGAGCTCAACGGAACGAGCGCACGGCTAGCGGGCAGGCTGAAGAATACGTGGGCTCGGAAGGGCCACACATTAGCTCTCGCGGATACGATCGTGGCTGCTATCGCGATTGAGCGCGGATGCGCATTGCTCACTGACAACCGCAAAGACTTCCCAATGCCGGAAGTGCAACTTTATCCAGTATCCTGAATGGCGTGAAACTGTTACTTTCGCGACCGATGACCCAGAAGGATGGAAATTAATCCCGACGAGAAACTGCCTATTGCACATTGGCGAAAAAGTTCCGTTGCGAGAGACGTCGGACACAAATGTAAGCCCGCGAGAACTAAGGCTAAGAGAGACCCCGCCGCGGAGGCAATCCCGAGAATCAGCAAACATATTGCAACGATGTGGGAAAACGTAATACGTGAAATTTCGACGGTCCATTTGGAAAATGCATTTGTTTTGCGGCCATTTTTTCGGGGAACCGCAACCCAGTCGCTGGGTACTGGCACCGCCTTGCGTGCAATTCGCAAACGAAGTGGTCCATGCTGCATGAACTCACCCAATGCAGTAAGTTGGAAAACTCCAATCTAGAGCAGGAAAGAATCCACACCATTCCCAAAAACGGAATCTTTCTAAATGACGCTATTAACGAGACTTACGGGATTCGCTATTTGTTCACCTGTTTTAGATTCCTGTTTTGGTGTGCCATCTTGAAACACTTTTCCCGATTTGGAATTATCTCTTGCAGAAGTTGACCTCTTACACCGGGCACGGAGCGACTCAAACTAGTAGGAGGAAGTACTTCGACGCGCCCGCCTCAGAGGAATGATAGACAAATTGGAATGAAAAAGGGCCGCGGAAGAATCACGCGGCCCTAAGTCGCAAATGCAGATTGTTTTGCTCTTTGACCCTTCGCGGAAAAACGCTCAGGAGAAACTCGAATACGATCTGCCAGAATCTGCCCGAAGCTACCGCGACTTCAGCCTAAGCCGAAGAAGGGCAGTGAGAGTAAATCACTGTTCACGCCGAAGCGCGAAGAGCTTGAGCGTGCATCCCCGCGGCCCGTGAGAGCTTAGGGATGCTTGCGTGGCATGACCCGCACACCATAGCGGGTTGAGCCACGACTACTTTAGA
>MNDE01000115.1 GCA_001914785.1 Acidobacteria bacterium 13_2_20CM_57_17 | reverse complement strand
TTTGGAGATTCATCCAGAAAGTCGGGCTGTTGTTGAAGTATCTGGCAAAGCGTAGCGCCGTGTCCGCCGTTATGCCGCGGCGTTCGTTCACGATATCCGCGATTCGCGCCACGGGCGCGCTCAAGGCCATGGCCAACTTGTTCATGCTCAGTCCGAGAGGACCCATGAACTCCTCGCGCAGAATCTCTCCCGGATGCACGGGCTTCAGCCTTTTCGACATGATTGCTCCCAGCGTTGCTCCATTATCCCACTTCAACTTACTTGCGTTTGGGTTTTTTGCGGGTGCGGGCGTACTTGAGGGCGATCAAGCCCTTCGAGAAAGTTTTATTTTCGATGAGAGTAAATTCGCGTTGGGGAAAGCCGCTCGGAAAAAGCGGGCGGCCTTCGCCAATCAAGACGGGAACGATTCCGATATAAAGTTCGTCGACTACGTCGTCTTTGAGGAAGTCGCGCGCGAGTTCGCCGCCGCCCATCAACCAGATATTTTTTCCAGGGCGCTTCCGGAGGTTCTCGATGAAAGTTTTCGGGGATTCGTTGACGAAGGTGACGCCGCCGCGCTCACCGGGCGGTTGCGAATGGGAGAAGACGTAATTCTTCATCTTTGAGCCGCTGAAGCCGCCTCCGCCCATTTTGAGTGCATCGTCGTAGGTTTTGCGCCCCAGGACGGCCGTATCGATGGTGGCGAAGAATGGGCCCATCGAATAGTCTTTGGGCATGAAGAGAAAGTCGACCGCTCCATCGGGGCGGGCGATATAGCCATCGAGGCTGATGCCTAGGCCGAGGACCACCTTGCGCATGGGCGGGATTCTAAACCTGAAATCCGAAGTTGCAGAGAGATTTCATCGGCTGCGGTGGTACCGCAGGCGATGGCGCAGAGTTCTCCGCTCCGGGACGGCAAGAACCCGCCGTCCCTGCGGTCGAAATGACAGGGGGGCGTCTTGCGTCCCCGAAAAGGATTGCACGAGTGTTTCGAATTGGGCTAACGTGCGCTTCGGCGCGAAACGTGCTGAAACGTAGGAGGGAATTCGTCATGAGGAAGATGATTCTCGCGGTGGTTAGCGCGGCGCTGCTGTCGCGCGGGGCTTACGGGCAGGACGCGGCCTCCGGAACACATTCTTGCGAGGATCTGGCGCAATTGGAATTGCTCGGAGCGAGAATCCTTTCGGCGGAGACGGTCGCCGCCGGAGCGTTCACGCCGCCAAATGTTTCTCCACGGGGGGGAGGAGATAGTTCTTTCTACAAAATGGTTCCTGCGTTCTGCCGGGTGGTGGCGGAAGCCGCGCCGAGCGCTGATTCCTCGATCAAGATCGAAGTGTGGATGCCCGCGAATGGCGACAATGGCGGCGGATGGAACGGGAAGCTGCAAGGCCGGGGCAACGGAGGATTCTCCGGAGAAATTAGTTACCCGCAATTGGGAATCGGCGTTTCGCAAGGTTATGCCATGACCGGCACGGACGGGGGCCACTCCGGAGATGCAACTTACGCGAGTTGGGCGCTGGGACATCCTGAAAAGGTAGCGGACTTCGGATACCGGGCAATCCACGAAATGACGCGCGTGGCGAAGGCGGCGGTCAAGGCTTACTACGGCAAGGATATGCAGCATTCGTATTTCTGGGGTTGCTCGAACGGAGGGCGGCAAGCGTTGATGGAGGCACAACGCTTTCCGGAAGACTACGATGGGATTCTGGCGGGAGCGCCGGCCAATTACTTTACACACTTGCTGACGAAAGCGCTTGCGGATTCGCAGGCGACCACGCTGGATCCCGCAAGCTACATCCCGGCGAGCAAATTGCCGGCGATTGCAAGCGCGGTGAACGCGGCCTGCGACGCCCAGGACGGCGTGAGCGACGGCATCGTGAGCGACCCGAAGAAGTGCCACTTCGATCCTGCGGTATTGGTTTGCAAGGAAGGTGACTCGGAGAAGTGCCTGACCGCGGCGCAGGTGATCGCGCTGAAAAAATTGTATGAAGGGCCGAACGACTCGAGAGGACGGAAGATTTTTCCGGGGTACGTGCCCGGAGCGGAAGAGGGACCCGGAGGATGGGAAACGTGGATCACTGGGCCGGCTCCGGGCAAAAGCTTGCTGTTCGCGTTTAGTGGCGGATATTTCTCCAACTTCGTTTATGGGAAGGCGGACTGGAATTATAAGGACGCCAGCGTCAATGAAGCGATGAAAGCGGCTGACGAGAAGACCGCGAAAATACTGAACGCAACGGACCCCAACCTAAAGGCATTCAAGGCGCGAGGAGGGAAGTTGATCCTCTATCACGGTTGGAACGATGCGGCGATTTCCGCGCTCAACACGATCAACTATTACAACGATGTGTTGCGCAAGATGGGGGCGCGGAAGTCCGAGGCATTCGCGCGGCTCTACATGGTGCCGGGGATGCAGCACTGCGGCGGTGGTCCAGGAACCGATTCCTTCGGACAGGGAATGGCCGACGCGAGGGATGCGCAGCACAACGTGGAGACAGCGCTCGAACAGTGGGTCGAGAAGGCAATTGCGCCAAACGCGATCGTCGCGACGAAGTACCAGGGCAGAGGCGCTTCCACGGGCGTGAAGATGACGCGGCCCCTGTGTCCCTATCCGCAGATTGCGAAGTACAAAGGCACGGGCGATACGAACGACGCGGGCAATTTTGTTTGCACGGCGGAGAGCAAGTGAACGAAAAACAATTGAATCGGAGGGGAGATAGCATGTCACAGAAACTTATGGTGAGATTTGTTGCTGCGGTGATGGTTGCGCTCGGCGTGGTGGCGAGCGCGGTAGCGCAAATGCCGAATCCGTATGGCGTGGCCATCAGCCTGGAAAATGCCAAGAAGGCAGCGGAACCGGCGCTGGCGGAGGCGGCGAAAAATAATTGGAGAGTGGCGGTGGCGATCGTTGGTCCGGCGGGCACGCTCATTTACTACGAGAAAATGGACAACACACAGCTTGGCAGCGCGGAAGTGGTTATTGATAAGGCTCGCACGGCAGCACTCTTCAAGCGGCCGACGAAGGCATTTCAGGACGCGCTGGCGGCCGGAGGAGAGGGTCTGCGGATCCTCACACTGAAGGGCGTAGTGGCGGCGGAAGGTGGAATTCCTTTGGTGATGGACGGAAAGATCGTGGGCGCAATCGGCGTTAGCGGCGCGACGAGCGCGCAGGACGCGCAGTGCGCCAAAGCCGGTGCGGACACGATTAAATAGATTCTCCCAATGACAAAGAATGGTTGAAAAAACAGTCTACTTGTCGCTCGGCTCGAATGTGGGAGACCGCGCCAGGAACTTGCTAGCGGCGATCGATGAGTTACCACATGCGGGCGTGGCGGTGAAAAAAGTTTCGTCGTTCTATGAAACTGAGCCTGTGGATTTGCGAGAACAGCCGTGGTTCTTGAATTGCGTTGTGGAAGTGGCAACGCATTTCGATCCGATGACGTTGTTGCGGGCGCTGCGCGAGATCGAGACGAAAATGGGAAGCAAGAAGCTGGTGGCGAAAGGGCCGCGACTGATCGATATAGACATCTTGCTTTATGGTTCGGAGACGGTTAACACGCCGGAATTGCAGGTGCCGCATGCGCGGATGCATCTGCGGCGGTTTGCGCTGGTGCCTCTGGCGGAAATTGCGCCGAAAGCGGTACACGCCGGTCTGAAGATAACGGTTGCCCAATTGCTCGAACGAACGGCGGATCGCAGCGCCGTACGAAAGTTGGAGTAGGGGCACGATATATCGTGCCCCTTCGGCTACATCCAACGAAACAGCGTCAACTGGTGCGATGGAGCAGCAGCCGGTGCAGCGTGATGGGTTTGGGCTGGAGGGCGTCTAGCTCGATTTGGGCGAGCTGGCCTTCCTTGATTTCGCGCCAGCGGTAAACGCCCGGCTCGGTTTCCTGGGTTTCGCGGCCGTTCAAGCGGCGCAAGAACTCAGTGGCGTTATCGCGTGAGGCCGCCTGGCGATACGTAGGGCGGGTCAGAGCTTCCACTGCATAACTGCGCAGAAGCTTGCGCCAGTAGTGATCGAAGAGATCGCCGGAAGCGAAGATGTCGCTCCAGGCGACCTCGCCGCCGTAAGCAACGACCACGCCGACAACGCGCTCATTCTTCAAACCGGAAGTGGCTTGGACAAAGCGCCGCTGCGCTTCGTTCACGAAGTCATCGATGGAGACGCCGACAGCTTGCGAAACGTAAATTTTTTCGTAGGCTTCCGTGCGCCCATTGCCGGCAATGGCGGCTTGAAGATTGTCCGAAGATATCTGCGGGCGAGGAGCGGATGGGGCTGACTTAGCCGTGGTGCCGCTGCGGACGGCATCCCAAACTTCAGCTTGCTTCTGATCGACGGCAGCTTTTTCGCGGACGCTGGGATGGACGATGGTATTCGCGGCGGCAAATTGCGCGGCGCCGGTCCAGCGGCCGTGCTCGACGCAGAAGACGTCGAGAGGCAGCGGAGGCGCGCCGACGGGAACGATGCGATCCTTGCCGATGACGCGATCCTGCTTGCCGCCGCTGACGAGTTCGCCAGCGAGAAGTAGCAACGGGCGGCGGCTGCGATTGATCAGGACAAGTTGGTTGACGGAAGCGCCGGTGTTGTGCTGCGGAAGATAGACGGGACGGCCGTCGCGCGAGCGCTGCAGGACCTGCGCGCCTTGCTCGGCGACAGTCACTTCGCCGGTCGCGAGACCTTCCTCGAGCGTAAGAAAAGGACTGGTGTCCTGACTCTGGGAGCTGACGACAGGGAAGATGGAGATGTTTTCGTAGACGACGGGATCGAGCAATCGCCATTCGCCCTCGGGCCGGGAAGGAAGGGCTGATGGTGAGCCCGGCGTTGGTCCTACAAAAGCCAGGCCACCGAGGGCGGTGATCCCAAGCAGTCCGCCGATCAGGGCGGCGAAAATCGAACGTTCCATAAAAGCCTCCTGTGCGTCAGCCCCGGCCCGGTCAGAGCAAACCAGCGGGGACACGACTCAGGGTTAGAACGCGCTCGTGTGAATTCCTTGCATCAACTTGTTATGGAAAACTTCAGGCGAATAGTTTAGCGGTTGGGGTCGCCGAGGTTGATACGGGGCTTGCGCCTGGATTTGGACAATTCGCCTTCCTGCTTCTCGTATTCGGCGAGTTCTTCGTCGGTATATGAGAAGGTATCGCGCGAAGCAAACATGGAGTTACGCCCAGCTTGTTTCTTCTTCTTGCGTAACGCGCCGAATTCGTGGCGGACCTGCCGGATTGGGCCTTCGATGGCCTTCACTTCGACGAGCAGATCACTGACTTTTTCGAGAAAGTCGTGAAGGTGGTAAGGGCGAAGCACATAGGGGAGCCGCGCGGCTTCCAAGTGAGTCACGTATTGGCTGCTAGTCGCCTCTGGAATAAGGTACAGGACGCGAATGCGGGCGCCATCCGCCGCAGAAACGCTCGCGAGCTCGCGCAGGATGACGAAGGCGTGACCGTCGACCCCTGTCAGAACCACATTGGCAATCACGAGAGACCATTCCCCGGTCTTCAACTCCGCGAGGAGCATTTTGGTGTCGGAGACGACCCGGACTCGCCATCCCTCGGAATCCAAGATCTGTTTGACCGCGCTCGCGCCTTGGGCATTGTCGTCGAGGACGAGAATGCCCACCTGCTGGGGAGTAGCTGTGGGACTAGTACTCATGATACCAAGTATACGCTCAATGCCACAGACAGCGGTAAGGAATCAAGAGGCTGCGACGTATGGGGCAAGGGCGCTCTGGTGGCTCTGAACTGGCGGGTAGAAGCCTCCGCTATTGGCCGATTGCCAGAGAGGTGCCCGAGACGTATTTTTGCAAGCCGATGCCATCCCAAAACATGTGATAAGTAGCGTAACGCCGTGCAGAATCCGCGCCGGTGAAGAAGATTTGGAAGCCGTCGCGGGACCATTCTGCATTTTGCGACAGCATATTCAAGGGGCACAGAAGGGTACGCCGTTTCGAGCGAATTTCGTACAAGAAAAAGCCAAAACTACCCCCAGTGTGGGTGTCGGAGGGAACACTTGCGGGCGGCTTCAGCCACTCTGCGGAAACGAGAAGCAGATCTGGATTTAGGGGATGGACGCGAAACGTGCCGGCACTGGAAGAGCCGAAAGCATCACCGAGAATGTCCTTCTCGGGGATCGCCTGTTGGATTGTACCGGTATCGGTCACCCAGGAGAGTTGCTGCAGGTCGTCCACGAGAATCGTTTGAGTATCAACCCATCCGTGGATTGCAACAATATCGCCTGGGAAAACGGAAGCCGCGGTCTCCGGGGAAGCGATTGGCGCGGACCACAAATGCCACTTGCCATCGACGAATTTCATGAATGCGAATCGCGCGTCGTCAAGCGACCAGAAAGCCTGCTGGACCTGCCCGCGAACGAGTTCGGTGGACTTCTCGGTAGCGAAGTCGTAGAGAAAAATGGCGCGGTCTTCCGGTTTGTCCTCGTGCGTGTAGAGAAGCCGCTTGCCATCATGGGAAACCGCTAATTGAGAACCCTCCGAACCAATCAAATGATTTGTGGCGCCACGCTTGAAAACGATTTTTCCGGCAAGATTCAGGTAAGCCGCAGAAACCGGGGACTTGAAACTGGTGACAGAGGATGCGGGGACGGGAGGTTTCTTCTTGGCGTCATCTTCTTCTTCCTGGTCGGGCTGATTGTTGATCCTGGGGAAGAGTTCGGCAGCGATGCGACCGCAGCCGGTCATCGAGCCGAGCTGCGCATGTTCGACGGAGGCGCGGAAGGAATACTTTCCTGAGGGTGGCGGAGTGAGAGTCAGGGTGTCGTTCTTGGCATCGGTACATGCTTCGCGCGTCAGGTGAATGGCGACTGCCGCGCCAGTGGCGGAATCCTTGGCGTGATATGTCCAGGAATCAGCTGCGGCTTCGTGGGTGACGTCGGCGGCCTCCAGCGGGATAGGCGGATACCCGGGGCGATCCATGCGTTCAGGGCCTTTCAGTCCAATGCGCAAGCTCCAGTTCGGATCGTTGCCAAAGGCCAGGATGAATATGGGGTAGTGGGTCGATTGAGGGGCCGCAGGACCCGCAGGCAGCTTCTTTGGGGCCTGAGGGGTCTGGCCGAAAGAAAGCGCAGGCAGCCCCGCAAGAAGCAGGGGTGTGGCGAGCAAAACCTTTCTGGGCCCCTTATGCATGTGGACGGCGGTTCCCGGAGAAAGAGGATACCTTGTGGCAGCGAGGGAGGCAATTGGCTGCCGGGCTCAGCGGAAGGCCGCGTATCCAGGGAGGTACTGTGGGAGGGGAAATGCCAGAGGGAGCTTAGACGAATAAAAAGCGAAATATTTTGCTTGACTAAGCGAACAAAAAGCGAAATAATTCGACTGTGCTTAGAGGTGGGCTATGCCTCCAGTTCACTCCCCAACGGCGCCAAGTTTTCGGACTCGACGCCGCCACGTTTCACCAACCACAGCAGGACTCTTTCCTGAGTGCCCTGATGCCAAAAGCCCAAAACAAGTGGTCCAAAGTCCTGCCCGGACAGAGGACCGACGCGGCAGCATTTCAGATCGAGAGACGACGGATTGCCCCCCGGCGTCCACGACCCAAAGTGGAAACCAAAACCGCAAAGCGGGTCCGGTCCGAAATGATGCCGTGGTGCCCCCTGAACGCGCTAACGCGCGACTGGTCGGCATAGCCCGCCTCGCAGCATTTTCCCCGCCCGCGGAGACAGGGCGGAAGTCCGCGGAAAAGCCAGAATATTTTGTGTTGCCGGTGAAGTCGATCCTGAACCGGTGCGATTCGGACCGCGTGCCATTCGAATGGACGATCAACCCGTATAGAGGATGCGAGTTCGCCTGCAAGTATTGCTACGCGCGGTACACGCACGAATACATGGAGCTGGATGGAGCCGAGTTCGAGAAGAAGATTTATGTGAAGAAGGATGCGGCGCCGCTGCTGGCTTGGGATGTGGCGCACAAATATTCGTACACTTCGGAAGCGTCGGACGGAGCGCGACCAGACCACATTGCCATCGGGACGGCGACAGATCCCTATCAGCCGGCGGAACGAGAGTACGGCGTGACGCGGGCTTGCCTGGAGGAACTTGCGAAGCGCGAAGGGATGAGCATTTCCATTATCACCAAGTCGAACCAGATTGTGCGGGACATTGATGTGCTGCAGCGCATCGCGGAGCGGTCAAACCTGGGAATCGACATAACGATCACGACTCTGCGCGCGGGATTGACCCGTCTGCTGGAGCCACGGGCGCCACGGCCGGATTTGCGGCTGGCGGCGGTAAAGCAATTGCGCGAGGCCGGGCTGTCCGTAGGCGTGTCCGCTTCACCGCTGATCCCTGGAATTACCGACCGCGATGGAGACTTGGAAGCCGTAGCCGAGGCGGCTCGGGAAGCCGGCGCCCAGTGGTTCTTTTCAGGCGTGTTGTTCTTGATGCCTTCTTCGGCGAAGCAGTTTCTGCCATTTGTGCGAGAGAAGTTTCCACGCCTGGCGAAGCAATACGAACAGTGGTTTGCTAAGAATGGCTACGCTCCGGAAGAGTACCGGCGCAAGGCCTCGGAGCGCCTGGCGCGAATCCGCGAAAAATATGGATTTCGATCAAGGCCGTGGATGGAAAACAAACGCAAAGCGACTTGCTCGCAGTTGTCTTTAGGTTGGGATGCGGCGGCACGGACGATGGAACAAACACAAGCATGTGCGACGGGATAGTTCCCCGAAAAGGCGCATAGCCAGGGCTGGCTGTGCTTTGTGTAGTCTGCTAGGGAACAATGATGCGGGACTCCTCACGCTGGAGTTCGGGGGATTTTGGAAATTGGCCACGAAGGAATTCTATGAAGCAGCGCGAACGCGGGCGGCCGTTGGTGCGCAGCAAACCCATGCGGTAGAGAAAAACCAGCAAATAGAAAACTTCCGAGTCCTTGAGGATGGCCGAACTGGCGCGCTCAGATTGCTGTTTTTTGATTTCGGAGATAAAGCCGACCAGTGCGGCATAGAGTTCGCGCGGCAATGGTGCGTCCGGGGGTTTTTCGTAGATGATGCCGGTGCTCAGCGTTTTGTAGGTTTGGGCAAGCGACTGGAGAGCGGCGAGGACGTCGGTGTCCACGGCAGCGGGCTGGACAGCGCAAAACTTGGCGATGGAGAAGGCCAGCGCGGCCATGAGTTGCTGGTGAGTGTAGACGATATCCTGCGGGATTTTTTCACCGAGCAACGGAGTGTCCGCGGGCAGGGAGCACTGATGGCCGTTTTCGTAGCGGTGGGCGGCGATGAGATACGAACAATCGGACGGGCAGTCAATGGTGACTTCGCGCTCGGTGCCACAGCAGACCGCGCAGATTTTTTCGCCTTTGGCAGGGCAGAAGCGGGCGGGTTTGCGCCTATCGCAGATCGGGCAGGACACGGAATATCCTCTTCCTTCCAGAATAATCAAGCAGGATACGCTGCGCCGCCGCAAAAGACAAAAGCGCTGAACGATGGCTCACGCCCGGATGAGATAGAAATGGAAGCGGCCCTTGAACATCGTGAGTTCAGGGGCCGAGTTGTCTGCGGAGAAGACCTCCGGCTTGATTCGGACTTGTCTCGCTACCTGGCACAAAGGCCGGTGGTTACGATGTGCTTAGTGGGCTTGAGCTGATAAGTGAAATACGGCACAGCGACGCGGAAGGTTTGGGGATCGTTATTCGCGCAGTGGCCCGGACTCTGTTGCGAACAGAGCGGGCTTGCCAGGTGGTCGTCGGCGAAGGCGACGTTGGCGCGGTGCTGCGTGTCTAGAGCCACCTGGAAGAAATCCGCGAGGGCGCGGCTGTCGCCGTTGGAGCAGCCAGTGCCGTTGGTGCATACGGTTCCAGCGTGAATGAAATGATCGCTGGCCGTGCGCTGCGTAAAGGATGGCACGGCCGCGTTGCCGTTCACGGATTCCGCTGCATAGACGCTCCATTGTGCCCAGCAATTGGTAGTGCCGTCGGCGCACGCCGGCTGCATGGCGGCAACATCGTTGGAGTTGCCAGGGAGGCTAGATCCTAGCCAGGTGACGACCACGTGGCCGTAGGCATCGGCAGCGATCCACGGGAACACGTTGGACTTGCCAACTGTGCCGTCCCGGTTGACGCGCACCGGAGATGTCCAGGTGTTTCCGAGGTCAGAAGACGAAGAGAGAAAGATATTTTGGTTGTCTGACCAGACGGTATAGACGTTGCCGAAGTTGTCGACGGCAAGCGCCGGGAAGATGTTGGCGGCGCCGGCAGGGCCGGCGAAGACCTTGTGGTCGGTGAAGGTGATGGTCGGAACATCGAGGCCGGCGTCAGTGGACACGGCAACGTACACGCTGCGGAGCGGTCCGGAGGCCATGTTTTCGGTCACGCTATCGGGCGCCACAAAAGCGACGTAGAGATTTCCCTTGCTCGGGCAAGAGCTGGTGTTGCGGTCGACTTTGATCTGGGCGGCGACGTTTGCGCTGCTCGTTGGCAACAGGCTGCCTGCGGCAGGGAAAGTGGCGGCGTCGATAGCTTCACCGGCACCGGCCAAGTAAGTAAGTCCGCCATTATTGGACCGTTGCACTTCGATGTTGAAAGTGGTCACGTCGTGGTAGCTCATGTAAACAGTGGAAGGATCATCAGGTGCATCGTTCCACATGCGGTCATCCCCCGCGACCTGCGCGCTGAGTACGTTTGGCGGAGTGAAGAAAGTGTCGCCGCGATTCCTGGAGTTGGTGGCAGTCACCCCTGGAACGAGGGCCAAGCTTGTTAGGGCGACGTTGGGGATGGCGGAATTGTTAGGGTCAGGCGCATTCACGGCGATGTCTGCATCGCCGCCGCCGGGTGCTACGCCAAGATTCGTAGGACTGCCGACATTGTTGACGCACCCGCCGCCCGTCAATCCAAAGATGCCGCAATTGTCGGGTTGGCCTTCATATTTGAACGGCAAAGTTCCGTTGGCGTTGGGCGCACCTTCAATGGGCTGAGACCACCGCCAAAGATCCACACCGCCGGGCACGCCGCGGATCGATTCAACATAAATCATTCCCTGGGAATCGACACGGTCACCGGGCTCCAAGCCCTGCACGATGAAAGCGAGGGGGCTCAAGCCAGTCGGAACAGGAGCCAATTGTGGCAAGCACAAGCTTTGATTGGGGCTGAAACCGTCACTGCCCGAGCCGACAAAGGCGGGAATTGCTTCGGCGCCGCCGCCCGCGCCCGTCTGACTGGGACAGGCGTGCTCGTTAGCCGGATTCGGAAAGGCACTTTGCGCCATGACATGGAATTGGCTGGCGGGGCCGAGTTGCAGCAGCAGCGGAACAAGGGCAAGCAGCAGGACATCTGCAATAAGGATCGTGAGTACTGGCTTTCTCATGAGTATGGCTCCTTCCATCTAGTTGGCTGGAATTCTGGTCATTGCAAGAAAACGAACACAATCTCCCGCGTTCGGCTGCCGCAGCAAGCAGGCGAGCCAAACACGAATCTCACTTCAGCATGCGATCTTGCGCAGCGCCGCCTTGGCCATGCCTTTCCACCCAGGCCGGCGGACACTGAGGACGAGGAGGGCTAGAGCCGACAAGAAACACAGGAGTGGAAGGCCTTGCGGCTCTCTTGAACACCCCGTTTCTTGAAGACACGGAGAGGATATAGAAGGCACGGGCGCTTTTCGCAATCAGGTGAAAAGCGCAAACCCAACTCCTGAGAAAACCTGATGGGGGCCCATTAAGCCATGATGACTTTGTTTTGGAAACGACGGGCGGCGATAAGAAGAAGGATGGAGCCCATGGCGTAGAGGGCCAGGCCGTCGAGCCAAAGATGAGAGAGTCCGGCGCCGCGCAGGATGATGCCGCGGGTGATGTTGATGTAATAGCTTGCAGGAATGAAATAGCTGATGACGTAGAAGAAGACGGGCATGGTCTCGCGCGGAAAGATGTAGCCAGAAAAGAAGATACTGGGAAGAAAGGTGAGGAAAGCGAGCTGGATGGCCTCCGACTGCGAATTGGCTTTGCTGGAAACGAGGATGCCGATGGAAAGAGAAACAAAAAGATAGGGCAGGGAGAGAAACGCAAGAACTAAAACGTTGCCGTGGATGGGAACCTGAAAGACAAATCGCATGAACGTGAGAATCAAGCAGAGTTCTGAAAAGCCGATCGCCAGGTAGGGAAGGAGCTTGCCGAAGAGCAAGCCCATGGGGCGGACGGGAGTGACGAATAGTTGTTCGAGGGTACCGCGCTCTTTTTCGCGGACGATGGAGAAAGCGGTAAGAAAAGTGGTGACGTTAAGAAGAAGGATGGCGGTCAGGCCCGGCAAGAAGAAATTCGGGGAGCGGGAATCGGGATTGAAGAGCATCTTGGGGCGCATATCCACTGCAAAGCTGGCGCGGTCCTGGAGAACTCGGCGAAGCGATTCGTCGAGGCCGATGGCGGTAGTGACATTGATGGCTTGGCCCGCGACGGAAGAGTCCGAGCCGTCAATGAGGACGAGCACCTGCGCGCTCATGTTGTGGAGGAGGCGGTCCGAATAGTCTACGGGAATCTTGATGCCCACGCGTGCTTTACCGGCGATGATGGCGTCGTTGAGGTCACCGTCATTTTCGACGTAGCGAATGATGTGAAACGTGTCGGAATTTCTCAGGCGATCGAGAAGCTCGCGGCTCTCGCGGCGGCCGTCAGCGTTGAAAACGATGGTATTGATTTGGCGGATATTGGTGTCAATACCAAAACCGAGCACCACCATTTGCAACAGCGGAATGACGAGTGAGAAAAAAAGCGTCGCGGGGTCGCGGCGAACGTGCAGCACTTCCTTGTAAAAGACGGCGCCGAAACCACGGAAGAAGTTACGCACGCGCGGCCTCCAGCATGGCTTGGTGTTTGTAAGTGAGCTCGACGAAGACGTCTTCGAGGCTGGGAGCGAGCGGGCGAATTTCGGCGACGGCGATGCCGTTCTTCAAGAGCTGTTCGCGGAGATCGTCGAGATTGAAGCGATCTTCGATGAGCGCATGGATGGATTGTCCGAAAATCGTGGCGCTGCGGATGCCCGGGAGGTGACGCGCGAAACGCAGCGCGCGCGTGACTTCGGGCGTGGTGATTTCGACGCGCAATGTGCCGTGCGGCTGGACGTCGGGTAGCTCGCGGAGCGAATTGGGCGTTCCATCGGCGATCAGTTTGCCGTAATAAATGTACGCGACGTGGCTGCAGCGTTCGGCTTCGTCCATGTAATGAGTGGTGACAAAGAACGTGATGCCATGCCCCGAAAGCTCGAAGAGCAGATCCCAGAGCTGGCGGCGCGCGACGGGGTCGATGCCGGCAGTGGGCTCATCGAGGAAGAGGAGTTTCGGCTCGTGCAGCATGGCGCAACCGAGGGCTAGACGCTGCTTCCAGCCGCCGGAGAGTTGCGAGGCCAGGCGATTCAAATAAGGCTCGAGGCCGTTGAGCTGGACAATCTCTTCAAAGCGGCGCTTGAGGCGCGCGGGCTCGAGGCTGTAAATGCGGCCGTAGAACTGCAAATTCTCCGTGACAGTCAAATCGTAATAGAGACTGAAGTTTTGCGACATGTAGCCGATTCGCTCGCGGACAGCTTCAGAATCGGTGCGGACATCGAGCCCTTCGACGTAAGCCTGGCCGCCACTGAGCGGCAAAAGGCCGGTGAGCATTTTGATGGCCGTCGTTTTTCCGCTGCCATTGGGGCCGAGGAAACCGAAGATTTCGCCTTTCTGGACGCGGAAGCTGACATCGTTGACCGCCGTGAAGCTACCGAAGCGCCGAACGAGATGCTCGGCGGAGATGGCAACTTCTCCGTTCATTTGGGGAGCCACAGCCACGGATTTCAATTCCCCGCTCTCAGTTTCACGTCGGCAGCCATGCCTGCAAGAACATGGCCAGCGGGATCATTGATGCGAATTTTTACGCCAATGACCTGGTGAACGCGCTCTTCGCGAGTTTGAACGTTGCGTGGCAAAAATTCGGCCTGCTGATTGATTTGCTCGACGACGCCGTTGAATGCAGTGTGCGGAAAAGAATCGACACGAACTTCGGCTTTTTGGCCAACCTTGATGCGGCCAATTTCGGTTTCGGGAATATAGATGCGAACGTAGATCTGATCCTTTTCCAAAAGAGTAGCGACTGGCGTATTGGGAGCAATGAGGTCGCCTGGGCGGACGTCCAGGACTTCGACAGTGGCGGCGGAAGGAGCGGTGACCTGTCGCTCACGGAATCGAGCTTGGTCGTAAGCGTAGGCTGCTTTGGCGAGGTCCACGTCTTCGCGCCGGTTGCCGCGCTCGAGTTTTTCCAGGCTGGCCTGCGTCTGATGGTAATGCGCTTCGGCGGAGGCAATTTCCTCGGGACGGTAGCCACGCTGGAGTTCATCCAGCTTATGACGGGCGCTCTCTTGCTGGGCGACGGCCACTTTCCAGTTGGCTTCGGCGGTATCACGCTGTTGCTTGGAGACGAGGTCCTTTTTTGCGAGCGCTTCGTAGCGGTCGAAGTCCAGATGCGTGCGGATTTCGTCAGCTTTCGCGCGATCGAGTTCAGCTTGCGCAGAAGCGATGTCCTCTTTGCGATAGCCGTTCCTTTTTAGCTCGTAGTCGGCCTTGGCTTGCGCCGCGACGGCTCGCGCCTCGTCGATTTCTTCGGGACGGTAGCCGCGGCGGGCTTTTTCCGCGTTGGCGCGAGACTGCTCGAGGGAAGCTTGCAATTCCTTGTCGTCAAACGTAACCAGGATCTGGCCCGGCTGGACGGGATCGCCTTCGCGGACCAGAACTTTGTCGATGCGGCCGCCGATCTTGGAGCCGACGCGGATATTGCGGGCTTCGACGGTGCCCGAACCTTGCAACGAGGTGTCGCGGTGGAACCAGCCAGCATAAAGGCCAGTGGCGGCGAGCACGGCGGCAGAACCAACAAGAATCAGGATGAGCTTGCGGTTCATGAAACTAATCTCCACAGGTGCACAGTGGAACTGACGCGGGTGGCGCCGAAGTGCCCCGAGGCGTCAAGCCAGTCCAAAGCAGGTTGAATGCCGTTTCGATCCGGGAATGCAGGGTCGCATCGCCGTAAAGCGACCAGATTAGAAGCGTGCCGAAAATGGTCTGGCGAAATACATGAGCGATCTCCGCAGCCGGCAGGTCGCCGCGGATTTCCCCTCGATCCTGACCAAGCTGAATCATCTGAGTATGCAGGGCGTGGACGCGTCTTTGCAGGTCCATCATGGCCTCGCGAACCGGAGTCGTAGAAAGATATGCCTGCAGAAGCGCGCGAATAATGGCGGGGTTGCGCGTGGGTTCCTGGGTCATGCGAACGCCGAGGGAGCGGAGGAACTCGGGCATAGGCTCGTTTGTTTGGCGAGCTGTCGCAATCGCTGCTTCCAGTTTGCTGAGTTGCATCTCCCCAAACGCCAGAAGGATGTGGTCCTTGCTTGGGAAATAATTGAAAAAGGTGCCTTTGCCCACGTCAGCAGCCTCGGTGATGTCCTCGACGGTGGTTTCCAGGAACCCTTTTTGGGCGAAAAGATTGAGCGCGGCGCGGAAAAGGCGTTCGCGGATTTCCGCGCTGCGACGCTGGCGGCGATCCGGGGCAGACCGTGGCGTCGCAGTGGGGACGGAAGAAGGCGACTTGGAGCTAGAAACCATATTCAAATGACCAACAACCATATATGACTGTAGGTCATTCTGTGAGTGCTGTCAAGCCATTATTGGCGTGTGGCATTCCGCAAGTTTACGGACGCCACGGGACGCGAAAAGCAAAACACCCCGGACGAAGCCGGGGTGTTTGCAAACGATATGTTGCTTCAGAACTATTCTTTGAGAGAGTTGGGATCGGACAGATTCTTCGGTGATTTCTTGTTCAGGAAGGCAATCATTTCCTGCCCGGAAGGAGGCACCGCAGCGGCGCCCTTGCGGACAATTTGCTCAGCCGTAAGATTGCCCTTGTAAAGTTTCTCGTTCGCGCCATTGTCCTGGCGGAGCGTCGATCCCTCCAGCGAGATTCCCGCAAACAAGCCGCGAGAGCGGGAGTAAGTGAGCATCTCGGCGCGCATGGTTACATCGCTGGCAGCGGCTGCGTCACGGCCCTTGGGGCCCGCGGCTGCAGCAGCGTCTGCGCCGATCTTGACTTTGCTCTTCAGGAGGGCTTTGGCGCCGCGCGGGTTCATCACCAGGATGACGAAGTCAGTGGCTTGACCGCCGAGCTGGAAGCCGATGCCTCCGCCTTCGAGGCGCATCATCGCGGGTGCGCTCCAGGGTCCGGTAAAGTGTTCGCCGCTGCGGCAGGTCATGGCGCCTTTGCCGTAACTTCCGCCGATAACGAAAGCAGCTTTAAGTACCGACGGAATCACAATGACGCACTCGGCTTTGTCCAAGAGGTCGGTAGGAATGTTGTCGGGGATATCGAGAATTTCCTTGAGAACCGTGCCGCAATTGTCCAGGCGATCGGCCTCTTTCTGATCTTCCGCGGCCGAAAGGGGAAGAGCGGCCAGGGCCAACGCCACCAGGGTAGAGATCATTCGCTGAATCACAGTTCACCTCTTCGTAGTTTTCTGGGCTAGAGCCATCATAGAGTGCTCACAGGCCAGACGCAACCTCGTGCCTTGTGAACGGAGCCTTCGAGACGGCCTTTAATGCAGGGGATGGATCCTCAAGTTCGACGCCGAGGAGACGCAATGTGTTGCCTTTCGACTATACTTTTGCCGCGAGCGAAAAATGAAAATCCAGAGAATCTTGAAACGATGTGCGGTGGTGGCAGTCGTGGGTGCCGCGTGTGCTTGCGGAATTGGCGCGCCGCTCCTACGCGCGCAATCGAAAACTAGCGCGGTACCAGTGTCTCGCGGCGCGAAGAAAAAGAGCGCGGCTTCCAAAAAAGCCACCGCGAAATTCGCTTCGCGCGCGGAAGCTTTGCTCGCAACAACGCCCACAAACAAAGGGGAGTGGGGATTGCTCGTCGTGGACGCTGAGAGCGGCGAGACTCTTTACGAACAGAATGCGGACAAATATTTTGTCCCGGCCTCGAACATGAAGTTGTTCACCACGGCGCTGGCACTGGCGAAACTGGGACCCGAGTACCGTTTCCATACGACGCTCGAAACGCAGGGCGCCATTTCAAGTGAGGGAGTGCTGCGTGGAGATCTCATCCTGGTAGGGCGTGGCGATCCGAATCTATCGAACAGGAAATTCCCTTACGAGTTGAAGGAAGAGTTTGACGGTCCGCCGCAAAAAGTGCTCGTTGAACTTGCGGATGCGCTGGTAACCAAAGGAGTCAAGGAAATTTCAGGAGACGTGGTCGGCGACGACAGCTATTTTCCGCGGGAACGCTATCCGAATGGCTGGGAAATTGACGACATGGTGTGGGAGTACGGCGCGGCCATTTCCGCGATTGTCGTGGACGACAACACCGTAGCCCTGACTCTTACGCCCGGGGAACAGCCGGGCAACCCCGTCCAGGCGGCGGTAACTCCAGCGACGCCGGATTTCATGGTTGAAAATCGTGTGACGACTTCGGCCGCGGACGTGAAATCGGATCTGACGCTCACGCGCGAGCCGGGATCGAATCTGGTGGTCGTGAAAGGCACCTTGCCGGCGAAGAGCGCGCCGCGGAAACTGGTTTTGGCAATTGAAGAGCCGGCGCAACATGCTGCGGCCGTCTTGAAGCGATTGCTGGAAGAACGGGGAGTAAGAGTAGCCGGGGTCGCGCGCGCGCGACACGATCATGCCGAACCCGGCGGTGATCCAGTTGTGCTGGCGGAACACGCTTCGGTGCCGCTGGGTGACGCGCTGAAGCTCGTCAACAAAATCAGCCAGAACCTGCACACAGAAATGCTGCTCAGGACCGTGGCGCGCCAGAGCGGCGTTTGGGCCACTCCGGACGATTTGATGAAAGTTCCAGCAGATTTTTACGCGGCTGCAGGAATCGAACCTGGCGACGTAATTCAAACGGACGCTTCGGGATTGTCGCGCCACGATTTGGTGACGCCGCGTGCCATCGTGACGCTGCTGACCTTTGCGCAGAAGCAATCCTGGTTCGGGCCCTACTATGCATCGCTGCCGGTGGCGGGAATAGATGGCACACTGGAAGACCGCATGAAAAACACGCCGGCGGCAGGACGAATTCATGCCAAGACGGGTTCCGTCGAGCACGTAAGAACTCTTTCGGGATTTGCGGAAACGCCGGGCGGACGGCGGCTGATTTTTTCGTTTCTGAGCAACAATCAAGGTGGAAAAAGTCACGAAGCGGCAGACGCTTTGACGGGCTTATGCGTCGCGATGATTGAGGAGTTCAACGTAACGCCGCCAAAGCGTGGCCGGGAACACAAGCATCCACAGTAAGGCCGGGATTGCAGATGGGGAAAGAGCTCATCGTCACGGTATTTGGAAGTTCGCGGCCGCGCGAAAGCGACGCGGACTATGAAGAGGCGCGCGTGCTGGGGCGGGCTTTGGCAAAGCACGGATTTTCTGTTTGCAGCGGCGGTTATGGCGGGGTGATGGAAGCGGTGTCGCGCGGGGCAAAAGAAGCCGGCGGCAAGACGTACGGTGTGACCGCGGATTTTTTCAAGACGGCAAAGTTGAATCCGTGGATTGATCTCGAAGTGCGCATGAAGACCTGGGAAGAGAGGCTCTTTGAGCTCATCCGGTGTGCGGACGCTTTCGTGGCGTGCAAAGGCGGTACCGGAACACTCGTTGAGCTTGCCGTGGTGTGGGAAATGCTGAACAAGTCGGTGATGCCACAAAAACCGTTCGCGGTGCTCGGATATTTCTGGGAGCCGGTTCTGGATCGCGTGCGAAAAGTGGAATTGGGGCACCCGGCGCCGTGGGGCGAGGCCAACGGGCGTCTGGTCTATGTAGCGGAGACGCCGGGAGACGTGGCGAAGCATCTGACCACTAGATTGAAGCAGACATAACGATGTCACGGACGGCTCAAGACGTATTGGAGTTCGACAAGCTGCGGGAATTGCTGCGCTTGAGGACGACGTGCGCGCCTGGACGTCGAGCTGTGGATGAACTCGCGCCCGGGATGGAGCGAGCGGCGCTGGAATCGGCCTTTGAGCTGATTCGTGAAGCAGCGGAGTGGCTGCGCGCGGGGCACGAGCTAGGTTTTGCCGCGCTGGCCGATCCTCAAGGCTGGCTGGAACGCATCGAGGGTACGGGCGCGGTGCTGGAGCCGGGCAAATTCCTGGATGCGGCGTCGTTGTTGGAAACGGCGGCATGGCTGCGGCAGCAATTTCGCGAAGAAGCGGCGAAGTTTCCGTTGCTGGCGGCACGGGCAGCTTCGCTGGGTGATTTTCGAGATATGCAAGCGGCTATCCGGCGTTGCGTATTGCCGAACGGCGAAATCAACGACGACGCGTCATCGACGCTGCGGCGCATTCGCGCGAACATCACGGAGACACGTGAGACGACCCAGAAAAGCTTGAAACAGATTTTGCGCGCGCGAAACGCAGAAGCGGGAGAAGACTACGTCACGCTGCGAAACGATCGTTTTGTGATTCCGGTGCGCGCCGAGCATCGCCGGAGTATTCCCGGAGTGGTTCACGGAGCGAGCGCAACTGGACAAACCGTTTTTATGGAGCCGTTTGAAACCGTCGAAGCCAACAACCAACTGGTGCAGCTTGCCGAGGATGAAGCGGCGGAAATTGTGCGGATTCTGCGAGAGCTCACGGAAAAGCTGCAAATGATCCGGGGACCGCTGCTGGCCGCCGCGGGGACGATCGCGGAACTCGACAGCGTGTTTGCGCGGGCGCGATTCGCTCGGGAGTTCGACGCCGCGATGCCGGAATTCTCAACAACGAATGAACTGCGGCTGGAAGGCGCGCGCCATCCGGTGCTGGAGGACAAACTCCGCAAAGAAAATCGCGCCGTTGTTCCGATGACCGTGACTCTCGGTGGAGAAGAGCGCGTACTGGTAATCAGCGGACCAAACACGGGCGGAAAGACCGTGGCGCTGAAGACCACCGGAATGGCAGCGCTTGCGGCGCAATCCGGAATTCCCGTGGCCGCACAGAGCGCGGTGTTTCCGCTCTTCGATCGCGTGCTCGTGGACATCGGCGATGAGCAGTCCATCGCGGCCGACTTATCCACGTTCTCGGCGCACATGTTGAATTTGAAAACGATGCTGGAGGCCGCGACGCCGAATTCGCTCGTGCTGGTGGATGAAATGGGTACGGGAACCGCGCCGGAGGAGGGCGCCGCACTGGCCGTTGCGCTGCTGGACGAATTCCGCGCGAAGAACTGCATCGTGATGGCGACCACGCATCACGATCGGCTGAAGACTTACGCATCGACTACGCCGGGAGTGGTTAACGCGGCAGTGGAATTCGATGACGTGAATCTGCGGCCTACCTACCGCCTGATGGTGGGCGTGCCGGGCGGTTCGAGCGGGATCGCGATTGCAAAGCGGCTGGGAATGGCCACGTCCATCATCGAACGCGCAAGGTCGCTGCTGACGCCCGAATCGCGCGAAGCCGCGGACCTAATCGCTTATTTGCACCGCAGCCGCGACGAGTTGGACCGCATGCAAAAACAAATGGTGGAAGAGCGGCATGCGCTGGAAGAAGAGCGTAAGAAGCTGCGAACCGAGTGGGTGGAGCGGCAGCAGAAGCGCATAAAAGAACTGGAGGCGCAGTTCGCGGAGATGCAGAAACGCTTCGATGAGAATGTTGCGCGCGTGGTCGAAGCGGTAAAAGAACGTGGGCCGCGCACGCAGGTTGAGAAAACGGCCCGGCGGAAAATGCAGGACGTGCGCGGCGAAGCCCGCGAAGAGCTGAATGCCGCCGTTTTGCAGACCATCGCGGAATCGCAAGCAGATCTTGGCGTGAACGCTTCACCGGAGACGGTGAGCGCGGACCGCTTGCAACCCGGCGCGAAAATTCGCGTGCGCGGATTCAGCAAGCCGGTGGTGTTGCGGCGGATTGACGGATCGTCCGCGGAAATCGAAGCCGGGCCGCTGCGCATGAAAGTGGCGCTGGGTGAAATTGCGGGCATTGAAGGTGCCGCTCCGGCGTCGAAATCAAGTTCGCCTGGTAACAAACTGCCGAGCGTGACGGTGACTTCGCAGCGCAGCGAAGCAGGCGTCTCCGACGAGATCAATGTGATCGGCATGACCGTGGAGGAAGCCACGGACCGGCTGGACAAATTCCTGGATGACGCGGCGCTGGCGCACAAAGCGCGAATCAGGATTATTCATGGACACGGAACGGGCGCGCTTCGCAAAGGGATTGGCGAGTTTCTGGCATCGCACCCTCTGGTCGAGAAACATTCCTTTGAGGCCGAGGAACACGGAGGGAAAGCGATCACCATCGTGGAGTTGCACAGATAGAAAATGGAAATCAGAAACTAGAAAATGGATGAACCCCAAAAGCTGCCATCCATAGAGATGGTTGCAACCCTGTTTTGCTATACTCGCCGCGCTTCGATAGCCAATTCAAACGAGGTGCTGGATGAAATTGTTTAAGCGTTCAAAGTCGTACACAAGAACGAATCGAAAAATCAGCCGATGGGAAGCGACCGTGGCGTTAATTGCAGTTTCGTTCTTGGGAATGGCAATCACAGCCACCGCGCAGGCGCCAGCCTCGAAGAGGACGGTGATCCGCGCGGGGCGCGTGCTGAATGTGCGCACAGGAGAGTTGCGTGCGAATCAGGCGCTCGTGATTGAAGGAGACAAGATTTCGCAGATCGCGCCTTCCACCGACGTAAACGCGGCTGCGGGAGATACAACGATCGATCTGCCGGATGCCACGTTGCTGCCCGGCTTGATCGATATGCACACGCATTTAACATTTGAACTGAGTTCGCTCTCGTATGAAGGCCTCAAGATTTCCACCGCGCGCGAGGCGCTGCACGGCGCGAGAAACGCGCGGCGCACGCTCGAAGCAGGTTTTACAACCGTGCGCAACGTCGGCGCAAAAGATTATGCGGACATTGCGCTGCGCGATGCCATCAATGATGGCGACGTGATCGGACCGCGCATGGTCGCCTCCGGCCCTGCGTTGGGCATCACCGGCGGGCACTGCGATGAGAACCTGCTGCCACCCGCGTTTCATTTCTTTGGTGAAGGAGTGGCGGACGGCGTGGAAGCCGTGCAACACAAAGTGCGCGAAGTCATCAAATACGGAGCTGACGTGATCAAGATTTGCGCCACCGGCGGCGTGTTATCGAAAGGCGATGATCCCAACGCCTCGCAGTTCACACTCGAGGAAATGAAAGCAATTGTGGCGGACGCGCACCGTCTTGGCCGCAAAGTCGCGGCACATGCGCATGGAGCGGAAGGCGTGCGCTGGGCTTCGGAGGCCGGTGTCGATTCGATCGAGCACGGCCACCTGATGGACGACGCGGCGATCGCCACGCTGAAGAAAAACGGAACGTATCTCGTTCCGACGCTCTTTCTTGGCGAGTACATGGAAAAGAACCTGGACCGCAGCGACGTGGCGGAGTACTCAAAGCAAAAGATGCGCGACGTCGCCGCCGCCATGCAGAAGAACGTAAAGAAAGCGTTCGATGCCGGCGTGAAGGTCGCGTTTGGGACGGATGCTGCAGTGTATCCGCACGGACTCAACGCGGGTGAATTCCACGTTTACGTGAAGCTGGGTATGACGCCGCTCGCGGCGATTCAGACGGCGACAATCAATGCTTCGGACTTGTTGGGGCCAAAATATCTCGTTGGCGCACTCGAACCAGGCAAATGGGCGGACATGATTGCCGTGGACGGCGACCCGACGAAGGACGTCACCATCCTTGAGCATGTAAAATTCGTGATGAAGGGCGGCGCAGTCTACAAGAATGATTATGCGAAGCGCTGATCTCCACTGAAGTACGCAATGGCAGAGGCCGGATCATTTGCGGATCGGGTAAAGCAGCAGGCGGACATCGTTCGGGTTGTCGGCGAATACGTCCGCCTGAAAAAAAGCGGCCAGAATTTTACCGGGCTGTGTCCATTTCACGCGGAAAAGTCGCCGTCGTTCGCGGTGCATCCGACGAAGCAGATTTATCACTGCTTCGGATGCGGCGTGGGCGGGGACGTTTTCAAATTCGTGATGGAAATGGAGAAGTGCGCGTTTCCCGAGGCGATTCGGATCGTCGCGGAAAAATGCGGGATCGCCGTTCCGCGTCAGAAGGAGCGCTCGCCGGAGGAGCGCAAAGAAAATCAGCAGCGAACCCTGCTGGTCGAGATGCACCGCGAGGCGCAGACTTTTTTCGTGAAGCAGCTCGAAGGGACGCTGGAAGGAAAAGCGGCACGAGCGTATCTCGAGGATCGCGGACTGGACAAAGATGCCATCGCGCGCTTCGGAATTGGTTACGCGCCGAGCGGAGGCGACGCGCTGCTGCGGCAACTGAAATCCAAATACAACGAAAAGCTGCTGGCCGAGTCCGGGCTGGTTTCGCGCGACCAAAGCTCCGGGAAGCTATTCGACCGCTTCCGGCGTCGCATCACGTTTCCCATTGCAAATGAATCAGGAAAAATCGTGGCGTTCGGAGCGCGCGCGCTGGGCGACGACATGCCGAAGTATCTCAATTCGCCCGAGACGCCGATCTATTCCAAGAGCAACGTGCTCTATCACATGGACCGCGCGAAGGAGGGAATCCGGCGGCAGGAATTCGCGATACTGGTCGAAGGCTATATGGATGCGATCGCGGTGGCGCGCGCAGGGATCAGCAACGTGGTGGCGAGTTGCGGCACGAGCCTTGCGGAACCGCAGATCAAACTCCTGCAACGGTTCACGAAGCGCGTGATTGTCAATTACGACCCGGATGCGGCAGGGCAAACCGCAACGGAAAGGTCGCTTTCCCTCCTGCTCGAACAAGATTTTGAAGTGCGCGTCCTTGCGCTGCCGCCGGTAGGCGATAAGAAGGCTGACCCGGATCTATTTATCCGCGAAATGGGGGCGGAGGCGTACCTCAAACTGGTGAAAGAAGCGCCGCCCTACGTGGACTACCTGATTGCGCGTGCGCGGCAAATGGATTTGACGACGGGAGAAGGGAAACTGCGCGCCGTGAATTTTCTGCTCCCCTACGTCCAGAAAATTCCGAACCGCATCTTGCGCTCCGAGTGGGCCACGCGCATCGCTCAGCAGCTGCGTCTGGAGGAGCCGGTGCTGCGCGCCGCTTTGAGCAAGGCGGCTTCGGAACGCCGCAGTGAAGTAAAGACCCAGCCGGAACTTGTCGCGCGCGCCGCCAAGCCAGTCGAGCGGCGGCTGATTCGCATGCTCGCGGAAGCGGAAGGCTTCCGGCAGGAGCTTGCCAAGCAACTGCAAAATGCTCATCTCTATCACGGGCTGGAGACCGAGAAAATCTTCGCGGCGCTGGTAATCGCCAGCTTGTCCGGCCAGCCGGTGCAGGCTACCGAAATCGGGGCCGCGCTGGAAGACCGCGACCGGCGGCTGCTCTTCGAGATTCTGTTCGAGGAAGCCAACGAACCAACTTGGGAAGAGGCCCAAAGCTGCATCGAGGCGCTGCAGCACCGGCAGGCGGAGCGCGAGCTGGCCGATGTGCAGCGCAGCATCGAGGCTAATCCTACAGCGCCGGAGCTCCGCGGGCTGCTAGAGAAAAAACAGGAATTGATGCGCCGGCTCGCCGCAGCAAGGTGACCATTAAAACTCTCTCGAGTCTGGATTGGAGCGGCTAGCCACGACAACCCCTCCCCCGGTTTTCTGTAAGTGTTGCATCTAAAGGACTTAAAGTTTGCGTAAGTGGTTTAGAATCAACACTTGCGGGCGTATTCTGCAAGTGTTGATTCCAAAGAAGTTGCCCTGGGAGAAAAGGACAACTCGCAGAGCGCGAATTTGACGGAGTGCTGCACCGCCGGGGCACCCGGTCTCAAACCAAATGGATTGCATAAGAGAACTGCGCAGGTTTACCTAACAACTAGTATACGCTCGTTGTAACAGAAGTCAAGGGAAAAATAGGAGCGCGGTGATTAGTTCCGTCCATACGCGTCTTGAAACTAAGCGTGATATTCCGGGCTAGGTGGAAGGCCCCTAAGCCGGACACCCCATGTGAAAGCGTCGAAGCCACCGGAACCTGGCCAACGACCGTAAAGGGAGAATTAAGCCATGGGCTCCAGATCTTCCACAGAAATCCACGAATTAAAACATTGACGAGACGCGACTTAAACGTGTAGCGTAATAGGGTTTCGCGAGTAACGGTTTTACCGTTAAACGCATCTATTGTAAGTGTATTTAGCGGCTGGGGCCGGGCCCCAAAAGTGCGGGAAGCGGGCAACGCACGGGGCCGGCGGCAGACAAGCGGCGCGGTGCACAGATTTTCAAATAAAAATGCGGGAAATCTCCTGGGGAATGATCCCCTTGGTTTGCGCCTGCGCGCGAGCCTGTGCGTGTCTCTGCGAATGAGCACAGACGCTGGCATGCCTGGGAGTGCCTGGGATCGCGGTAAGTAATTGGGAGGAATTTGTGGCAGCAGTAGGCCTTGAAGAGAAATATGACGCGGTACGCCAGCTCATTGCCATTGGCAAGGAGCGCGGCTACCTGCTCTACGACGAAGTAAACGATTCGCTTCCGGCAGAGGTCCATTCCTCCGAAGAAATCGACGATCTCCTTACCACCTTTGAGCGGAACGGCATCGAGATTTATGAGGACCAAGCTTCGGCGAAGGCCGCGCGCGCGGTGGAAGTTTCCGCCGAGTCCGGCGACCGCGAAGTCGTCGTCAAGGACGATGCGCACTCTGACGAAGGCGGCAGCGACCTCGACCTGACGCCAGGTTCGCTGGAAAAGACCAACGATCCCGTGCGCATGTACTTGCGCGAGATGGGCACTGTGCCGCTGTTGACGCGTGAGGGCGAAGTCACCATTGCCAAGCGCATCGAGCGCGGGCAACTCGTGGTGATGAAGTCCATCACGCGCTCGCCAATCGTCATCAAGGAACTGATCGCCGTCGGCGATGATTTGCGCAAAGGTGTCCGGTCCATCAAGGAAATTGTCCAGTTCGACGACGAAGAGCTGACCGAAGAAAAGATCGCCAACAAGACCAAGCAGACGCTCAAGTACATCGACAAGATTGCGAAACTTTATGACGCCGCGCTGAAACAAGCCGCGAAGCTAGGCAAGACGCTGAAGTCCAAGAAACGGTCCTACATCCGCGCAAAGTGGGATGTGGCGCGGACGCGCGTGCAGATTTCCCTGGCCATTCGCGACATCGATTTCAATCCGTTCGAAAAGAAGCGGCTGATCGACAAAATGCGCGGCACGGTCGAGCGGCTGCAATCGCTGGAGCGCGAAGCCGGGCGCCTGGAGCGCCGCGCGGACGTGGCCAAGGGCGAAGTCGCAGCGGAAGCTCGCAAGGAATTGCGCACTCGCCGCACCGAGCTGAAAGACATCGAGGAAGCCAGCGAAGTCGGGCTCACCGAACTAAAGCGCACGCTGACCTTCATTCATCGCGGCGAAGCGGAAGCCGAGCAAGCCAAAAAAGAACTGATCGAAGCCAACCTCCGGCTGGTTGTTTCCATCGCCAAGAAATACACCAACCGCGGGTTGCAATTTCTCGACCTGATTCAGGAAGGAAATATCGGCCTGATGAAGGCGGTGGACAAGTTCGAGTGGCGCCGCGGGTACAAGTTTTCAACGTACGCGACGTGGTGGATCCGGCAGGCCATTACCCGCGCGATCGCCGACCAGGCGCGCACCATCCGCATCCCCGTGCACATGATCGAGACGATCAACAAGCTGGTGCGCACCAGCCGCCAGCTCGTGCAGGAACTGGGCCGCGAGCCGACCAGCGAAGAAATCGCCAAGCGCATGGACATTCCAGTGTCCAAGGTGCGCAAGATTTTGAAGATTGCACAGGAACCGATTTCGCTGGAAACGCCGATCGGCGAAGAGGAAGATTCGCACCTGGGCGACTTCATCGAAGACAAGGCCGTGGTTTCGCCGTCCGACGCGGTCATCAACCTGAACTTGAAGGAACAGACTTCTTCGGTGCTGAAGACGCTGACGCCGCGCGAGGAAAAAGTCATCAAGATGCGTTTTGGACTGGACGATGGCAGCGAGCACACGCTCGAGGAAGTCGGCCAGTCGTTCGCTGTTACGCGCGAACGCATCCGGCAGATCGAAGCCAAGGCGCTACGCAAGCTGCGCCATCCTTCGCGTTCGCGCAAGCTGCGAGCCTTCCTGGAAGGCCCCTCGCGCGATTACCTCTAGAAAAACCCCTCGCCGAATTCCAGAAGAGAAGCTGAAACTTCCGGCATGCTGGAAGTTTCGTCTTTATTGAAGTAGGTCTTGCGATTGGCTGATGATGCGGGAGCGCATTTGATCGAGAATCAGTTCCCCGGGGCCGGTGACAATAGTGGCGTCAAAACCTCGCGCGATGCACTCAAATGTGGAATCGTGAAATGCAAAAACATAGTGCTTAAGATCATCGTACATTTTCGGGTTGTGTCGAGGGTGAACGGAATTCATTTTTTCCAGCTGCCGGACCCATGATGAGCTGAGAACTTCGTGGATCGCATAAGTTCTTAAGCCTCGACCGGCTAGCGGGTGTCCTGAGAGTGTCTCGTCACTGAGGGACCGAACATATGCGCCCGCGGCCGATGAAATTGCACAATGGCCCATTTGGTCTCGGATGGATCCGCAAAGATCACTTGTAACCCGCCGCCGGGGCGCGGAGGCGGAAGAGGGTACTTTTCGAAAATCATGTAGGAGAGTATTAAGCAATGTTCGTCACACAAAACCATCGGGCAAGGCGCGCCGGGACTTAACTTGGGAGTGTCAGTGATTTCTACAACGTTGTCCTTGTCGTCGACGGGATACATTTAGTCCACTTGGTTCAGGCGGGCAGTTCAACGTACGCCGAGTATGTTTGTGGCTCAGGAACGACCTGCCCCTCTTCGCGCAGTCCATCGAGATGAAACGAAATTGCCTCGCGCATGTTTTGCTCAACTTCCTCGTGCGTCCGGCCAGTCGAAACACATCCGGGAAGATCCGGGGAATAAGCAGAAAAACTAGCGTTTGTCGGCTCGATAACGATTAGATATCTTTTCATGACTTCAACCCTGCCTGTTTCAGGATACTGTTCAGCGTTCCAGGGGCGAGGTCATCGCCCGGCTTGCCGGGGACGGTTACCAGACCTAGTTTAACAGGATGTTTGTATTGGCGGTGGCCCCCCCGGGTTCTCGCCAGCACCCATTCATCTTGCTCCAGCATGCGGATGACATCCCCAATCTTCACTGGCCGAAGGTATGCTTTGCTGGAACTCCCGTCAACTCCCGAGCTTTTCTTGCGGGTTCCGCAGGAATCGCGCTAATAAGCGGATGATCCAGACGGCTACGAAAGCGAGAAAGCCCGCGAGGATATACCACATCCGCGAAATGTCGGGCCGATTCTCCGGACGCAGATTGGACTGGATGGCGTAGTCGAACGTAAGAATGATGATCAGGAAAACGGCGCAGCCGAACCAAGCAAAATAGTTGTTCAGGAACGTTTGGGTTTCAGCGAGGTGATCTGGCGCGAGCCAGTAATTCTTGTTCGGAAGATTGATCAGTTGCGGCGGCATTGCGGAAATAATGCGTGGAATACCAAATCCAATCACGGCGGCAAGAACACTTACGCCCACAAATACCGCAAAGAAAGCTGATTTTGTCTGCCAGCCATTCGCCACGCCGCGCGCGTTGAAATGCGAAGCCACCACGTCGGGCAGCTGGGAGTAGTAAGACGGGAAATGAATGGCCGCGTATCCTGACAACATTGCAAATGATAATTTGGACAGCCGCGAATCCATAAGAGCTCTACTTTTTAGACTAGCTGATGCTCTGCTGTGTCGGCGAAAAAACCTGATCCGCGATGCGAATCGGTTAGTCCAAAGTTGTGCGTATGGCGAGACAGCGCGCGTATTAGAATGGTGATGAATGGTTGGGCGCGGATGAAGACGACACAAAAGATTGCCGCGATCATGTTGATCGTGCTCCTGGGTGCGGTTGCCTATGGATTTTTGCGCACCGGGCAGCCGGCGAACACTACCGCCACTAAGGGGGCGAAGGGAGTTCAAACAACCCTGGTAGACCAATCGCCCATGAGGACTGCCCAGAAACTCGCACGCCTAGCGGACATTCCAGACGAACAGGCGCTCTCCAGGGAGGCCATTCGGTTAGCCGACCACGAAATGGACCTTGCGTACGAGAGCGCGCGGCGGAATGCGGAGGCGCATCCTCCCGTCTTAAGTCCAGAGGCGAGAAATATACAAACAAGGCTGGAGAAAGCGCAGGAACTGCGGAAGGCCGATCAGGCGCTAGCCGCGCAATTGACGGCGGAGGAAGCCAAGGCGAGTGGAAACAAGAAAGACGCGCTAGGCGACAGGCTCGAAGAAGTCAAAGCGCAGTTGGAATCCGATGAAGACGAAGTGGATGACGCTACGCAAGACTTGATCCAGGCTGGCGGCGATGCCAAAGGGCACGCCGAACAGATTGGCCAGGAACATGACGCCCTCTCTCACGAAGTTGATACCGCGGTTCCCTCGTATCCGTTTCCGTTGCCCGATCAGTTTGGGCTGGTCCATCTTTACCGGCAGTGGTCGGCGCTGCGGCAAAAGCGGGAGATGCTCGAGCAGGCAAAGCAAACGGTGCTCAGTGCTGCGGCAGGCCTGGCTGCAATGCACGACGCACTGGACAAGCGCATCGACGCGGCGAAGGAGGCTTCGCCGGATCTGGCTGTGCATTCGAAAAAGGCAGCAGCGGGAGCGCCCGCCACCTCACGGAAAGAACGCAGTCACGAAGAATCCGCAGCGGCGCTGGCGAGGATGAAAGAGATTGTCCTCGATCAAAAGGATCTGACAAATTTTGACAAGCGTGCTGATTATGAAAAGCGGCGGGCCGCTGTTTACGCCCAGTGGAGCGATCTAGTAGCCGCACGACAGCGCGACGTTCTTCATCGCTCCTTGTTGGGCGCACTCATCGTACTGGGAATTGTGCTGATTGGATTTTTCTTTGACAGTTGGCTCGAACGTCTACTCGGAAAATTAACGCTGGACCGCAGGCAGGTGGAAACGCTGCGTACAGTGACGCGCGTCGCCGTTCAAGTGGCGGCAGTACTCCTTATTCTGTTGGTGATCGTTGGGCTTCCGGGACAACTCGGCACGTTTCTGGGGCTTGCAGGCGCAGGCCTAACGGTTGCGCTTAAGGATTTCATTGTTGGCTTCATCGGCTGGTTTGTGCTGATGGGGAAAAACGGCATCAGGCTCGGTGACTGGGTGGAGATCAACGGCGTGTCGGGTGAAGTCGTTGAGCTGGGGATGTTTCATACCGTTCTGCTCGAAACCGGCAACTGGACGGACACTGGGCATCCGACGGGACGCCGCGTGACCTTCACAAATAGTTTTGCAATCGAAGGCCATTACTTTAATTTTTCGACCTCCGGCCAGTGGCTCTGGGACGAATTGCAGGTGGTTCTTCCCACCGGGCAGGATCCCTATCCGATTATCGATGCGATTCAGAAAAAGGTTGCCGAGGCCACGTCGGAAAGCGCCAAGCAAGCCGAGAAGGAATGGCAGCGCGCAGCGCGTTCGCGCGACATGAGTTCACTTTCTGCGGCGCCGGCCATCAATGTCAAGCCGATCATCGGCGGCGTCGAAATCGCCGTGCGTTACGTCACGCGCGCCAATGAGCGCTACCAGTTGCGCGCCAAACTCTATCAAGCGGCCGTTGATTTGCTCGGCGGAAAGAATGTGCATGCGTCGCTGGCGCCCGCGGCAACGCGTTCCTCCGATTAGCCTGGAACCAATCGAGCAAGCTATTACCAAAGCTCATCGCATGAGCTGACGCGCGCGAATGGCTGACACTGTCGCTCCCGCGTAAAGCAACGCCAGCAGCGCGTACCCGGCGATCAGGCCGGCTCCCTGTGCCACCCATCCAAGCGCAATGCTCATGGAGAGCTGCACGACGGTCGTCAGGATCGCCATCGCGGATTGCGTGCGCCCCATGAAATGCCGCGGCACGATGGACATCAGCGAAGACTGCGCGACCACGCCGCCCAGGGCGCGGCAGAATCCAAACAGAATCTGCATCGTTACCGCGCCCACGAGAAATTCCACGAAGGGAGTCGCCATGTGGCCGGCCGCGAGCCCAGCGCACGCAGCTACATAAAGAGGCATGCGCAACGACTGTGGCAGTTGGCTGGCTAGCAATCCTCCGACGATCGCCCCGGTAGCCCAGCCCGATTCCAGAAATCCCAGCCCGCGCGGGCCCGCATGCAGAATATCGTTTGCCAGGGCGACCAGCACGACGTTGGCGCTCACCACTCCCGCCATCATGACCGAATGGGTGACGCCCAGCGCGCGCACCAGCGGCTGCTGCTTGAGGTACGCGAAGCCTTCTTTCATGTCCGCGTAAACTGCCAGCGAGAGCCCGGCTTCCGCAACTTCCGGATTTTCGCCGGTTTCGAGCGCTTCGGCTGTCGCTTCGGTCGCCTCGTCAAATTCTCGTGGATACTTCTGATTCACACGTGGAGAGACGTATCCACGACGCACCTGATACAAGCAATAGGCCGACACAAAATAAGTTGCGCCATCGATCGCCAGGATTCCTGCAATACCGGCGGAGTTGTAAAGGAAGCCGACGAAAGCCCCGGCAATGAGCATGCCGCTTTGCACTCCCACGAGCACCACGGCGTTCGCGCCGGTGAACTGGCTGGGCGGAATCACTTCCTGCACCAGTGCGTTCACCGTGGCCCAGTACATCGCCGATCCAGTGCCGGTGATTAGCGTCATGGCATACAAATGCCAGAGTTGCAAATGGCCGCGCCAAGCGATGTACGCGGTCGCCAGCACAAAGAAACCGCGGATCAAATCGAGCAAGACACCCAAATATCGCCGGTCAATGCGGTCAATCAGCACGCCGCCCAGAAAGGGAACGAAAAGCCCCGGGATGGTCATGACGATGACTTGCCAACTGACCTTCACCGTGGAATGCGTCACGGCAAGGATGTACCAGCTCACGCCAGCGAAGTTCATGCCGCTGCCAAAGAGCGAGACGAACATGGCGAAAAAGAAATAGCGGAATCCGCGCTGCGCCCAGATCAGCTTCCAGTCGACGGTGTTTGTAATTGCGGTTGCCATGGAACCTGATAGCTTACTATTGTGACTGCCGCCGAGGTGGCGGGACTGCGGAAGAGGTACGGTTCAGCAACAATTTGGTTGGTGGGCAGGCGATCTCCAATGGGAAACGAAGCAACGTGCAAAGTGCACTTTGACGGAAAGCAGTCAGAAGGGAAGGCTTTGCTCGAAACGAGCGAGATTCTCTTTCGTGGCGATTTCCGGCTGAAGATTCCGTTTTCCACGATCAAATCGGCGAAAGCGGTGGACGGTGAACTTCGCTTGCAGACTGCGGAAGGACTTGCTGTCTTTCACCTCGGATCGGCTGCGGAAAAATGGTGCGACAAGATTCTCCATCCGAAATCGCGCATAGAGAAACTCGGCGTGAAACCGGGCGCCAGAGTGTCTTTGTTAGGCGAGTTCGAGCCGGAGTTTCTTCGTGAAGTGACCGGGCTCACGGAAAGCGTGAGCAAGGGAAAAATAGCGGCTGATTCGGAGTCTGTCTTTCTCGCAGCTGATTCGAAGCAAGGCCTCGGCGCTCTGGCGAAAATTTCGAAAGCAATGAAAGGCGCGGACGCGCTCTGGATCGTTTACCCAAAAGGCCAAAAACACATTACCGAAAACGATGTCCTCGCCGCAGGCCGCAAGGCTGGGTTGAAGGATGTGAAAGTAGTCGGCTTTTCCGCGACGCACACAGCGCTGAAATTTGTCATCCCGCTGTCTAACCGCTAGTCGGTTCTTAGTTCACAAGTGGCGGCGCAAAGCGCAACATTTTTCCCGGGATCTTCAGCGTCGTAGAAGACTGGGACTTCCATGTCCTCATACAATTCCCACGACTCGTCGGTCCCGCCGCCTCTGACGAGCCGCCCTGTGACATCCTTGAACTCGTATCGTATTTTGCTTTGCCGACGTTTCCCACCGCTCAGCTCTTGGTGAGTAACGATGGCGATGGCGAGCTCTCCTTCGCTCAATAACTTTCGATCTCTCCGGACGCTGCGTATTGTCGTTATTCCAATGACCGACCATATCAAAGCGAACAGTAGGAGGGGGCCAAGGTCGCGAAGAGTGGCGAGTGGGCTAGAAACCGCGATCTCGTCCCGCATGATCTTGAACCCGAAGTAGACTATGAATATCCACGAGATTGGAAATGCGATGGTAATGACACGGGCTACTGGTTTGAATCTTACTATACGAGGCTTGGATAGTCCCGAGAGGTACAGATGCGTATTGACAGGAGTTTTTTTAAGGGTTTCCTTGGCCGCCATAACCGAAGGCAGCGTACTTGCGTAGGCGGCCGCGGGGTGTGAGACCTCCAGTAGTTTCAATTTCCGCCAGGACGCAATCGCACCCACTACAACGAACACAGACAAGAATAGAAAAGGGAAAAGAGCGAATCCCGATTTAGACAAGTAACCGACGAAAGCAAAGAAAGATGCAAAAAGCAATAAGGCCCAAGGCAGTTGCTTTAAGGACGCGCGCTCTGTTTCTTTTGCGAGCGAAACGTTCCAGCCACAAAGCGAACAGTAGGGTTTGGACGTTCCCCAGAAGCCATTTCCTCCGATAGCTTCCATGCCGCATCTAGGGCAGAAGATTTTCTTCATTTGTGAAATATATAACCTTTCTTGCTTCTGGCCTCACAACTTTTGACTGTCAACTTCTTTTCCGCCGCGCTAGAATCTCCTCACTGAAATATTCCTTGATGCTCATGCGTAGTGCCTCTCAGAAGGCGGAACTACGCAACCTTGTGGTGGAGGAGTCCTTGGTGGCTACAACCCCTGTACCTGCGCCGGAGGCGCAAGCTTCCATCAGTCCGTTCGGACGAATCGTTGGAATTTTCTTTTCGCCGGGCAAAACTTTTGAAGACATTGTGAGAAAACCCGGCTGGGTGCTCCCGCTTGTGCTGACGACTATTCTCAGCATCGGCGTCAGCTTTGCGATCAATCAGCGCATCAATTGGCGCGAATTCATGAGCCAGCAAATCGAGAAAAATCCCCGCGCAGCGCAGATGTCGGCCGAGCAGAAGCAGCAGCAAATCGAGGGCGGAGCCAAATTTTCGCCGCCATTTACCTATGCGATTGGCCTTCTAGGACCGATTCTCGCAGTGCTGGTCATCGGTTTGGTGATGTGGGGAGCATACAGTCTGCTCGGCGGGGCAAGCACGAATTTCACCACCGCGTTCAGCATCACTTCTCACGCCTTTTTGACCGGGCTCGTCAGCAGCCCGCTATTCATCCTCGTCCTCTACTTGAAACCGTACGGTACGGCGGACCTCGAAAATCCTGTGGCTGCGAATCTCGCCGCGCTGTTACCCGACGAATCCGCGAAGTGGCTCGTAGCGCTCTGCAAATCGTTTGACCTCTTTACCTTCTGGACGCTGATTCTCCTGGCCATCGGGTTTGCCGCCGTGAACCCGAAAAAACTGAAAGGCGCCAAATCTTTCACCATTGCCTTCAGCGTTTGGGTGGTCTATGTGGTGTGCCGCGTAGGCTGGGCCTTCATCTTCTCCTGATACACTCAGGTAGGACAGGCATTCATGCCTGTCCTGCTTTCCGCTATTTAGCCGAAGATGAATTTTTCTTTCGAAGTATTGAAGACCGACCCAACTGGCGCGCGCCGCGGACGCTTGACCACGCCCCATGGCGCAATCGAAACTCCATTTTTCCTGCCCGTAGGCACGCAAGCCGCCGTAAAAGGTCTGCGCAACGAAGCGCTCGAAGAACTCGACGCGGAAATCATCCTCGCGAATACCTATCATCTTTATCTTCGTCCCGGACACGAACTAATCCGCAAACTTGGCGGCTTGCACAAATTCATGTCCTGGCCCCGCGCGGTTCTCACGGATTCCGGCGGCTACCAGGTCTTCAGCCTCTCAGAGCTGCGGAAAATTACCGATGAAGGCGTGCGCTTCCGATCTCATCTCGACGGTTCGGAGCACCTCCTCACGCCGGAAAAAGCCGCTGAGATTCAGCTCGCGCTGGGCTCGGACATCGCCATGGTTCTCGATGAGTGCATCGAAACGCCCACGCCCCGCGAAAAAGCCGAAGCCGCACTGAAGCGCACTACCGAGTGGGCCCGCCGCGCCCGCGTCTATTTTCAGGAATGCGCTCGCCGTAACGGCGATCTCTGCCAATGGCAATTCGGCATCGTACAAGGCGCGACGTTTGCCGATTTGCGGCGCGAGAGCGCTCGCCAACTTCTTGAACTCGATTTTCCTGGCTATGCCGTCGGCGGCCTCGCCGTTGGCGAGCCTCACGAAACCACTTGTCAAATGACCGCCGAAGTCACAGAGCTATTGCCTAAGGATCGTCCACGCTATCTGATGGGCGTGGGCCGCCCCGAACAGATTGCCGATTACGTTGCGCTGGGTATCGACATGATGGATTGCGTGCTGCCCACGCGCGCCGCGCGCCACGCCTGCCTCTACACTAGCGAAGGCCGCATCCTAATCAAGAACGCGCGCTACGCTCAGGATCAGCGGGCCATCGATCCTCAATGCACTTGTTCCGCTTGCCGCCGCTATTCGCGCGCTTATCTTCGTCATCTCTTCGCAGCGGGAGAACTCACTGCCGCCATCCTGGCCACCCACCATAATGTCCACTTTTACCTTGACATAATGCGGCGAATCCGCGAGGCTATCGAGTTTGGGAACCTAGCGAATTTCTCATCAGAGATGCACGCGCGCTATGCTGAAGGACCGGCCTGAGTGGCCTAATTCCGGGAAGCGCGCGTGCCATCCGCGGGCACCAAGACGAATCGAACGGGAAACGATTTAGCAGGAGCGCGGGTGATGTGCCGCCGCCCGGTCTTTGTATCTTTCGTAGCTTGGAAGTCACACTAGGGCGGCCAGGTTGAAACCTGGCAACTAATAAGCAGTAAGGAATGGTTCAACACACGATGATGGCAGCGACGATTCTTCAGGCTTCTGGCGGCAGCGGCTTCGGCGGCTTCTTAATCCCGCTCGGGCTCATGTTTGCCATCATGTATTTCATGGTGATCATGCCCCAGCAGCGCCAGCGCAAGAAAACCCAGGAAATGCTCGGCGCTCTCAAGACCGGCGACAAGATCATCACCAACGGCGGCATTTATGGCACCGTCAACGGCATCGATGGCGATTCTGTCATTTTGAAAATCTCCAGCGAACCGCAGGTTAAAATCCGCGTCGCGCGTGCGGCGATTGCACAGGTGGAGGCATCGGAAGATGCAAAATAAACCCACCCTTCGCCGGCTTACGCGTCTTACATTCTGACCATGAACCCCAATCTGAAGTGGAAAGCGCTGTTCATCTTCTCCGTCATTTTGTTCTGCATCTATTTCCTTTTCGGCTACCCGGTGTTCCCTACCTCGGTGGCGCAGGTAAAAGATAATTTCGGGAAGCAGATCAAGCTCGGCCTCGACCTCCAGGGCGGCACGCACCTGGTTCTCCAGGTCCAGGTCCAGGAAGCCATCGCGCAGGAGACGGACACCACCGTGGATCGTCTGACCACGCTGCTGCGCTCAAAGAATATTCATTACGATGAAGTGCGCCGCATCGACGACATGCACATCCTTGTTCGCAACATCGATCCGTCGCAAGCCTCGGAATTCCGCGACCTGGTGACCCAGCAATACAACAACGTCTGGGACCTGGCGCGCGCCGCCGGTGATCCCAACGGCTACACGCTGACGCTGCGTCCAGGCGCAGTCGCGCAAATCCAGGAATCCACGATGACGCAATCGCTCGAGACCATCGCGCGCCGCATCAACGCGCTGGGATTGACCGAGCCGACGATTCAGCCTCGCGGCGGCCGCAACGCCAACGAAATCCTCGTCCAGCTTCCCGGCGTGGGCGACCCCGCTGAGGCCATGGGAGTGATCCAAGCCGGCGGGCAGCTTGAGCTCAGGTTGGTCAGAGACCCCGTAACTTACCCATCCGTGGCTGCCTTCATGGCGCAGCACACTGTGCTCCCGCCAGGCACTGAATTGGTGACTGGCTCATTGGAAAGCCGCGGCGCCAACGGGGTTACCGACAAGAGCGAAGTTTGGTATCTCCTCGACCGCGCTCCTGTAGTCACCGGCCGCGACCTCCGCAGCGCCGTCGAAACGCGTAATACTTCCAACCCCGGCATGTGGCAGGTGAATTTCACGCTTTCGCCGGAAGCCGCTAAGCGCTTTGGGCCTTTCACGGAACAGAATATTGGCAATAAAATGGCCATTGTCCTCGATCATAAGGTCCAATCCGCTCCCGTGATTAATGGCCGCATCGAAGACACGGGCATGATTGAAGGAAATTTCAGCCAGGAGAGCGCCCATGAATTGGCGCTGGTACTCCGGGCAGGCGCTTTGCCCGCTTCCATTAAGTATCTCGAGGAGCGCACTGTTGGCCCATCCCTCGGAGCGGACTCCATCCGCCACGGCGTTCAGGCTTCCGTGCTCAGTCTCGTCGTTGTGATGCTCTTCATGCTGGTCTATTATCGGCTTTCTGGCGGCAACGCCGTGCTGGCTCTGTTCTTCAACTTGGTCATTCTCCTGGCGTTTCTCGCCATGTCCGGCGCTGTGTTGACGCTTCCCGGTATCGCTGGCGTCATCCTGACCATCGGCATGGGTGTGGACTCCAACGTTCTCGTCTTCGAGCGTATCCGCGAAGAATTGCGCAACGGTAAGTCCGCAGCGGCCGCCGTCGATGCCGGCTTTGACAAAGCCTTTCTAACGATTATCGATACTCACGTCACGACCGTCGTTTCGGCCGCATTTTTGGGTGTGTTCGGAACAGGCCCAATTCGCGGTTTCGCCATTACGCTCGTTGTAGGCCTGGTGGCGAACATCTTCACGGCTGTCTACGTCTCGAAAACGATTTTCCAGTATCACCTGATGAAGATGGACCGTCAGGCGGAGTTGAGCATTTAGCCGTACTAGAACTTCTGGGGCGAGTGTCCCACTCAAATTCAAACGAGTGGGCGGTGGGTTCTCAGCGCGGATTCTTCTACCCTGGTAGAAGGCTTTGCGCCGGGAACATTCCATCTCCTCCGGTGTCTAAGGAAGGGAAGTAAAGGCCGCATGATCGAGCTCTTCAAACAGCCCAATATCGACTGGATGGGCAAAGCCAAGTATTTCTACGCCTTAAGCGGCATTCTTCTCCTCGCTGGATGGGCTTCGATTCTTTACGGTAGCGGGATTCGCTACGGGATCGATTTCAAAGGCGGCACCAACGTGGATGTTCGCTTCGCCCAGCCTCCAAATGTGGACAAGCTTCGCAGCAGCCTCGGGAACACGGAAATCCAGAGCATCAAAGACATTGGCGACCCGAATTCCAATGAAGTCGTCATCTTCGTGGAAGGCAAAGGTCAGGACGAACAAGCCCTTGAAGAAGGACGCGTAAGAATTCTAACCGCCTTGAACGCCGCCTATGGACTTTCTGGATCGAACAAGCCCAATTTCAATGCCGCCACCGCGGCTTCACTCGCTGCACAGCTCTCCGAAAAAGATCCGCTGCTTCTTTCCGCCAACGCCGGTGATCGTTACCAGCAGCTCGCTAAAAAGATTCTCGACTACCGCGACAAGAACGCTCACGGCGTGCTCACCAATTTCGATGATCTATCGAAAGCGGATGGCGTAACCGCGCCGGTCCTCGCCGCCTTGAAAGACAGCTACGTTCTCGGCCCGTTTGGCATTCGCAATGTGGAAGTCGTCGGTCCCAAAGTCGGCGCCGAGCTTCGCCAGCAGGCAATTTACGTTACCCTCTATGCTTTGGGCGGCATGCTGGTATATATTGCCTTTCGATTTCAGGGTGGTGGCTCGGTCGGCCAAGTCTTTCTTGCGCAGAGAGGGTTCGTAGGATTCGTTCTTCGGTTGCTCGATAAAATGATTTTTGGGCTGGCGGCGGTTTTGGCCGTGTTTCACGATGTGCTTATTACCCTGGGCTTTTTCTCGCTGCTGCATTTTGAGATTTCGCTTACGGTCATCGCGGCCCTGCTTACTTTGGTCGGTTATTCCATGAACGACACGATCGTCATCTTCGACCGCATCCGTGAGAACAACCGGCTGCTGCGCAACCAATCGTTCGCTGACGTGGTCAACAAGTCCATCAATCAGACCCTTTCGCGAACGATCTTGACCAGCGGTTTGACTTTCCTTACCGTGCTCGTCCTGTTCCTGATGGGCGGCCAGGTGCTTCGTGCTTTCTCCTTTGCCCTGGTGGTAGGGATTGTGGTAGGAACGTACTCCAGTTTTGGTATCGCTGCTCCCCTCGTCGTCGCCTGGAATCGTTGGCGCGGCCAGGGCGTGGCGGCAGGCACCGGACCCGCAGCCGGCAACAAAACCCGCAGTAGCGAAAATGTTTCTGGACGTCTCGCTCCCGCCGGGAGGAGGTAGGACCCATGTTTGAAGAAATGGTGATTTCCAGTCCGAATCCGAAGAAGACCAACAAGCCTTGGACCGTCGTGGTCTCGATGCTTTTTCAGGTCGCCTTCTTGGGGATACTGATCCTTATTCCGCTGATCTACACCGAGGCGCTCCCCAAAACCATGATGGCGACGATGCTGACTGCGCCCCCGCCTCCGCCCCCGCCCCCTCCGCCTCCCGCGGTAGCCCAAATAGTCCATGTGAAGCCGCAGGCCCATTTGATGGATGCCGGCAAGCTCATGCAGCCGAAGGTCATCCCCAAGGAAGTGAAAATTATTAAGGAAGACGCCGAGCCCGATGTGGCTACCGGCATGACCGGTGGAGTCCCTGGCGGCGTTGCCGGTGGCTCCATGGGTGGTGTGCTTGGCGGGGTCATCGGTGGCATGGGCGCAGCGCCGCCTCCGCCTAGGCCGCACCAGACTGGTCCTCTCCGCGTTGGTGGCAACGTCCAGGCTGCGCGCATCGTCAACCGCGTTCAGCCGGTCTATCCGCCTCTCGCGCGCCAGACACGCATTTCGGGCACCGTGCGCTTGCACGCCATCATTGGCAAGGACGGCGCAATTACGTCTTTGGAAGTGATGTCCGGCCATCCGCTGCTGCAGCAGGCGGCGCTTGACGCTGTGCGCCAATGGCGCTATCAACCGACGCTCCTGAATGGCGAGCCGGTGGACGTGGACACGACCATTGACGTGATTTTCTCTCTCAACCAGTAGTGCGGGTGGCGCGCCGGTCGTGGGACAGGTGCGTCGCTCCAGGTAGCAATATTCAGCGAACACTCTTGTTGCCCGCCGGCCTCGCCGGAGGGTCACTTGAAACTTAAGGAGCAAACGAATGGTAGCAACTTTATTCACTTTTGCAGTTCTGCTGCAGGAAGCTGGCGCACCCAGCTTCGATTTACGCGACATGCTCAAGAACATGGGCACGCTCGCGCTAGTCGTTGTATTCATCCTCTTTGTTCTCTCCATCTATTCCTTCGGCGTCATGATTGACCGCTTCCTCATGTACAGCGCGGCTCGCAAGCAGTCTCGCGTCTTCGTGCAGCAGGTTGCCGGTGCTCTCAAGGACGGCAAGCTCGACGAAGCCATCGCTATTGCCGAGCGCAATAAGAAGAGCCACATCGCCAAGGTGGTCGCCACGGGTCTCTCCGAGTTCCAGTCTGCTTCGCAGCAGGTTTCGGACTCCGACGTCATTGACGCGGCGAAGCGCGGCCTGGAGCGCTCCGTAGCCATCGTCCATGCCGAAATGAAGCGCGGCCTCTCGGCCCTCGCTACTATCGGTTCCACCGCGCCGTTCGTAGGTCTCTTCGGGACCGTCGTCGGCATCTTGAACGCGTTTAAGGGCATCGCCAACAGCAAGGCCACCGGCCTCTCCGCGGTTGCCGGCGGTATTGCTGAAGCGCTCGTCACCACCGCTTTCGGCTTGCTTGTGGCCGTCCCTGCCGTCTGGGCTTACAATTACTTCACCAACAAAGTGGAAGCCTTTGACGTCGAGATGGACAACTCCTCGATGGAGCTCATCAACTACTTCATCCTGCGCCGCGGCGCCAAGAAGTAAACGGCCATGGCGTACAAGCCACAAGCCGGTGCCCAGATGGCGGCCCCCAACGTCATTCCCATGGCCGACATCATGCTCGTTTTGCTGATCATCTTCATGGTGGTCACGCCCATGTTGCAGAAGACCCATCAGGTGGACTTGGCTCCTACCAACAATCCACATGATATGAAGGATGCGGACAAGGATGACGCGATCGTCGTGGCCATTTCGCGCGACGGCAGCATCTTCCTCGGCAACGCCAAGCTCCGCAAGGAAGAGATTACCGACCAGGTTAAGGACCGCATCTCCACCCGGCTTGACAAGACCGTTTACGTTAAGAGCGACGCTCGCGCCAAGTACGGCGATGTCGTCGCGGTTGTCGACGAGATTCGCTCCGCCGGTGTCGACCAGCTCGGCCTGCTCACCGAGAAGAGTCAATCCGGGAAGCCAACTCCTCGTCCGCCGTCCGCGGATTGAGGACCGCTGTAAGGCTGTTTGTGCCGTTCGTTTGCTGATTTCTTAGTGCCGCGCCGGATCCCACCCGGCGCGGTTTCATGGCCCGCAAAGTTGCTCTCGCGGACCTACAGGAGACTCGCCATGGGGATGGATGTTGGAGGAGAAAGCGGAGGAGCGCTCTCGTCGCCCAATGTGGTGCCGCTGATCGATATCCTTCTGGTTCTGATTATTATTTTCATGGTCATTTCGCCGGTCGTTCCGAAGGGCTTGGACACGCTCGTGCCTCAGCCCTCGCCGAACCAGCAGCAGGACGTCGAGCTCGAAAATAAAACCGTGGTCGTGCAGATTGCCAACAATGGCAAACTCAAGATCAACCAGGAAGACACCACTTGGGACCGCCTCGGTCCGCGCATGGAAGAAATCTTCAAGGAGCGCGCCCAGAAAATCGCTTTCGTCAAAGGCGATAACGATGTAATGTTCATGGACGTTGCCCGCGCCATTGACATTATGCGCGGCGCCGGCATTGACAAGATTGGTTTGATCACCGCCAAGCTCGAAGCGGGCCAATAGTTTTTTCGCAGGTTAGAAGGGTGGGGCTTGCCCCGCCCGTTTTCGATGTGAGAGTCCTCCTCGCGGGACATTTACGTTGCGAGGTGGATTATGGGAATGTCAGTCGGCGGTAAGCGCGGTATCGTCTCGGACATGAACGTCGTTCCGCTGATTGATATCCTGCTGGTGCTCCTGGTGATCTTTATGATCATCCGGGCGAACTCCGTGGGCGAAGAGGCCCTGGTTCCCCAGCCTTCGACGGAGGCTCCAGCGCCTCAGCCTGATGTCGTCGTGGTTCAAGTCTTGGCGGACGGGACGCTGCGCATCAATCAGGAGCCGGTCGCTTTCGATAAGCTCGGATCCCGGATTGAGGAGATCTTCAAGTTGCGGGCGACGCGCGTGGCTTTCATTCGCGGCGACAAGCCGGTTGAATTTGGAGTGGTGGCCGAAGTGATTGATGTTATGCACGTTTCGGGGATTGCGTCAGTTGGCCTGCTGACGCCGGAACTGGAAAAAGCTTTCTGACGGTTTGAGAGTGCCCCTCGCAGGGCAGACGTGAAATATCCGGGCGCTGGCCCCGGCCATTTTGGGGTCACGCACAGCAGGGATGGATGCTTCGATGACTCATGCATCATCGGTGATCGGTTCCACTTGGATTCGCCGCGCTTTGGCCTTCGCCGCGTTCGTGATTCTGGCTATCTGTGGCTCCGGCTGCAATAAACTGAAGGCTCGCGACCTCCTCAATAAGGGTGTTGCCGCTTATAAGGGCGCTCAGTACGACGCGGCTATCGAGGATTTCAAGAAAGCCAAGGATCTCGATCCCGGCTTGCTCAATGCCCGCCTCTATCTGGCCACTGCTTATGCCAGCCAGTACATCCCCGGCGCGCCTTCGGAGCAGAACATGCGCCTCGGCAACGCGGCCGTCGACGAGTTCAAGGAAGTCCTTGAAATGGACCACAACAATCTGAGCGCCGTCGATGGCACCGGCTCCATCCTTTTCCAGATGGCCGGCACTCCCTTCGACCCCAAGAAATTTGAGGAGTCCAAGTCCTACCATCAGAGGCACATCCAGCTGAGGCCCAATGACCCCGAGCCTTATTATTGGATCGGTGTAATTGATTGGACCCTCGCTTACCGCTCCAATGGCGAGTTGCGCGCCGCCTACAACAAGGATCACGTCAACAAGCAAGTGCGCGATGACGATCCTCTCCCTCCGTCGGTTCGCACCGAATACGCCTCAAAGTATGGTCCCCTCGTGGACGAAGGCATCACCAACTTGCAGAAATCCATCCAGGTCAAGCCTGATTACGACGATGCCATGGCCTACTTGAATCTTCTCTATCGCCGCAAGGCGGATATGGTGGAAAGCGCCGAAGAGCGTGCCAGCCTGAAGAAACAGGCCGACGACCTCGTTGATAAGGTCAAGGAAATCAAGCAGAAGCGCGCCGAGCAGCCCCAGCAGACCTCCTGATCGCTGGCGGGGAATACGCGCCGCCTCGCATCCCGTTATTCCGAGTTGTAGCTCAGGCCTTTAGGCCTGAGGAATCTCTCTTCGGCTTTGTTTGAAACTCGTCACTCGCCACTCGCCACTCCACCCGCCACTCGCCACTTCCTCTTCTACTACGGTGCGTAGCGCCGGGCTTCAGCCCGACATTCTTACTTTTTTGCTCAACCTAGAACCTGGTCTAGCCGGCCCATAACTCAACTCGGTAATCCGCCCCGCGCTCAACTCCAGCATTCTACTGATTGACCATCCCCCGAATCCCTCCTATATCCTGCCCTCCGACAAGGGCTGGCTTTGGCAGTTACGGCCCGTCAAACAGAACGTCAGACAAACAAATCGTAGTCTAGCCCACTACGTCAACCCCTAATCTCCCTGGCGGCCCCTCCCTCCCCGCTGCCTCAAAGACAACGGCTCAGCCAACTTCCTCGTAACCCCAATCCATCCTTGGTCCGGCCCGCCTTCACAGGCAAGACCTTCACGCTCAAGAAAGGAGCAAGTCCATGTCGAGTATCATGTTCAATAGCAAGTACAGTTCCTATTTTACGTTCATTCAGCGCATCCCGGCGAGCCTCTCCCAGTCCTTGCGCGCCGCCCAAAGACTCCTCCTTCTGTTCTCATCTCTTTCGTTTCTCTTTGGACCCTCAGCCTTTGCCGCCAATTGCACATTCACTTGTACAGTTAAGGCGGGAAGTGGCGGGGATTACGCAACCATTCAGTCGTGTATAGACGCGATGTCTCCAAGTGGCGGCTACACCTGTATTGTCTACACTGGTTCCTACGCAGAGATGCCTAACATCAAGGCAGGTACAACGGGAAACTATAACGTACTGACAGTTAATCCTGGAGATGCAGTTAGCATTCTGGGGTCAACGGTCAACAGCCACACTAAGATCAACGGGTTCACCATTCAGAATCCAACAAACCCTTACGCATCAGGGTGTGTAGACATTCCGATAGGTACTAGCGACGCTTATATTACAAACAATTCTATGGCCTATTGTGGGGGGCCGGGTGCAACTGAAGACGCGATGATTACAGGCCACCATAATGGAACGCCAAGCTCTACTGCATCTTTCATCTACATCCAAAATAACACTCTCACCCACGGCTGTTCTGCCGCAGGCGTTAACGATGTTTGTGAATCTATAAGTTTGGATGGCGACCATTTCTTAATTGAGGGAAACGACCTCTCTCATAACGATGACGCAATTGAGTTTTATGCTTCGTACGTCATCGCGCGCAGTAACTATTTCCATGACACCAATCAATCAGAATGTTCTACGTCGGGTCATGGTTCGAATTGTCACCCTGATATGTTTGAGACAGAGCCAAGCAATATTACTACGCACCCCTCTCAGTATCTGTTGTTTGAAGGAAACAGAGCCCTTAATTTCCTCGGCACGGATGCCCACGCAGTTTTGACGCAGGCTGACTCGTGCGGCGGTCAGTGCTTTAATTCAATCATCCGCTTCAACAGCCTAGCCCGGAAATCTCACGAGAAATAAGAACGAAGCGTTAGATAGAAGTGGAAAAAGGCCGTTTTCTCGGGCATAACTGCGGTGTCTAGACGTAGTTATAGTCCCAGGAAAGGCGGCCTTTTCAATGACAGAGTGTAGCGAGACTCTCTTTCCGTTTGAAGCACATTTTTCACGTCGAGTGGTGGCGCAGTTCGCGGGGGATTGGTTAACCACCGAGGGTGGTTCACTGCTGCTGCGCCAGGCCGATCGCAAGATCAGCTTGCTGCGACGCGTTGCGGGTTGCTTCCGCGACTACCGGCAGCCCGAACGGATCGAGCACCGCCTGGAAGAGATGTTGGCGCAGCGCATTTACGGGTTGGCCCTGGGCTATGAAGACCTGAACGATCACGAGCAACTGCGGCAGGATCCGCTGTTGGGAGTATTGGCGGGGAAGAAAGATTTGGGGGAGCCGCTGGCCGGCAAGAGCACTCTGAATCGCTTGGAACTGACGCCCGTTGGTTCCCCTGCCGCGGAACGCTACAACAAGATCAGCTATTCCGCCGCAGCGCTCGACGCCCTGCTGGTCGATCTATTTCTGGAAGCGCACCCGCGCGCACCGCGCGAGATCGTGCTGGACCTGGACGCCACCGACACGCCGCTGCACGGACGGCAGGAAGCGCGCTTTTTCCACGGCTACTACGGGCACTACTGCTATCTGCCATTGTATGTGTTCTGCGGAGATCACGTGCTGTGTGCGCGGCTGCGGCCCTCGAACATCGACGCGAGCGCAGGAAGCCTCGAAGAAGTGCAGCGGATCGTGCGGCAGATTCGCGCGCGGTGGCCGAAGACCCGCATCATCCTGCGGGCGGACTCGGGCTTCTGCCGGGAGGAGTTGCTGGCTTGGTGCGAAAACAACGATGTAGGCTATGTATTCGGCTTTGCACGGAACCAGCGCTTGCGACGGATCATCGGCCGGGCAATGCAGGAAGCCAAGCAAGAGCACCGGCGCACGGGAAAACCGGCGCGGGTGTTCTGTGAGTTCGCTTACCGCACCAAGAAAAGCTGGTCGCGGAAGCGGCGCGTGATCGCGAAAGCGGAACAGATCGAAGGCAAGGAAAATCCCCGCTATCTGGTCACTTCGCTCGACCAAGAAGCCTGGTCTGCGCAGAAACTCTATGAGCAGCTCTACTGCGCGAGAGGCGAAATGGAAAATCGCATCAAGGAGCAGTTGAGCCTGTTCGCGGACCGCATGAGCACGGAGACGCTGCGCGCCAATCAGTTGCGGCTGTACTTCTCCTCGCTGGCCTATGTGCTGCGGAAGCCCAAGCCGACACCATCCGGCTGAAGCTGCTGAAAATCGCCGCGCAGGTGCGCATCACCGCGCGCCGTATCTGGGTGCGCTACAGTTGCGCCTATCCCTGGCAGAATGTTTTCGCTGCGGCCTGGACGGCGCTGCGCTGCTGAAAAAGAAGAAAGAATAAAGAATAAAACCTTGTCGTGCACTCCCAGAAGCACTCGAGGTCTGCCTGAAAATCGTTTCCAACGGGACTCGGAACGACCGATAGCCTCCCCAATAGGCAAAAAGCAATTTAGCAGAGAAAACCCACCAACACAAAGCCTGAATCGATCACTCAGCCTAGCCCTCGTGAGAAAAGGCGGCTAGCGCACGTCGGTTCCTACGGCATCATCGACAATAACGCACGCAATACCGATCCGACCATCCCCGGTTTCTCTCGCGTCAAAAGCTACAATAATGACTGGGTTGACCTCAAACCGACCAATTTCGATGTCGTAAACAGCTTTGAGTTTCGTTCGTCGGGCGGAGCGGAAATCAACGACATCTTCTATTTTCCGGAAAGCATCACGGACAGCCCTTATTACGTGGACTCCAGTTCTGCGAGCGGCTTCACGGCGGCGTCAAATCTCGCCTACTGCACTGGGACCTGTAATTTCCAGAACCGAACGGAGTCCGGGCCCTTTGCGCCCGCGAACGGAAATCCAGGCGATGCGCCTGGAAATCAAGTTGCCGATCCCCATTTCGTAAGCTATTCCGCGAACGATTTTCATCTCAGTGCAGCCTCCCCGGCTATCGGTGCGGGCACAGCCTTGACCACAGCGACATGTTCCGGAACGATATGCTCCGGAACGAACACCACAACCCTATATGTCACAGACGCAAGTTTTTTTCAGGATGGCTGGGGGTTTCCTAGTGGAACTGGGCTTGGACAAGTGTCTCCAGATTGGATTCGCATCGGAGCGTCCACAACGGCTCAGATTTCATCCATAGATTATTTAGCGAACGTCATCACTCTTGCCAATACCGTAAGTTGGAACAATGGCGATGCTGTTTATCTGTACAAGAATTCAACTGGGACTCAGGTTCTCTTCGGAAGCCTCCCAGACCTCGGTGCCTACCCGACGGTCGGCGGATGCGCGACTCCGCGCGATTCTAATGCTGGCACTACAATCGGGTCCATGAACCCTGGCCAATATTCTGGAGGCGTATACTTGGCGATGCCGTTTACCCCGGGATCGAGCTACACCTTGTGCGGCGTAACTCTACGGATGGCCAAGGCCGGGAATCCACTCAACATGAACGCCTATATCTATACCGACAGTTCTGGAGTTCCGGGAATGCCGCTGGGTATGGTGTCCGCATCGTTTAACTCATCAACGCTCTCCTCCTCCGAATGTGATGCGGCGTTTGTGGGCCTGAACGCGTCATTGACGGCGGGCACGCAGTACTGGATTGTTGTGGAAGTTCCGTTTGACAATACGGGGTCCGATTATGTTAATTGGTATTACAGTAGCGGAAGTGCTTCCAATGTTTTCGAGTCCTCGTCAAACGGCTCCGCGGTCTGGGCGAACCAAAACACGTACGCGATCGGGAAGTTCACCACGTTTTCTCAATGAGGCCCTTAACTTGAACTGGTGCCTTTGGTTCAGCGGCCCGAGCACCAGGGATGCGCAGACTTGCCACAGATCATTAGCCAGGACGCCCCATCCTCGTGCTTGCGGGTGGGGCGTTCCCTTCTTTCTGTTCCAATTCTTGTTCTCGATCTTTCGCAACCCCCTTGCCTAGAAACCCATCCCGACCGCCTCGCTATCTCGTTCGGTCTAAACCGCTTCCAAATTTTAATTGACAAGTACGGTACTTCGTGATAATATATTGCATGATAGTCAGACGCCACCCTCGCCGAAGCCCTCCAATTTCAACGTTCCTTTCCGCCGACCGATTCGCCCCTAAGTTCTTTCCTCTCACACTTTTATCCGACCCCCACCCGCTAAACCCTGTTGCGTCAACCTCTTGCAGAAATGGTGGGGAAAGGGGGAAGGGGCCGAGGCAGTCAAGCGCCCATGTGCCAACCCCTTTAAAATCAACACCTGCACGACAGTCCGTAGGTGTTGCAAACAAAGGACTTACTCCCAAGTTAAGTCTTTTAGATGCAACACTTACAAAAAATATAGGGGGGGTGGGGGTTGCCCTCATCTTGCCTCATTCTTAATCCTTGGATCGTCACTCGTCACGCACCATCCTGCTTCTGCCCGGAGGTGCCCTTTCCGGCGTAAACTAAACCATGCCGTCTCCTGACAAAATCCCGCTGAGCTTCAACCGCGACCGCGCCGTTCGCCAGCTCGACGCTCGCCTTGAAGAGCTCCTCGAAAAGCTCCGCAAGAACCGCCCCTCCGAAGATCCCTGGATGGTTCGCCGCGCCTACGAAATCGCCACGGAGCGCCACCACGACCAGTTCCGCAGTTCCGGTGACCCGTATCTCTCTCACTTGCTCGAAGTCGCCCACATCCTTGCGGACATGCGCCTCGATGCGACCACCCTTACCGCCGCAATTCTTCATGACGCAATCGAAGATACGGAGTATCCCGTTTCTCGCATCGAGGAGCGCTTCGGCGCCGATGTCGCCCATCTTGTAGAAGGCGTAACCAAAATCGGCCGCCTCAAGATGATGGCTCCGGAAGAGCGCCAGGCCGAAAACGTCCGCAAGATGCTGCTGGCCATGGTGAACGACGTTCGCGTCGTTCTCGTCAAGCTGGCCGACCGGCTTCACAACATGCGCACGCTTGAATACCTCGAGCCCGAAAAGCAGCAGCGCATTGCGCGCGAAACTCTGGACATCTATGCGCCGATCGCGCTCCGCCTCGGCATGAGCGTGGTGCGCGGCGAGCTGGAGGACCTGGCGTTCCGCTATCTCGAGCCGGAAGCTTTCTTTGCGCTGCAAAAAGAAATCAGCGACAAGGCGCCGGGGCACAAAAAATTCCTTGAGGAAGTTCAGGCCACTATCCAGACCAGACTCGTTGAAGCCGGCATTCCCGCCGAGCTTGAATCGCGCGTAAAGGGTTTGTACTCCGTGCACGGCAAACTCATCCGCCAGGGAATCGGTCTCGGCCAGGTCTACGATCTCCTCGCGGTGCGCGTGATCACCGATTCAGAGCGCAACTGTTATGCGGCCCTTGGCGTCGTTCACCATATTTGGCATCCCGTGCCCGGCCGCTTCAAGGACTACATCGCCATCGCCCGGCCCAATCTTTATCAGTCGCTGCACACCACCGTGCTCCACAGTGGCCAGCCCTTCGAGGTGCAGATCCGCACTCAGGATATGCATCGCATCGCGGAGGAAGGCGTTGCCGCGCACTGGAAATACAAATCCGGAAAGCCGTCCTCGGAGGATGACGACCAGCGCATCACCTGGATGCGTCAGCTCATCGAATGGTCGCAGGAGCTTCAGGAACCCGGGGAATTTCTTTCCACGCTGAAAGTCGATCTCGCTCCCGTTGAAGTTTACGCGTTCACGCCGAAGGGCCGCGTGATGGAACTTCCGCGCGGCGCCACTCCTGTCGATTTTGCATACATGGTGCATACCGAAGTCGGCCACCAGTGCGTCGGCGCAAAAGTAAACGGACAGATGGTGTCGCTAAGCCACGAAATTACCAGTGGCGACGTGGTCGAGATTCTCACCCAAAAAGGCCACCACCCCAGCCGCGATTGGCTCAGCTTCGTTAAATCATCTTCGGCAAAAAGCAAAATTCGTCATTGGATCAACGAGCAGGAACGTGAAGAAGCCACGGGGATGGGCAAGCGCCTGCTGGAAAACGAAGCGCGCCACTTTGGCCGCAGCCTCAAGAAAATTCCAGAAGCGGACCTCCACAAACTGCTTTCCGATTATGGCCTTGCCAAAACGGAGGATCTCTACGCTGCCGTCGGCTTCGGAAAATATTCCGCGCGCCAGGTCCTCACGCGCCTTCTTGGAGAGCCGGCAAAATCCGCGGAGCCCGAAACGGCAGACGCCAAGCCCACACTCGTCAAGGCTGTCAAGCGCATCCTGGGCTTCGGCGAAGCTCCGCTGGTTGTGAAGGGGCACGACGACCTGCTCGTCTACCGCGCCAAATGTTGCAATCCCATTCCCGGGGACGAAATTGTCGGTTACATCACCCGTGGCCGCGGCGTCGCCGTCCATACGCGGACGTGCCCCAACGTTCAAAACCTGATGTATCAAGCAGAGCGCCGCATCGCCGTCGAGTGGGGCGGCGGCTCCGAAGCCACTTTCCCCGTTCAACTCACCATCCGCGCGCGCGATCGCGCCGGCCTTCTGGCAGACATCACCGCCGTTATCAGCGGCGCCGGCTCCAACATTCACAACCTGGAAAGCCGCCCCGACCGCACCAACGCGCGCATCGACGCCAACCTTGAAATCGCCGATAAGCGCCAGCTCGAAACCATCCTCGCAAATATCAAAAAAATCTCCGGCGTTTTCGGCGTCGAACGCGTCTACCAGCCCGGCCATTGATCCGATTCGGCCACAAAAATGAGTTCCACTCGCAATATACGCGGCACCAAATTCATCACGACACAAAATGTTATGACGTCATTTTTTCTTTGTCGTTCGGTCAGTTTTTGCGACCTGTCCTTTCGCACGGGTACCTTGCACAGCACAGTTTCCTGCTCTCACCGTTGTCGCCGATAGAATGGAATTATGCGGTGTAAGTTCATGCTTCTCGGGTTGGTAGTCCTCTTCCGGACGAGCGGATGCGATAAGCATCCGCTCACGGATTATCGTCCGCTGGATCAGGCGGGAATGTGGTCCAGCAACGTCGAAGATCTCAAAAAACTGAACACTTCCGATAACGAAGTCGCGCAGCTCGTAAAACTGAAACAAGCGGGAATCACGGACGACGCTTGCGTCACTCTGGTTGCCGACGCGCACCAGCACGAGCACCCCTTTGGCAGCGCGGATGCCACTGTCGGCCTCGCACGCGCGGGGTACGCCGAGCCAGTGATTCTGGAAATTGCAAAAGTCGATCAACTGGACGCTATCAGCACCGATGCCGTCATGCTGCGGCTGGTGGGGCTTTCCGATCCCGCCGTCGATTTCATCTTGCACCGGAGACTTAAGGGCCAGCGCACCATGAGCAGCGCGGAAATCGGCCGTCTGAAAAATACCGGGCTCACGGAAAAACAAATTCTCGAGCGCATCAACGAAGGCATGACGGACGCGCAAGCCGACAAGGAAGCGGCGTCGCGCGAAGCCAAGCGCAATCATTCCGGAACTGACTTCAAGCGTGTGCGCGGACGCCGCAGGTAGCGCCGCTCTCTTGCTTCGAATCTTACGGTATCTTCTGAATTCGTGATGCACGGCCCCTCAGAAATCTTCGCGCAACGCGACAAGCTGAAAGCCGCGAGCAATTCCGCAAGCTGCAGGCATTCGCGTGCTGCTTTTGCTTCTGACTTTTCCCCGATACAATCAAATTGTTTTGCGCGCTCGAGTCCAGTCGCGTCTTGCGTATGCAGCCCTTTCTGCAATGGCGGCCCTCGGGACGGTGGGGTGCGTTGCGCCGCTTGGTCCCGGGTACACCATCGAAAGGCAGCAGTTGCGCGTGCAGTTTGTTCCTGCTCCGGAACCGCGCATTCGAATCGAAGCGGAATACGCGCTGAGGAATACCGGCAACCAGCCGCTCAGCGAACTGGAATTGCGTTTGCCGGGACGGAGGCGTTTCCATTTTGAGGAGCCGCACGCTACCTGGGATGCAACGGTGCTCACAACAGGAGCTTCGACGGAACGTCCGCGAAACGCACTGATTTCACTTCCGCAACAGTGGAAGGTTTCCGGGCGGCACACGTTGCGTCTTTCCGTGGAGTATTTACCGGCAGCGACGGGCGAGACGGCCTTGAGCTTTACTGCGGATGCTTTTTTTCTGTCAGCCGAGGGGTGGAGTCCGGAATTGCTGCCGTCGCGAGGCCTGTTTGCGACAGGCGGAGTGCCACCGAAGAAATGGGAAATGAATGTCAGCGTGCCGGACGGATTTCTGGTGCACACGAGCGGCCGGCAAACGAAAACTTCGCGCAAGAACGGAGAGATGAATATCCGCGCTTCGCAGAGCGTGAACGACCATTATCCCTTCGTGATCGCGGGACGCTACACGTCCTCGGAAATCGGCGGCAAGGA
>MNDE01000168.1 GCA_001914785.1 Acidobacteria bacterium 13_2_20CM_57_17 | reverse complement strand
GGAAGACCACCTCGCCCCTTGCCTGCGCCTGTCGCTCATCGACCGCACAGTCTATGCGCATCTCCTGCGGCACAGCCGCCTGGAAGGGAACCTCTGCCTCCGGTTTTCGATTTCGATGGCTGGCGCGCAATCTCCGGCATCCACGGGCCGGTGCGCCAGGCGGTGCGCCGACTCGTGGCCCAAGGCGCTTTGCGTCTGATCCAACGGAGCAAGGCGGGGCATTTGGTGGAGGTGCGGGTACCCCCGAGGAGATTCGCCCTGAGCAGCAGAATGCCATCGAGAATCGTACCGGCGGGGAAGACGAGGGGGCGCAGGGGCGACGATTAATATCGAGGAGGCAGACTTTCTGCAGAACACGACGGCTCCGCAAGGCCATCCACGCGCGCGAACGCAACCAATGCTTCTACTGTTTGCGCCGAACCACGTCCACGGTGCAGTGCCTGGACCACGTCGTGCCGCGAGTGCGGTCGGGGTGCAATTCCTACCGCAACCTGGTCTCGAGTTGCATCGAATGCAATTCGCAGAAAGGAGAAAAGGCCTCCGACGATTTTCTCCGCCGGCTCTACCGCGAGGGCCAGTTGAACGCCGCCGAACTCGCCGCCCGCCTTCGCGCCCTCGAGGCCCTCGCCTCCGGCAAGCTCCGGCCTCCCTTGGCTGCGGTTCCCAAGCCAGCGGCCAACTAGAAAATAGAAATTAGAAAAGGGGCAAGAGTAAACCAAACCCGAAAGGGTAGGGCACCCGAAAGGTTTTAGAGAGTTGCGGTTGCGCCGCCTGGCAAAGCATTTCCGGCCATTCTACGGCTACGGGACCGTAGCTACAGAAAACCGATTGAGTAAGTGCAGTGGAAGGCCCTTAGTTAGGGCTTTGCGGGCAGCGGCTGCCAGAGCTCAATCTTATTGCCATCCAGGTCATAGATCCAGGCAAAGCGACCGTAGGATTCATCCATTCGTTTGGCGTCAATCTTTACTCCCTCTTGTTTTAAGCGGTCGAGCAAAGCATCCATATCGTCCACGATGTAGTTGATCATGAACGGTGCGGGGCTGGGATCGAAATACTTAGTGGAGGCAGGAAAAACAGTCCAAACTGTAACGTGTTCCTTTTGCGGGTCGTCGTGTTCGCGCCACGGAAGCATCACGCCTTGGCCTTTGTCAGCGAGTCCAAGATGCTTCGCATACCATTCGCGCATCTGAGCACGATTGGCGGATTTGAAGAAGACACCGCCGATTCCGAGGATGCGCCCGCGCTGCTCCATTTTGACAGGCGGCTTCGACTTTTCCGTTTGCGGAGACTGCACTTCCTGTCCTCCTTTTGAGCACACCGAGATGAGCAACAGCGAGCCGAGCGCAATTGTGCTCCAGGGTATTCTTTGCATGCGTGGGTTATACAAGGTTTCGATTCGGGAGGCAAGGCGGTTCCAGAGCCAACTGGCCACGAACACAAAAAGCTGAGTCCGCGCTATCCGGCGTTCGGCGGCCGGGTGAGCACAACTTCCGGCCGCCATTCGAGCGAATCAGTGACCCACAGATTCCTCTGACGAGGTGAAAACAAACCCGCAAGGAGGCGCCACGCAAGGGCGTTTTTCGGAATTAAGGCGCGGCCACCCGCCCGCCAAGGTTGTTTTGAATTTCGAATGTGTCACCGCTAACAAATTTCCGTAGTACTGTTGGCTCAGCATCGATCCAGGAGGGTTAAAAAATCATGAGCGGGATAACGGGCGCGGATATCGAAGATGTCAGGATGGCCGTCTCTGCCGCAGCACTCAACCCGAAACTCGTAACGGTTCGCAAAGATTTGGCTCTATTTGCCTCCAGCTTCTTCTCAGAAGTTGGGACGCAGCTCCATGCGGCAGGCAACATATTCGGAACTGACCGAAAAAATGGGAAATCTCCATTTCAACATGGTAGTGATGAAGTTGTCGGAATGTCCGTCCTTCTTAGAATCGGTGGCCAACTAATATCGGCAAGCGCTGAATTACTAACTGAGGGCCGTCCTTATGCTGGCGCGGCGTTGTTACGCCAAATTGTTGAAATTGAATATTTGGCTTGGGCTTTTGAGAGCCGACACCAAGATGCGGAACGCTGGCTTCGGAGTGACCGCGAGATTCGAGAAGAGTTCTTCAAGCCCGCAAAATTGCGCACGGCGTCGAGAGGCAAGTTTAGAGGTAAAGACTACAGTTTCCACTGCGAACTTGGTGGGCACCCGGTGCCCACAGGGACAATTCTACTCAAGGGAGACCCATCGACTGTTCAACTTTTGCTATCCGATTTGCTCGGACACACAGGGAATGTATGGGACTATTTTGTTGGATGGGCCAAAAGGCACGAGGATTATACCGCCCACATCAAAAATCATGCACTAAAGATGGCCGAGAAATTTCAGAATTGGAAATCCTGTGATCCATTGGTTGAATTACCGCCACCCTAGAGATTCAAGACGCAATGGGTGGCCTCAACAAATTAAGAAAATCAGCGCCACCCCAAGACCCAGGCTGATTAGATGACGGCGTCGGCCTCCTTCGACCGAGTAGACTTGGCAGCTGTTGAACGACCAGGGCTCGGAGGAAAGGAGCCCGAGCGATGATCATTATAGGTTGCGATTTTCATACACGCTATCAGCAGATTGCCGGGTGACGCACTCTGCGGTTTTCACGGCGCGGTTTTTGTCCCCCAGCCTAACCACCCGCCAATTCCACTTGTCCGTTATAGGCCGGAGGTGACGAACTATTTTGCCGCCGGAACAGCCCCACCCTGAAATGAAACGGGACCCAACAGCGTATATAAGAGCAGGGCCCGGTGTGTTGGCGCCAAATCTAAACCGTCAGGAGATGAAATGAAATTCCGCACTATCGCTTCCGCAGTGGTTTTGATGCTGGTATCCACAGTGGCTTTCGCGCAGTCTGGCAGTCAGAATTCCAATCCGACCGCCGATAAGAAGGGAGAACAGGCCGCACCAGCCAATCCGTTCAGCACGTTCAATAAATTCGCTTACGCAAGGCTAAAGACTATCCTCGTCAGCTCCGCCGAGAAAATGCCCGAGGAGAATTACAACTTTAAGCCCACTGACGCCGTCCGCAGCTACGGCCAGATTGTCGGACATGTGGCGGACGCGCAATATATGTTTTGTTCCGTCGCGCTTGGCGAGAAAAACCCCGGCTTGAAAATCGAACAGACCAAAACCACCAAAGCCGATCTGGTTGCCGCCCTCAAAGAGGCTGTGGCGTACTGCGACAAAGCCTATGACAGCATGACAGATGCATCCGGAAGTCAAATGGTGAAGCTTTTTGACATGGACCTGCCCAAACTCGGCGCGCTGAACATCAACAACATGCACGATATGGAGCACTATGGGAACTTGGTCACCTACATGCGGCTCAAGAACATTGTTCCCCCAACTAGCGAACAACCACCTGCCGCACCGCAGAAGAAATAAACAATTTCGCTGGAAGCGACGCTGCTGCTCGCGCCCAATCAGCCGGGTGGCGCATCCTTAACAGGCTGAGACGGCAACGCTTAATGGAGTATTCAAGCGCTTGTTTTTAGTTCGCCGGAACACTGTGCTGGAAAATTGCCTGCCAGCGTCCCTGCCGTCGAACGTAGTACCGCGTATACCGAGACTGACCGCTGAGGTCGCGGCCAGCGAATGTGCCTTTGCCTGAAACAACGGCTGTTTCCCCGTAGACACGCACACTAAGTTCATCGAGGTCGAACTTCTCCCAATGCACTTGCCCGGATTGGTGCCCCTCGATATTTTCTCGCTTGGTTCGGATTTGCCCTGCTGCATTGATTTCCATGAACTCAGGAGCCAACACTTCGTCCAGCTTTGCAATATCGCCCCGCACCTGAGCTTTGCCGCGCTCGCCTTCCAGGTTCTTAATCACGTCTTCCTGTTGAGATAAGGTTTGCGGATGCGACGCCATTGCAACCATAAGAAGGAATGCACCAATAACGGAGATGATGAGTCTCATCGGGACCTCCGTCCGTTGAACACTGCGAAGGGATGGACCTGAAACTACTCCCGAGGCTCCCGGCAGTCAACGATTGATTACAGGTAGGCGTGTGGTCGCGCGTGCAAAGGCTTCCGACGAACTTACTGTGCAAGAGCTATACGTGCCACTTGAATGAAGGGGCATCGAATTGTATGCCCACACAATAGCCACCCTTCGGCTGAGGATCACAATAGACGATTCGCGCGTGCTTCGGAAATTCGCCCATCAAGGGGGTAACCAGCGGGACTTCGTCGGGCTGCCAGCATCGTTTGCTGAGGACTCGAGCACCGTGGGGACTGACGTCTTCCGTGACCGTGCGTTCGCGAGTCCGCGGCTCCTCCAAGGTCGCGAGGTAGATTTGAACTGGCAGAGGCTCGCGCCTCTCAATTCTGGCATCGAAACTCTTCAGGCGAGGAATCTTCCGCTGAGCAACGCGATAATCCGCTTGCTCGGCTAAACTCTCGACGGGCTCAATTCTTCTTCGAGGTTGCATGGCTTGCCCTCCGGCACTGATTCTGAAAGCGACGCCTAAGGGCAAGCGGAAAACTCCCGTCACTGGAATGCTTAAGACCCTTGCTCTGTGGCTATGAATTCGAAGGAATATAGGAAACAGTATCATCAAGGGCATCGAGCGACAAGCTAGGGAAACACCTGAGTTTGCGGCTCGGGTGATCCCTTGAGGGTGGCGCATCCTTAACAGGCTCAGACGGCCCCGCGTGGCCTACCCTTTGCGATTTTCTTTTATGCAAAGGGTGGGCGACTCTTTGCTTCGATTTCCCGGATTTCATCGCCATCACGGAAACAGCTTCGGGTTGGGCAGGTTTTCATCCGCTTTGGCACTACTCGCCGAGGAGATCAGCGAGAATCCATGCTGTTCCGGCAATCGCGAAGGTCTCGGCGAATTCACTCCAATTCGTATGACTGTGGAGATCCGAAAGAACCAACGGAACCCACACGAGTAGCCCAAAGATCACGAGCATCATTGTCAGCAGGCGAGCGGCGAGAAGCGCCATTCGATTCGTAAGAAGCGCCACAGCTGCAAGTGCGAAGAAAACAGTCGTCATTACTGCCCAAAACATCTGACTTGGCGGAAGCCACTTGGGAACAAGATGGGCGGTAGCGCCAAGATAAATCGCCTGTTCGAGGGTAAAGGAAGCGACACACATGCCCAAAAGAATGCGGCCCATCCGATTAAGTATCTCCCGTGGCCATGCCGATGACCAGTACGCATAAACGATCGCCGGTCCGGTCACCAGAGAGAACTGCTCGAAGAAGTTGCCCCAGCTATTGTAGATCTGCGGTTTGGCGACGATTTGCGGCACGCACAGTAAGGCGAAAATAAGATAAACCGCGCCAAGGACGAGTGCGCCCGTTTTCGCGGTCCGACGGAACTGAATCGCAGCGCCGCCGAAGATCAGGGCCGCGGCGGCGGCGTGGACAAGGTAACGCGGTTGATGCCAGCCGTTGTAGTCGTGCCAGGCCAGCGTGATGAGGCCAAAGGCCAAAGCCGCCACGCCAAACACATGACGGCCGAGGTTCGAACCAGGCGCCGGTTCGGTCATTTGTTTTCAATCCCCGAGATTTTAGTCCAGCAGGAGTGAGAGGGCTTTATATCACAGCCATGGGCTACAGGAGGGGTATGGCGTTTTCAGGGTGCAGCGTCTCCCAGATTTATCGTCATCACTGAAACAGCTTTGGGGTTGGGCACGTTTTCTTCCGCTTTGGCATTAGTGAACTTCAGGAATTGGTCGAGGCGCAGGAATTTGCGGCCCCAGCCGGCGGAAACGGGGTTAAGATAAGGCATGCAAAACTGGCGAGATCGAATTAGCGTGAATCCGGCCGTTTGCCACGGACGAGCGTGCGTTCGAGGAACGCGCGTCATGGTTTCCGCCGTAGTTGATAACGTCGCCGCTGGCGTTCCGCGTGATGAGATTCTGCGGAGCTACCCCGCGCTGAAGGAGGTGGATATCGACGCTGCCCTGGCGTACGCCGCTGAGTTGGCGCGGGAGGGGACCGTGGACCTGCCGCTGGAAACCACAGATTGAAGTTCAAAGTCGACGAAAACCTGCCGGCGGAATACGCCGCGATGCTTCGCGATGCGGGTCACGAAGCGGACACGGTCGCGGATCAAAGGCTGACTGGATCGGACGACGCGGCGCTATTCGAACGGTGCCAAGCAGAAGGCAGAATCCTCCTGACGTTGGATCTGGATTTCGGCAGTGTTCAGGCCTATCCGCCAAAATCTCATTTCGGCATTGTCGTATTTCGTTCAAGGACTCAAGACAAGCCGACGCTAATTGCCCTGTTGAACCGCCTACTCCCAGTCTTCAGGAATCGATCACCTAAGCAGCAACGCTGGATTGTCGAGAACGACCGCGTCCGTTATCGCGAAGAGTAGACGGCGCGGCGCGGGTGGTGCACGCTACGGTTTTCGGGGTGCGGTTTTCCCTGATTTCATCGCTATCACTGAAACAGCTTTGGGTTGGCCACGTTTTCTTCCGATTTGGCACTAGTGGACTTCAGGAATTGATCGAGGCGGAGGAATTTGCGCCCCAGGGCGGCGCTGTAGGCGGACCATTGGGGTTCGCCGGAATCGAGCGCTAACGCGGCGCGGGCGGCGGCGAGTTTCGAATCGAGATCGTCGAGGTAGTGGAAGACCAGGGCTTCGCGGATCATGGGAAGCTTGGGCGAGCCGAATTCGTACTGACCGTGATGGCTGATGAGAAGATGCTGGACGACCGTTTTCAAGTTGGCGGAAAAACCTTCGATGGCGTCCATGACTTTGGAGACGGTTTCGAATTCCATCATGATGTGGCCGAGGAGCTGGCCTTCGACGGTGTAGCCGATGGCGCGTTCGTAGCAGAGTTCGTCGAGCTTGCCGACATCGTGGAGCATCGCGGCGGTCAGCAGCAAATCAACATCGAGTTCCGGATAGTGCGCGGCGGCCAGTTTGGCGAGACCACACAGACTGAGAACATGCTCGATGAGGCCGCCGAGATAGGCATGGTGCATCACTTTGGCGGCGGGAGCGCGCTTGTACTTTGCGGCGACTGCTGGATTCGAAATGATGCCGGTGACGAGTTTGTTCAACCAGGGATTAGCGATGGAAGCGGCGAATTCCTGAAGCTGCGCGTAGAGTTTTTCGACATTTTCTTTGGTGTGCGGGAGAAAGTCGGCGAGGTCAATTTCCTCAGGTTTCGCGAGGCGAAGCTGCAGCAGCGCAAGCTGCGGCCGGTTGCGATAGATTTCAACGCGCGCGTTTACCTTGACGAAATCGTCGCGGCTGATGTCCTTGGCGGCAACGTCGAATTGATCCCACATGCGGGCCTCGATGGTGCCGCTGCGGTCGCCTAGTTCGAGACGCAAATAGGGCTTGCCTTCGCGGGTGTTGCGAATTTCTTTTTCGTGAACGAGGAAAAACGTAGTGATGGATTGTTCGGTGTTGAGATCGGTGACGAAAGGCGTCTTCATGAGGAGGAGGTCGAGCCGGAGCGCTTGCCGAAGAGCAGGAATTTTTTGTGGCCCTTCTTGCTCTTGGTCACTTCGGGCGTGGCGCTGACTTCCTGGATTTCGGAGCCTCCGCCGCCGGCGATGTCCTGATAGCCGGGCTTGATCACCACGTAGCTCTGCTCGCGCAAGGTCTTGAGATATTCGCGCATAGCCGGTTCCATGCGCGCGCTGTAAAGCTTGTCCATGATTTCATTTTTGACTTTAGCGAGCGACTGTTCGCCTTCGTCGTAATGCTCAAGAACTTCTAAAACCAGGAAGCCCTGCTTTGTTTCCATGACGCCCGTTAGTTCCTTGCGTTTCATCTGGAAAACTTTGTCTTCGAGCTCCTTCGAAAGCTCGCCACGCTTGTAAACGCCAAGAAAACCGCCCTGGCTCTTGGTGCTGCCATCGGAAAGACGCTTGGCAATTTCGCCGAAGTCCTCGCCGTCCTGGACGCGCTTGAGGGCGGTCTCCGCTTTTTTCTTCAGGTCGGGGAGATCTTCCGGCTTCTTCCCTTCTGTGTTTACCACGATTTCGCGCAGGGCCACCTGCTCCGGGCGCACGAATTCAGCTTTGTGCGCCTCGTAATACTTCGACACTTCTTCGTCACTGACAGTGATGTGCGAACCGACTTCGCTACTGATCACGCGCTGGGTCAGCAGAGTGTTCTTAATGTTGTTCTTGAAATCTTCCCAGTTCATGCCCTGGCCGGAAACGGCCTTTTCCAGATCTTCCATGCTGGCCAGCTTGTTGTCGGTGCGGATGGCGTCGAGCCGCTTAATGAGCTCCGGCTCGACACTCACTCCCATGTCTTTGGCGCGCTGGACGAGGAGGGATTGGTCAACAAGGTCGCGTAGAGTGTGTTTCTGGCGATCTTCGATGTCCGTCTGCAACTGTTCCGGGGTGCAGCGATTCTGGCATTCGGTTTTGGCGTCTTCTACGGCGGTGTTGCGCGCTTTCTCGTATTCGGAGCGCGTGATGATTTCATTGTTGACGCGGGCGATGATCTCCTCGACAGTCCTCCCGGCATCGAGATTAGCCGGTTTCGGAGCGGCAGGTTTCGCGGGCTTTTCGGATTTCGGATCGGGGGCAGCCATCGGCGGCTTTTCCAGAGTGGGCGCGGGAGCTGGCTTCGGCTGAGAACCCTGCGGCTGGTCCTGTGCCCCGAGCGGCAGGGCGGCGAAGAGCGCCACTATAACAACTAGTTTTCGCATCAATTTCCTCACCTCTAAAGTTTAGCCCTGCCCTTGAAGGCCGAGCAATACGTTTCTCAAAGCAGCGGGGATGGATTCTCCTCGTTTGACTTCCATCCAGAGCACGCCGCTGGGATCCAACTTTATGCCTGTACGAGAGCGTACCACGGAGACGAGTTTCGCCGGGTCCAGCGTTGTCTCGGGATGGAAACGGACGGCGATGCGCGTTCCCTGGCGTTCGACGGCGGAAATCCGCAGGCGCTCACACATGGATTTGAGGGCGGCGTACTCCAAAAGGTTTTCCACGGAAGAAGGCGGCGCGCCGAAGCGGTCTTCGAGTTCTTTGCGCACGTCCTGTTTGTCTTCTTCGGAGGCGATCGAAGAAATACGTTTGTAGGTGCGCAGCCGGAGATTTTCGCTGGGGATGTAGTCCTGCGGGATTCGAACGTCAAAGCCGAGGCTGAGCGTAGTGCGGAGATCGGGAGCAACTTCTTCTCCCTTCAGTTTGGATACGGCCCGCTCCAGCATCTGGCAATACATATCGAAGCCGATGGCTTCGATGTGGCCATGCTGTTGGCGACCGAGCATGTTGCCGGCGCCGCGCAATTCGAGGTCGAGAGCAGCGATGCGGAATCCGGCGCCGAGTTCGCTGAATTCTTTCATGGCGGCGAGGCGTTTGCGGGCGATGTCGGAAAGCGAAGTGTCCGGGGGAACGAGGAGATACGCGTAGGCGCGCTGAGCGGAACGACCCACGCGGCCACGGAGTTGGTAAAGTTCGGCGAGGCCGAGACGGTCAGCGCGATTGATCAGGATTGTGTTGGCACGAGGAATGTCGAGGCCGTTTTCGACGATGGTGGTGGCAACGAGAACGTCGGCTTCATCGCGGATGAATTTCAACATCACGCTTTCGAGTTCTTTTTCGGCCATCTGGCCGTGAGCAACAACGACACGCGCTTTCGGAACCAACTTTTGCACCATGACTCCGAGGGAATAGATAGATTCGACGCGATTGTGAATGAAGAAAACCTGGCCGTCGCGAGCAAGCTCAGTTTCGATGGCAGTTTGCACCAGCTCTTCCCGAAAAGGGGCGACGACGGTTTGAATGGCGAGGCGATCGCGCGGAGGAGTTTCAATGACGGACATGTCGCGAAGACCAACAAGCGACATGTGCAGTGTGCGCGGAATGGGTGTGGCAGAAAGCGCGAGGGCGTCTACGTTTTTGCGCATTTCCTTGAGGCGCTCTTTGTGAGCGACGCCGAAGCGCTGTTCTTCGTCCACGATGAGAAGACCGAGGTCGGCGAACTTCACGTCTTTGGAAAGCAGGCGATGCGTACCGATGACCACATCGACTTTGCCGGCTTCCAGATCGGCGAGGACTTTTTTCTGTTCGGCGGCACTGCGGAAGCGGCTGAGCATTTCGATGCGCGCGGGGAAAGCAGCAAATCGTTTTTTGAAGGTTTCAAAATGCTGAAAAGTGAGCACGGTGGTAGGTGCGAGAACGGCGACCTGCTTGTTGTCGATTACGGTCTTAAATGACGCGCGCATGGCGACTTCTGTTTTGCCGTAACCAACGTCCCCGCAAAGTAGGCGGTCCATCGGCTCGGGGCGTTCCATGTCGTGCTTGATGTCGCGAATGGCGGTGACTTGGTCGGCGGTTTCCTCGAACTCGAAGGCGTCCTCGAATTCGCGCTGGAAATTGCCGTCCGGCGAAAAGGCAAAGCCTTCCGTCGTCTTGCGCTGGGCGTAAAGAGCGAGAAGCTGGTCGGCCATGTCCTCGACGGATTTGCGCGCACGCGTCTTGCGGGCGTTCCAGACGGTACCGCCGAGCTTGTCCAGCGGCGGGTGAGTGCCTTCGAGGACGCGATACGTTTGGACGAGGTCCATGCGTTCGAGGGGAACGTACAGGCGAGCATCTTCGGCGTATCTCAGCAACATGAATTCGCCACTGTGGCCGCCGGATTCGATCTGGCGGAGACCTTCAAACTGGCCGATACCGTGATCGACGTGGACGACGTAGTCGCCGGGTTTCAACTCTGCAAAATCGCCGAAGAAACCAGAGGTGCGAATCTTGCGACTGGGACGCTCGACGGTCGGGGTGACGTCGAAAAGATCGGCGTGGCCAAAGAGGGTGAGGCGGGCTTCAGGAAACGTGACGCCTTCGGCGAAGGGCGCGCGAATCAGCAACATCGCCGCAGATTCCTGCGCGCCTTCGGCGGTGAATCCGGCGGCAGCATCTTCCGATTCGCCGAGGACGTAGGGAACTTCGTATTCGCGACAGATGTCGGCGAAGCGCTCGATTTCTCCCGTGCTTGCGGCGGTCAAGAAAACGGTCCCACCGGAAGCGAGCTGGGACTTCACGTCACCCATGCAGGCAACGACATCGCCGTGAAAACGGGCGCTGGGACGCGAGGAAAGCTCGAACTGCGGCGTGGAACCGATTGCGAGAGCGAGTTGTTCGATGTGAATTTGCGACGTTTTTTCGAGAGCGGCGGCAAATTGTTCTTCGGTCCAGAAATAGTGAGACGCGGGGGGTGAGTTAGCGTGGCCGTGACGCTCGTAGTTTTCTGTAGCGGCGGCGAGATGTTTCGCCGCAGCGTCACGCAAAGATTGCGGCTCATCGAGGAAGACGATTGGGCGGAGCGAACTTTCTGCCAGCTCAAACAGCGTGCTTGTGCCGGGTTCGCCGGCGGGGCCAAAGTACGATGGTGCTTCCCAGGAGGCTTCGTTCAAGTTTGTTTGGTCGGGTGCGGGGACAGACCATTCCGTCAGCGGCAAGAACGTGGTGCGAACAACGGGGGCGATCGATCGTTGGGTGCGAGGGTCAAATTCGCGAACGGATTCGACGGTGTCGCCGAGCAGCTCGATGCGCACAGGGCGAGCGGCTTCCGGCGAGAAAACATCGACGATGCCACCGCGCACGGCGAATTGGCCCGGCAGCTCTACCATTTCCGTTCGCGTGTAACCCACAGAACCCAAATGAGAAATCAATTCTACGTGAGGAATCTCGGTGTCTTTTGCCAGGGTGCGCGTGAGATAGAGGTAGGCTGCCGGATCCTGATAGCGCCAGAGGGCAGCAGCAATGGGGGCGATTACGAGAGAGATTTGTCCGTCGGCGACGCGAAAAAGGGTGGCGGCACGGCGTTCGAGAATGTCCGCGTGCGGGCTTTGCGACTCCCAGGGCAGCCGGTCAAAGGCAGGAAGTGTGGCGACGCCGCCCGTGGCTCCTGGAAAGACGCCGCTGAAGAAGCGCAGCGTTTCCGCGAGGGCTTCGGCGCGGCGATTGGAGTCTGTGACAAAAAATGCCGGACGCCGCAACGCGTGCGTTAAATAGGCGGCAACAAGGGCCTTCGCGACATCGTGCAAGCCGGTGATTGAAATGTGGTTGGCTCCGGAGCGCAAGGCGGCCAGCGCGCCCTCCATCGCCGCGTGGCGAAGCAAGGCCTCCAATCTTTCGCGGACGGCTGGAAGTATCATGCGTGGCTAATCAGGATTCCGCGCGAGGGGCGCGCGCACCTTTAGGCTGAGGCTTCTTGCCGAAGCCTTCGCGAATTTTTCGAAGAATGGCCGATGTCGAATAGCCCGGGACCACGGGAATAGAAACGACGCGGCCGCCAGCGGCTTCCACTTCTTCTCGGCCGACGATTTGGTCACCGGGCCAGTCACCGCCCTTCACCAGGACATCGGGAAGCAGGCGCGCAATCACTTCGCGCGGCGTCAGGTCATCGAAGATTACGACGGCGTCCACGGACTCCAACGCGGCGAGAATTTCCGCGCGCTCGCGCTCGGAGATAACCGGGCGCCCTTCCCCTTTTAGTTGGCGCACACTGGCGTCGCTGTTGAGCCCTACTATCAGCGCATCCCCCAATTCGCGCGCCAATTCGAGGCTGCGGATATGGCCAGGATGGAGGAGGTCAAAGCAGCCGTTGGTGAAAACGATGCGGCGGCCGTTGCGTTTCTCGCGGCCAAACCGCAGAATCGCTTGCTCGAGTGTGACGACTGACGAACTCAAAGGGTCTCCATGCGGGCCTGAAAACAACAGAGTGAACTCCGCGAAAAATTAGTTTATCACGCGCAAGAGGTCCGCCGCGCAAGGGTCGGCCGCGGGATAGTGGGGCCGTCTCCGATCACATGACTCATCAGGAGTTGGCAACTTCTTCCAAGGCATTTGGGCCCAAGGATTACTTCCGGATTGGCGACAATACAAGAACGAACTGCGCTCTGCTCAACGTCGACTCGCCTTACCGTACAACCAAAAGAGGCCCTTGAACACGAAGCAATAAACCGCCGCATTCGCCGCAATCGTCACTATCAAGACGACAGTGGGACTGTCGAGGAGGAACCCGGTAAGGAGGCCGAGGATGATGCCCGGCATGAGCCGATATAGTCCAGCTTCACCATGGCGTAATTCCGCGGCATTCTTTGCATGCATGCCGGACACCGTTAACGCTGTAGCGAGCAGTATTGAGACTACCCACAAAATTTGATCCCGGCGCCTCAATCGAATTCCCCAGTTTGCTAGCCGCCGATACATGCTACAACCCATCCTTGCTTAGCCTTCAACGAAATCGTCGGCAGCGATAATTGTCGGAACACTGGAACACTTACAACGAAGAACGAGCAGCGCGATTTTGAGCGTGTCACGG